>JBBQZD010000015.1:0-25355 GCA_038208045.1 Gemmatimonadales bacterium | reverse complement strand
TTCCGGACAAGCCGTCGGTGGCGATTTCGACGGAGTCGGTGCTGATGGCGGCGGCGCGCCGCATCGACGAATGGTCGCGGATCGCTGATCGCGTGCCGTCGCTCGAGGTGATTCCGGAGTTTGCCGAGGTGGCTGAGGGCCACGCGGGACAGCTCGACCTGCTGCCGAGCGAGTGGGAGGTGCTGACGATGATCGACAGCGCGCGGGACCTCCGGCGCATCGCGCTGGAAGTGGGGCGCAGCGATTTCGACGTCGCCAAGGTGGTCTATGGCCTCGTGAGCACCGGGGTGGTGCGCCTGCGGCAGGCGGACCGGCACTCCCGCGTCTCCCCGACGGCTCGCGACGCGCAGCCGGACCAGCACGGGCCGGCGCTCGCGCTGGTCCGGCAGGGACTGGCGGCGGCACGCGAGAGCCGCTTCGACGAGGCCTTGCAGGCCTGGCGGCAGTACCTCGACCGGCACGCCGATCACGCCGACGCGCCCGCCGTGCGCGACGGCATCGCGGCCACGGAACGGCTCGTCTCTGCCTTGGAGCGGCTCCATGGCCTCTGACGACATCCGCACCATGAGCGAGGCGCTCGCGGCCGATCCGTCGAGCCTCATCGTCCTGCCGCTCGGGGAGGCGCTGCGCCGGCGGGGCGAACTCGACGTCGCCCTGCGCGTCGCGATGCGTGGCGCCGAGCGGCATCCGCTGGTGCCGGACGCGCACGATCTGCTGGCCCGCATCTCGGCGGACCGCGGCGACCTGGATCATGCCATTGCCGGGTGGGAGCAGGTGCTGCGGCTCGAGCCGCTGCACGGCGGCGCGCGCAAGGGACTGGGGTTCGTCTGCTTCCAGCTGGGTCGGCTGGAGGAGGCGGCGGCGCACTTGGGTGCGGCGCTGGCGGCCGACCCGGGGGATCCGACGCTGGCAGTGGCGCTGGAGACGGTGCGCGACGCGCTCCGGCAGCGCACGGACGCCAGCGAGCGCGCCACGATGCCGGTGAAGCGATCGGCCGTCTCGGCTGGGCTCGAGTCGGCGACCACGACGAGTCCGGAGCCGTCACCTCTGTCGCCGGCCCCCGACGCGCGGGGCACGGGTTCGCCGCCAGCCGGCGCCGCGGTTGGCGCCGTGGTTGGCGCCGTGGTTGGCGCCGTGGCGGGCATCGGGCGTCCGACGACGGGGCTGCCGTACGAGCTGCGATCGCCGGAGGCGGACAGCGGCGCGGTCTTCGACGACCTGCTGGAAGGGCAGCGCAGCGCGGCCCTGCTGCTCGACGGCGACGGGCTGGTGCTCGCCGGCCGCTATGTCGCGGCGGACGGGCGCGATGTGGCGGCGGACATCGGCGCACAGCTGTCGGGCATCAGCGACGAAGCAGGCCGTGCGATGCGCCATCTGGGTCTCGGGCAGTGGCGCCAGATCGTCTTCGAGACCGAGGCCGCCTCGGTGGCGATGGCGCCGAGCCAGGACGGGGTGCTGCTGGTCGCCGCGGCGCGTCCGATCCCGCTGGGGTTCGTGCGGCGCGTGCTCGAGCGTGCGCTCGAGCGCGCGCTCGACTGGGTGGAGCGCAGCTGATGGCGTCGCCCTTCGCGCAAGTCACCGAGTCGCTCATCCGCCATCGCGGCGTGCTGGGCGCGATGATCGTGGGCGTGGACGACGGCATGATCGTCGAGTCCACCCTGCAGATCGGCGTCAACGGCAATGCCTTTGCCGCGCTGTCGGCGTCACTGTATCGCAAGGCGCGCCGCTCGGCGGCCGCGGCGGGCTTCGGCGCGACCGGATTCCTGGAGCTGACGGCCGAGCAGGGGCGGGTTTGCGCGGCCGGCGCCGAGGAGCTGGTGATCATCGTGGTCTGCGAGCCGCGCGTGAACGTCGGCATGGTGCGCGTGGAGCTGCTGCGCGCGGTGGAGCAGCTGCCATGAGACTCTCGGTCGTGGCCAGCTGGGTGGAGTCGCCGCTCAAGCACTTCGTGGACGATGCCCGCGTGGAGATCGCGGTCCTGCTGCATCCCAGCGGGCAGGTGATGGGACAGTACGGGTTTGCCCGCTCCATCGACGTCATGTCGGCCTGCGCACTGGCGTCGGCCATCCACGCCTCGTCGTCGGAGCTGGGACGCATGCTCGAGGGCCAGCCGTTCTCGGCCTTGCATTATACCGGCCGCGACCGGCAAGTCTTCCTGGGCGCGATTCCGTCGCAATCGGGCGTGCTGCTGCTGCTGGCGGTGTTCGATCGCGAAAGTTCGCTCGGGCTGGTGCAGCTTTTTCTGGAGGAGTTCAAGACCCGTGTCGCGGCGGCCGCGCCGTCCGCGACGGCGGGAACGCCGGCGGCGCTCGCCGAGGATTTCGAGCGCGACCTCAATCGCAACCTCGCCCAGCTGTTCGGGCGTGCGTAGTCCGTCACCCATGCCTCTTCCCACCGTCCCGTGAGTCTGGTCAACTACGCCACGCGCGAAATCACGTGCAAGATCGTCTACTACGGTCCGGGTCGGTCCGGAAAGACGACGAACTTGCATTACATTTACGGTCAGGTGCCGGCCGACCGGAAAGGGCAGATGGTGTCGTTGGCCACCCAGACCGACCGCACGCTGTTCTTCGACTTCCTGCCGATCGATCTTGGCATGATCTCGGGCTTCACCACGCGCTTTCAGCTGTATACGGTGCCGGGCCAGGTGTACTACCAGACCACGCGCCGGCTCGTGTTGCAGGGTGCGGACGGCGTCGTCTTCGTCGCGGACAGCCAGTCGCGGCAGCTCGACGAGAATGTCGAGAGCATGCAGGACCTGCACGCCAACCTTGCCGATCACGGCGTGGACGCACGCGCCATCCCACTCGTGATCCAGTACAACAAGCGCGACCTTCCCGGTGACCTGATCCTGCCCGTGACGACGCTCGATGATGCGCTGAACTTTCGCAGCGTGCCGGCCTTCGCAGCCGACGCGCTGCACGGCAGCGGCGTGTTCGAGACGCTGCGCGGCATCTCGGAATTGGTGCTGCGGCGCCTGAGCGCGACTGCGGGAACCGGCTAGTGGACGAGCGGCGCCTGTCCTTCGAGCGTTTCGTCGTCGGGGCCAACAACCGGCTGGCGGCGGCGGCGGCGCGCGCCGTAGCCGACTCGCCGGGCTCGACGTACAATCCGCTCTTCATCTACGGCGCCCACGGACTCGGCAAATCGCACCTGCTGGGGGCAGTGGCAGAGCACCTGGCCGCCCACTGGCCCGACCTCGAGGTGCAGCGCGAGGACGGCGCGCACTTCGCGTCCGCGCACGCCGGGTCGTTCGCGTCGGGCCAGCTCGACGCCTTCCTGGCCGGGTTCCAGCGGGCGGGCGCGCTGCTGATGGACGACCTGCAGGACCTGGAGGGACATCCGGCGGCCCAGGTGAACCTCGCCCAGATCGTCGACGCGCTGGTGGAGAGCGGCCGTCAGGTGGTGCTGAGCGCCGACCGGCCGCCGTCCGACATCGAGCACTTCGACGAGGCGCTGCTGCGCATCGTGTCGCAGGGACTGCAGGTGGACGTCGCGGCCCCCGACTACGAGACGCGGGCGGCCATCCTGCGCCGCCTGCTTTCCGAGGAGGGGCTGTCCGTCGCGCCGGACGTGGTGGACGACCTGGCGAAGCGCGAGTACCGGGACATTGCGGAGCTGCAGGCCGCGCTGGCGCCGCTGGCCGCACGGCAGTCGCGGCCGACGCCGCAACTCAAGACGGGGGAGTTCGACAGCTTCCTGAGCGACGTGCAGGTGGTGGTGCAGCAGCACGTGGAGTCGTGGCGCGGACGGCTGCGCGAGGCCATCGCCTACTGGCAGGCCGAGGGCTACCGCACGGCCGTGCTCGAGCGGGCGCTCGACCTGCCGCGGGCACCCGACGTGTCGGGTCTCACCGGAACCTTCAGCGCCGCGGTGGATCACCTGCGCAACCTCGAGCGGCAGGCGCGGCAAGTGGACCCGTCGCTCGTCGGGCACGCCGTGTTCCGCGATCCCGAGCGCATGCTCGAGGCCGAGGACCTGGTGGAGCGGGCGCTCGCGGGCGGCACTCCCGCGCAGGGCCCGAGTCCGGCCTTCTCGCGCGAGGGCTTCGAGATCGGCGCCTCAAACCAGATGGCGGTGCATGCGGCCGATGCCGTCGTCGCCGAACCGGCGTTGCGCTACAACCCGCTGGTGCTGTACGGGCCGAGCGGCGTGGGCAAGACGCACCTCGCCAATGCCATCGGCAACGCCCTGGTGGCGCGCGCCGCACGGCGCGACGAGGCCGGGTCGGTGGCCTGCGTGAACGCGCAACAGCTGGTCGAGGAACTCGTGGAGGCCGTGCAGAAGGGCACGGTGGAGCCGTGGCGCGCGCGGTACCGCTCCGTCGCCGCGCTGATCGTGGACGACATCCAGTTCCTCGGCCGCAAGGAGCGGACCCAGGAGGAGTTCTTCACCGTCTTCAACGCGCTCATCGAGTCGCACAAGCAGGTGATCCTCACGAGCGACCGCGTGCCGGCCGACATCACGGATCTCGAGGCGCGGCTGCGGTCGCGGTTCGAGGGCGGTCTGGTGGTGCCCATCCAGTCGCCCGACCGGCCGCTGCGCGAACGTCTCTTCGCGCGCTTCCTGCAGGACGCCGGACGCGCGCCCGGCGAGGACGTGCTGCGCGTGCTGGGCGAGCACCCGGTGCAGAGCGTGCGGGAGATCATTGGCGTGGTGCACCGGCTGTGCGCGGCGTCGGATGTGCAGGGCGTGCCGATCTCCGTGGAGGTCGTGCGCCGCGAGCTGGGCGGCCCGGCGCCGACCATGCCGACGCCGAGCATGGTGCCGGTCATCCCGTCGGCGGAGCCGTTCCTGGACGCGGAGAAGGCGGTGTGGGACTGGCCCGATATCGGCGCGCGCCTCATCGAGGAGATCCGCTAGATGGCCATTCGCGGCAGCCTCAAGGAAGCGAGCCTTCCCGACGTCCTGCAGCTGCTCTCGATGGGCAAGAAGTCCGGCTGCCTGTCGGTGACGCACCGCAACAATTTCGGCTCGATCTACTTCGACAAGGGAAAGATCTCGTACGCGGCCATCGTGAACCGCCGCGACCGGTTGGGCGACATCCTGGTGAAGAGCGGCGTGCTGTCGCAGGCGCAGCTCGACGAAGGCATTGCCGCGCAGGCGACCGAGCGCGAGAAGCGCCTCGGCGAGATCCTGGTGGATCTCGGACTGCTGTCGCGCGACGACCTCAACCGGCAGATCCGCCTGCAGATCGAGGAAGCGGTCTACTTCCTGTTCACGTGGACGCAGGGGACGTTCAACTTCGAGGCGGACATCCGCCCCGAAGAGCAGGACTTTCTCGTGACGATCAACCCCGAGTCGCTACTGCTCGAGGGGGCGCGCCGTGTCGACGAGTGGAGCCTGATCGAGAAGAAAATCCCGACGTTCGACATCGTGTTCGAGCTCGACCGCCGCCGGCTCGCCGAGAGCGGCGTGGCGCTGACCACCGAGCAGGAGACGGTGGTGCCGCTCATTGACGGCCGGCGGGACGTGGCGACGCTCGTGGACGAGACCGGCCTGGTGGAGTTCGAGGTGGGCAAGGCGCTGTACGGCCTCGTGACGGCGGGCTTCCTGCATCGCGTCGGCAAGTCGACCAAGGCGGCCGAAGCCGATGCACCCGATGCCCGCATCGAGGAGCACCGGAACCTCGGGGTGGCGTTCTACAAGGCCGGCATGCTCGACGAGGCCGTGCGCGAATTCCGCCGCGTGCTCGAGCTGCGGCCCACGGACGCGCCGGCGCGCTGCTACCTCGGCATGGTGCACCTGCGCCAGGGCAAGTTCGCGGAGGCCGTGGCCGACTACGAGGACGTCGCGTCCTCACGGCTCGCGAAACCTGCGATTTTGCACAACTACGCCCTCGCGCTGGAGCAGATGGGCCGCACCACCGAGGCGCGCGAGGCGCTCGACGAGGCCGTGCGACGCGGCGGCGGGCTCGACCCGCGCGTGATGATGGGCCTCGGCGTGCTGCACCTGCGCGCAGGCAACGTGCAGGAGGCGGATGCCGCGCTGATGACGGCGCGGCCGCTCTTCGGCCAGCGGCCGCCGGCCGCCGTCTGGTTCCACTACTCCGCGCTGGCCGCTGCCCTCGGCGGACACCTCGACAAGGCCATCTCGCTGCTGACCGAGGGCACGCAGACGCATCCGCATTCGGCGACGCTCTACAACAACCTCGCCGTGGCCTACGAGTCCAAGGGCCGGTTCGAGGACGCCCGGACCGCCGCGGAGAAGGGGGTGCACGAGGAAGCCGGCCTGCCGCAGCTGCACAAGAACCTCGGCGACCTGCACTACCGGCACGGGCAACTGGACGATGCGCTGGAGTCGTTCCAGCGCGCCGTGAAATTCAACGAGCGCCTGGGCGCCGACGTCTGGCGCAAGCTTGGCAACATCCGCCTCAAGCGCAACGAGAAGGAGGCGGCGGTGCAGTGCTGGGAGACGGCGCTCGCCATCGAGCCCGGCGACGCGCGGCTTCGCGCGAACCTCGACATCGTGCGCGGCGGCATGTGATGACCGCGCTCGTCGTCGACCCGTCCTTCGTGGCGCTGACGGAAAAGATCGCGCGCGAGCGCGGCTTCGGGGCCGCGAGCTATCGTGACGGCTGCCTGCGCCGCCGCATCGCCGTGCGCATGCGCGCGCGCGGCGTCCCCGATTTCTCCGCGTACAGCCGCCTGCTCGACGCCGATCCCGCCGAGTGGGAGCCGCTGCTCGACGCGCTGACCATCAATGTCACCAAGCTCTTTCGCGACGCCGACGTGTACGAGGGACTGGCGCGCACGGTGATTCCGGCGCTCTGGGCGCTCCCGGTCACGCGGGTGCGCGTGTGGAGCGCGGGGTGCTCCTCGGGCGAGGAGCCGTACTCATTGGCCGCCCTGTTTCACCGCCATGCGACGGCGCGCGGCGAGGTGGACCGCCTGCGCCGCCTGGCCATCCTCGCCAGCGACATTGACAAGGGGTCGCTCGACCGCGCGCACGCGGCGACGTATCCGGCGACGGCGTTCGGCGACGCCCCCGCGGAACTGCGGCAGCGCTACTTCTCCCCCGGATTCCCGGCGACGGTGACGCCGGAACTTCGCGCGCTCGTGACCTTCGAGCGGCGCGACCTCCTGCACGAGCCGCCGCCGCCCGGGCCGCTGCACCTGATCACGTGCCGCAACGTCGTCATCTACTTCGATCCGACCACACAGCAGCAGCTCTTCGCGCGCTTCCACGAGGCGCTCGCGCCCGGCGGCTATCTGGTGCTCGGCAAGGTCGAGACCTTGATGGGCGCAGCGCGTCGGCTGTTCGAGGTCGTGGACCATCGGCACCGGATCTTCCGGAAGCCGTGACGGAGCACAAGGTGCGCATCGCCGAATGGGCCGTGGCCTCCGCGCCGGACCGGATCGTGACGATCGGGCTGGGCAGCTGCGTGGCCATCGTGCTGTACGACGGCCGGACGAAGATCGGCGGTATGGCGCACGTGCTGCTGCCGACGGGGAGTGCCGAGCGCGCGACGGACGAGCCGGCCAAGTTCCCCGCGACGGCGGTTCCCCTGCTACTGCGGGAGATGCGCGCACGCGGGGCGACGGGTCCCATCACGGCGCGCCTGGTCGGCGGTGCGTCGCTGTTCGCCGGTCTGCTGACGCGCGAGGGGGCCGGAGCCATCGGCGAACGCAACATCGAGGCCTCGCGCGCGGCGCTCCGCACGGCGCAGGTGCGCCTGGTGGGCGAGGCCGTCGGCGGCGACTGCGGCCGCTCGGTGACACTCGACACCCAGACGGGCCGGCTGCACGTGCGCTCAAGGAAGGAGGGCGACCGTGACCTCTAGGCGCTCGACGGTGCTGGTGGTCGACGACAGTGCGTTCATGCGCGCGATCATCGCCGACCTCGTGTCGTCGTTTCCCGAGTTCCAGGTGATCGGCACGGCGCGCGACGGCCAGGACGCGCTGGAGCAGATTCACGCGCTCGATCCGGACCTCGTGACGCTCGACGTGGAGATGCCGGTCGTCGACGGGCTCGCCGCGCTGGGGTACATCATGAGCGAGGTGCCGCGCCCCGTGGTGGTGCTGAGCGCCTTCGACACCAAGGGGGACGTGGACCTCACGATCCGGGCGCTGGAGCTGGGGGCCGTGGATTTCGTGCGCAAGCCGCGCGACTCGCGCGTCGACCTCGGCCGCGTGAAGGAGCGCCTCCACGAGGCGCTGCTGGCCGCCGCGCACGTGAACCTTCGGGCGGCGCCCATGCTGCCGCGGCGCCCCGCGCCGCACCGCGCCCGCGTGACCACCGAGGGGGCGCAGGCCCTCGTGGCGATTGCCGCGAGCACCGGGGGACCGCGGGCCCTCACCGAGGTGCTGCCGGCACTGTCGGCGAGCCTGGATGCCGCCGTCGTCGTGGTGCAGCACATGCCGCCGGGTTTCACGGCGGGGCTGGCGCGGCGGCTCGGCGACCTGTGCGTGCTGCCGGTAAGCGAAGCCACCGACGGCGACCGGCTGCGCGTGAACCACATCTACATCGCGCCGGGCGGCAGCCACGTGCGCGTCGAGGCCGGATCCCCGGCGGGCAGCGGCGCGGTGCTGCGTCTCACGGAGGATGCGACCGTCCACGGCGTCCGCCCGGCGGCCGACCCCCTGTTCGTGAGTGCCGCGCGGGAGTTCGGCGAGCGCGTCGTCGGCGTCGTGCTCACGGGGATGGGACGCGACGGCGCGGCCGGCCTGCTCGCCATTCGCGCCGCCGGCGGCCGCGCGGTGGTGCAGGACCAGCCCACGTCGACGATCTACGGCATGCCGCGCGAGGCGAAGGCCGCCTGCGGCGTGGTGGACGCCGAGGTGGCGCTGGCCGACGTGGCCGCGGCGGTCATGACACAGCTGGCGTCCCTGAGGCACCCGGCATGAGCGCGCATGTGCTGGCCCGGGTGGGCAGCGAGCGCTTCGCTTTTGCGCTGGCCCTCGTGACCGAGGCACTCGACGCGCCCACGGTGCACGAGCTGCCGCGCCGGCCCGCAGGCCTGCTCGGCACGATCCGCCACCGCGGACGCACGCTGCCGCTCTGGGACGCCGGGAGCGCCTTCGGCGTGCGGCGCGGGCAGGAGACGGGCACGGCGCTCGTCTTTCGCGACGGTGCGCGTGGCGTGGCGCTGCTGGTGGACGACGCCGAGGACATCGTGCAGGTCGGCGAGGGCACCGTGCGCGGCGTGCCCGCGGCGGCCGACGCGCACGGGATGCTGGCGGGGGTGTTCACGATCGACGGGGTGCTGGTGAACGTGGTGCGGGTGAACGTGCTGGTGGCGCGCCTGATGGCGCAGGGTGAACGGAGCGAGACATGAACGGCGACAAAATCCAATTGGTGACCTTCAGCCTTGGTGACGACCAGTTCGCCACCGACATCTTTTCCGTGGAGCGCGTGCTCCGCTTCACCAAACCGCGCCCCGTGCCGGACCTGCCGGCGTGGATGGAGGGCGTGATCGAGTACCAGGGGCGCGTGGTGCCGATCATTGACCTGCGGACCCGGTTCGGTGCGGCGGGTGAGCGCACCGACCAGGCGCGCATCGTTGTCTGCGTGGTGGGCGACGACTGGATCGGGATGACCGTCGACGCGGTGCAGGAGGTGTCGACCATCGACGCGACGCAGTTGGAGGCGTCGCCGGCCCTCTTTCGCGGCCTGGCCCGCGCGTACGTCAAGGGCCTCGTGCGGAATGGCGAGTCGGTGCTGATCGTGCTCGACGTCGCGCACCTGCTGACCTCGACAGAGCGCCTCCAGATCGAGCGCGCCCTCGGCGCGCCGGCGGCGCCGTGACCGCGCCCGCCACCGATACGTTCCGCGAGCGATTCGCCGCCGTCGAGCAGCGGCTCGACGCGGGGGTCGCCGTGGGCGACCGCGACGCCGTCAAGGCCGAGATCATCGGGCTGTTCCGGGCGCTCGAGCAGAGCATCGCGGACCTCTCGGCGGTGGTGGCGGAGCAGTCGGCGCTGAAGGACGACGTGAAGCGGCTGGTGGACAAGTTCAAGGCGGCGCAGGGGGGGACGAACGCGCCGGAGTTCAACGCCGAGCGCCCGGTGGTGCATGCGGACCACATCGGCGCCTCGACGTTCATCGAGAAGGGCTGGAGCCGCCTCTCGCTCGGCGACTACGAGGCGGCCGAAGCCGCGCTCAACCGGGCGCTGGAGCTGTCGCCCAACGACCCGCAGAGCGAGGCGCTGCTGGGCTGGGCGCAGATGCTGCAGGAGAAGTATGACGACGCGCTGATGAACTTCCAGAAGGTGCTCATGCGCGAGCCCGCGAATGCGCTGGCGCGCATCAACGTGGGCTACATCTGCCTGAAGAAACGAATTTTCGGCGAGGCCATCGAGCACCTGTCGAAAGCCATCCGGCTCGACAACGACAAGAAGGCGACGCTGTACGCGCACTTCTACCTCGGGCTGACGTACCTGGAGCGCGAGATGTACGAGGACGCGCAGACGTTCTTCCAGAAGACGCTGGCGATCGGCCCCAACTTGATCGAGGCGTACTACGAGCTCGGGCGGGCGTACTGGTTCAACGACCAGCGCGACGAAGCGCGCGAGGCATGGAGCAGCGGCCACGCCGCCAACAAATTCAACCCATGGGGCAAGCGGTGCGCCGAGGTGCTCGCCACCGTGGACGCCGGGGGACAGCCGCCACGCGCGTCCTGAGGCGCCTGGTGCGCGCGGATGCCGTGCGCGCCATCGCGCGCGCGGTCGCGCTTGCCATCGCGCTCACGATCGCGCTCACGATCGCGCTCACGGTCGCGCTCACGATCGCGCTCACGGTCGGCGTGGCTCCGGCGGCCGGCCAGGTGCAGGGGAGCACCGACGGCCTGCAGCGCGCCGAGCGCGGCCGGTTCACCGTGCTGTTCGCCCCCACGGACGAGCGGCTGGCCGCGTCGCTGCTGGCGTCGGCGGTGGAGCGCGACACCTTTCCGGGACTGGCCCGTCCGCAGGTGCGCGTGCAGGTCTGGGTGGCCCCCGACGACGCAACCTTTCGCCGCTGGGCGGGCGACGGCGCGCCCGAGTGGGGCGCCGCGTTCGCCTTTGTGGTGGAGCGGCGCGTGGTGCTCCACGGGCATCGGGGGGGCGGCAGCGGTGAGGGGGGGGCCATGCAGGTGCTGCGCCACGAGCTGGCGCACCTGGCGCTCCACGAGGCGATGGGCGAGCTCCCGCCGCGCTGGTTCGACGAGGGCTATGCGTCGTACGCGGCGGGCGAGTGGGGGCGCGACGACGTGCTGGCGACGAACTTCGCGCTGGCCATCGCGTTCGGGCGCATCCCCACGTTCGCACAGCTCGATGCGTCATTTGCGGGCGGCACCACGGCGGCCCAGTCGGCCTACGCCTTCTCGTACCGGGCCGTGGCGGAACTGGCGTCTATTGACCGTGCCCGGGGCCTGACGCTCTTCTTCGAGCATTGGCGGCGCGAGGGTTCCCTCGAGAAGGCGGTGCGGCAGGCGTACGGCATCACGCTGAGCGGGTTCGAGGCGCGCTGGCAGCAGGGGACGCGCCGGCGATACGGGGGACTGGCGCTCGTCACCGACCTCAGCGCGGTCGCCGTGTTGCTGGTCGTGCTCGTCGGGCCGCTGTGGCTGGTGCGGCGTGGCCGCCAGCGCAAGCGGCTCGAGGCGATGCGCGCGGCCGACGCGCAGCAGGCCGAACGCGAGCGGGCGAGCGCGCTCGCCGCGCTGCTGGGGGAGGCCCCCCTTGACGGCAGCGACGCAGGGGAGCATTAGGATTCGATGAAAGGTGCCGGCCACTCCTCTATTGTTGCTTGACACGACCCCCCAACTGGCCTAGTCTCAACCGCTTATGAGTGACTCACAGGCAAGACGCATCTCAGGTCCGGTGCTCTGGTGGGGCGCGGCGTTGCTGACGCTGGCGTTCGGCTACGGCGACCTCGCTCGCGGGGGCGAAACCGTGGCCCCCATCCTGCTGGTGCTCGGGTACTGCGTGCTCGTGCCGCGGGCGATCCTGGCGCGGTAGCGGTTCCCCGGGACGGGTGCTCGGGGCGAATAGCTCAGCTGGTTAGAGCACCTGCCTTACACGCAGGGTGTCGGGGGTTCGAGTCCCTCTTCGCCCATTCGATTAGGTTATGGGGTAGTCGGCGCGGACCGGAAGCACGGCCGCCGGGTAGATGGTTCAACCGTTCGGAGGAGATGACTGTGAAGGCTCGGCTAGCCCATGCCCGTTCGATTGTTGCGGTTTCCGCCCTGCTGGTGGGCGCCGTTCCGGCGTTCACGATGGCGCAGGCCACCCGCACGCCGAACCCGAACGCCCCCCGGTTGGTGGTCGGCACGTTCCGGAGCAACGACAAGAAGATGTCGGTCAATGCCTCCGAGGAAATGCGCAGCCGACTCAGCGCCGACGTGCCGTTCCGGCTGCTGACCGTGATCTCGTCGGCCGACTACAAGGCGGTCGTCGAGCAGTCCGGCTATCCGTACGATGAGGCGCTGACGTCCAGTGACATGAACAGCCTGGCCAAGCTCCTGCGGACGGACGAGTACATCGAAGGCTCGGTCGAAAAGACGCCGACGGGCTTCAAGCTCACCGCGATGCTCGTGCTGACACGCGATCCCGCGCTCGTGCAGCCGCTGCCCGACGTGGAAGGCGACAAGATCACGCGCGTGACCGCGCTGATGAGCCGGAACGTGCAGGACGCCCTCAAGCAGATGGAGTTCGAGAAGAAGTGCAACATGGCGGGCCGCGACGGCAAACCGGCCGAG
Organism: Gemmatimonadales bacterium; assembly: GCA_038208045.1. Lineage (GTDB taxonomy): Bacteria > Gemmatimonadota > Gemmatimonadetes > Gemmatimonadales > Gemmatimonadaceae > PNKL01. The sequence continues at coordinate 12,676 of JBBQZD010000015.1, read as the reverse complement.
GCGCTCGCCGCCGCCGCGCAGGGCATCGCCGCCTATCCGCAGGCAACGCTGGCGCGGCTGTGCGAACTGCAGGTGCGTGTGGGCTTCAAGCAGTCGCCGGACTCGGTCATCGCCTCGGCGCTCGAGGTGCTCAAGTACGACCACAAGAGCAAGGTGGCGCTGACCAACGCGGCGCAGGCGTACAAGGACAAGGGCGACATGAACAAGTCGACCGAAATCCTGATCCAGCTGCTCGCGACCGACCCGACCAACCGCCGGCTCGTCATCGACGTCGTCAACGGCCTCGCCGCGAGCGGCAAGTTCGACGCGGCCAAGCCCATTATCTCGCAGGCGGTGAAGGACAACCCGGGCGACATGGAGCTCCTCGAGAAGGGGTTCCAGGTCTACCTGGCCGACGGCGACTACAAGGCCGGCACGGCGCTGGGTGAGGAGATGGTGAAGATCGATTCGGCGAAGGCCGACACCGCCTTCTTCCAGAAGATGATTGGCGCCTACGACAGTGACAGCGCGTACGCGAAGGCCGCCGCGATGGCGGCGCGCGCGGTCGCGAAGTTCCCGAGCAACATTGCGCTTCTGACCGCGCTGGGCTCCGAGCAGTTGAAGAGCGGACAGCAGCAGCAGGCGATTGCCACCTTCCGCCGGATCCTGGCGATCAACGCGAAGGCGCCGAACGTGCGGATGCTCATTGCGCGGACGTACGACGAGATGCAGCAGCCCGACAGCGCGCTCTCGGCCATGAAGGACGCGAAGGCGGCCGGCGAGGAAGGCCAGGCGGTGGGCCTCTACGCGCTGAACATCGGCAACCGGCTCTTCAAGGGCGGGCAGGAGGCGCTGAACAAGGCGCAACAGAGCAAGACGTCCGAGGACTACGCCACGGCCATCGCCGCCAACCAGAAGGTGGTGCCGTGGGTGACCTTCGCCGATGCGGTGTTGACCGTCCCGGAGAACAAGAACCAGGCGAAGTTCATCCTGGCGGTGGCGTCGTTCCAGATTTCCGTGGCGGCGGTCAGCGATGCGCCCAAAACGAAGTCGTGTGACCTCGCCAAGCTGGCGCAGGACAACATCATGACCGCGCAGATGAACATCAGCTCCGGCGGGCGCTTCGCGCCGCAGGCGGTGGCGCAGCTGATGCCGATCATTCCGCAGATCATGACGGGCGCTGACCAGATGGTGAAGCAGTATTGCAAGTAACGGAGAACGACAGCGAACGACAGAGAACGACAGACAGCGCGGGCGGCCAGGGTGGTCGCCCGCGTTGCAATTCGGGGGCGTGGAGCGAGGGCGGAGGGGGTCGAGAAGCTCTACGCGCTATGCTCGACGCGGAACGCCGCCTGGGCTTCCTCCCGGCGCGCAGGCTCGGAGGGCGAACAGCGTACGGCGTAGAGCGTAGAGCTTCCTTTCCCCGCCCATTTCACCCGTTTCGCCCCCGTCTCCTCCCTCGTCTACCTCATATGACCCCCGCGCGCTTCGACACCGCGTACCATGCCCCCGTGCTGGTCGGCGAGATCCTCGATCTCTTCGCCGGCGCGGCGCGCGCGCTGGACTGCACGTTGGGCGGGGGAGGGCACAGCGCCGCCATGCTGGACGCCGGCCTCGCCGACGTGACGGGCATTGACCGCGACCCGCGGGCCATCGCCGAGGCCGCCGATCGCCTGGCCGCGGCCGCCGCGGCCGGACGGTTCCGTGCGGTGCTGGGGAACTATGCGGACGCCGCCCTGCTGCCGGCTGGCGCCACATTCGACGCGATCCTGCTTGACCTTGGTGTCTCGTCGCACCAGCTCGATGACGAGTCGCGCGGCTTCAGCTTCCGTGAGGGAGCGCCGCTTGGGATGGCAATGGGCGGGACACGGGACGAGGGACATCCGCCGGGGGGCGCGGGGCGCACGGCGCACGGCGAACAGCGCACGGCGCACAACGTCGGCTACGCCTCCGCCGCCGACCTGCTGAACGAGGCGCCGGTTCCCGAACTCACGCAGATCTTCAGGGAGTACGCGGACGAACGCCATGCGGCGCGGCTCGCGCGAGAGGTCGAGCGCCGGCGCGGCCACCGGCCGTTCGTTGTGAGCGACGACTTCGTGGGCGCCATCCGGGCCGTCCTCGGTCCGCGCAGCGGGCCGGGGGACTTCGCGCGGCTCTTTCAGGCCGTCCGCATTGCGGTGAACGACGAGCTGGGCGGTCTTGAGCGCGCCCTGCCCGTGCTGCGTGACCGACTGGCCCCGCGGGGAGTCCTCGCAGTGATCGCCTACCACTCCGGGGAGGACCGGCTGGTCAAGCTGGCCCTTCGGGAGTGGGCGTCTTCGTGCGTCTGCCCGCCCAAGCAACCGATGTGCACCTGCCGTGGGCGCCCGCTGGGCACCCTGCTCACCCGAAAGCCCGTGACGGCCTCCGAGGCCGAGGTCGCGCGCAACGTGCGCGCGCGCAGCGCGCACCTGCGCGCCTTCCGGCGGGAGAGCTGAGTTGCGCGGACGCACCGTGGTCTATCTGCTGCTCGTCGGCTTTGTGGTGGTGGCGTCGGCCGTGATCGGGCGCCGGGCGTACGGCGTGAAGCGCGCGCGCGAGGTTGTGCGGCTCGAGACCACGCGGGCGGCGCTGCGAGCCCGCCGGGCGCAGCTCGACCGTGACATTCGCGAGGCCATGAGCATGGAGCGGCTCGGGCGCGTCGCCGAGGAGCGCCTGCACATGCGCGTGCCGAGCGACAGCATTGTGGTCACCCTGCAACGTCCGGCGGCAGCGCCGGCGCGTGCGGCCGCTCGCTGACCGCTCGCGCCTGATCCACGCCGGCCTCCTGCTCTTTGCGGTGGCCGTCGTGGGGCGCGCCGCCAAGGTGCAACTGCTCGACCACTCGGAGTGGCGGGCGCGCGCCAAGGACCGGCAGGTCGACATGACGACGCTGCCCGCGGCGCGCGGCGCCATTCGCGAGGCCGGCGGCGAGGTGCTGGTCGAGAGCCGCGAGATGGTGCGGCTCAACATCGCGCCGCCCGAAGTGAAGGACCGCGCGCGGCTGGGCCGGCTTCTTGCCGCCGTGGGCGTGAAAGCCGACTGGGTGCGGCGCGTGAATGACCCGGCCGTGAAATGGGTCGAGATTCCCGGCTTGTTCGTACCGACGGAAATCGAGGCGATCGTCGCGACCAACGGCGTGCATCCGGTGCCGGTGATGAACCGCGTGGCGCCGCCGTCCGAAGGGCTGCGGCGCATCATTGGGCGGGCACAGGACGGCGGCGCGCCGGTGGACGGCATCGAGCTGGCGCTCGATGCGCTGCTGCGCGGCCAGGCGGGCGAGGCCGCGCGCCTGAAGGATTCGAAGGGACGGCTCTTCGCGTCGCCGGGCGTGGAGGGCGCGGCGGCAACGCCGGGGCGCAGCGTGACGCTGACCATCAACGCCGGGCTGCAGGACATCGCCGAGCGCTCGCTCACGGATGCGGTGCGCAAGATGGGCGCCGACGGCGGCGACATCGTGATCCTCGACCCGCACACCGGCGAGGTGCGCGCGCTGGCCAGCCACCGGGCGGACCCGCTGAGCACCGGCGTGACCGCGCTCACCGAGGCGTACGAGCCCGGCTCCACGCTCAAGCCCTTCGTGGCCGCCGCGCTCCTCGACCGCAAGCGGGCCCGCGTCGACGAAGTCATTGATGTGCACGGCGGTCGCTGGACCCTCGACGGGCGCGTGATCGAGGACGACCACAAGGCGGCGCGCTTCACGCTGGCGGAAGTCATCCAGTTCTCGAGCAACATCGGCATCGTGCAACTCGCGGCACGCTTGTCGGCGCGCGAGCAGTTCGAAGTCCTGCGCGATGCCGGCCTGGGCGCTCCCACGGGCATCACGTATCCTACGGAGTCGCCAGGGCGCCTCTACCCGCCGTCGCAGTGGTCGTCGCGCTCGCCGGCGTCGCTGGCCATGGGCTACGAGGTGATGGTGACGCCGATGCAGCTGGCCGCCGCCTACGCCGCCATCGCCAACGGCGGCGAGCTGCTGCAGCCCGCGCTCGTCAAGGAAATCCGCGCCGCCGACGGCACGGTGGAGTACCGGCACGAACGGCGCGTCGTGCGGCGCGTGATGTCGGAGGCGACCGCCCGGACCATGCGCGTGCTGTTGAAGAGCGTCGTGGACGGCGGCACCGCCGAGGGGACGTCGCTGGCGACGTTCGAGGTGGCGGGGAAGACGGGGACGGCCAAGGTCGCCGAGCACGGGCGGTACCTGACAGGGGTCTACAAGGCCAGCTTCGTCGGGATGTTCCCCGCCGACGACCCCCAGATCGTCATCCTCGTGAAGCTCGACAATCCGCGAAAGTCGATCTACGGCGGCAAGGCGGCGGCGCCGGTGACGAAGACGATTCTCGAGGCGGCCATCGCTGCGCGCGACGCCGCGCTCGACCGGCGCGGCCTCGCGAACGCGCCGCAGCGGGCGGCCGCGAACCAGCCGGCCACGCCGCGCGTCGCCGACGCGGAGGTGCCGCCGGCCGGGACCACGCTGGTGACGGAGAGCGCCGGCAGCGTGCCGGTCGAGATTTCGCTGGAGCACACGGCGCGTCCGGCGCGCATCGTCGCCGGGTCGCGCGCGGTGCCGAACGTGCGCGGGCTCTCGTCGCGGGCCGCGGCCCGCGCGCTGCATCGGGCCGGGTTCCGTGTCGGATTTTCCCGCGGCATCCACGGCACCAGCGGCGCTCAGTGGCCGGCGGCCGGCGTGATGGCGCCGGCGGGCAGCCGGGTGACCGTGGAGCTCACGAAGTGAGCCGCTCGGGATCGGTGTCGCAAATGGCCGACGCGCTCGAGCGCGCCGGCTTGCTGATTGAGCGGCGCGGCGTCCTGCCCGAGCGCGTGGCGGGCATCACGGACGACTCGCGCGCCGTCGCGCGCGGGGGGGCGTTCGTGGCGGTTCGCGGCACACAGCGCGACGGCCATGCCTTCCTCGCCGCCGCCGAGCAGGCGGGGGCCGCGATGGCGATCGTCGAGGACGCGAGCGCCACGTCGCTGCCGGCGCTCGTGGTGCACGGCGGACGTCGTGCCGCCGCCCTCGCGGCGGCGGCCTTCTACGGCGAGCCCGCATCGCGCATGACCCTGGTCGCCGTCACGGGCACGAACGGCAAGACGACCACCGTCGGCATGCTGCGACACCTGCTGGACGGCGGCACCGGAGCCACCGGAGCCGCCGGAGCCGTCGGGGCGCCCGCCGGGGCGCACGGCGCCCGCGCCGCGAGCATCGGCACGCTCGGCGTGCTGGTCGGCAGTGCGGGGGAGCCGCTGCCGGGCGGCGGGGGGCTGACGACGCCCGGGCCGATCGAACTGCAGCGGGTGCTGCGCGCGTTGTTCGACGCCGGCGTCCGGAGCGTCGCGCTGGAGACGTCAAGCCACGCGCTTGACCAGCGGCGCGTGGAGGGGCTCGCGTTCGCCGCGGCGGTCTTCACGAACCTCACGCGCGACCATCTCGATTACCACGGCACGATGGAGGCGTACTTCTGGTCGAAGGCGCAGCTGGTGAGTCACCTCGGCCCGGCCGGTGTCGTCGTCGCGAACGCCGACGATCCGGCCTGGCGCGAACTGCCGGACGCACCGCGCCGGATGACCTTCGGTGTCACGTCGGCCGACGCCGACGTCCGTGCAGAGGAACTGGAGTTCCATCCGCGCGGAAGCCGCTGGGTGCTGGTGCGCGGCAGCGTGCGCGGCGGCGTGCGCGCCCCGGTGGACTTGCCGCTCATTGGCGACTTCAATGTGGCCAACGCGCTGGGCGCGGCGGCGGCGGCCCTGGCGCTCGGACTCGACGTCGCAACCGCCGCGGCGCGACTCAGCACGCTGCCGCAGGTGCCGGGGCGGCTCGAGATCCTGAGCGAGCACCCAACGGTGCTGCGTGACTATGCGCACACGCCGGACGCGCTGGAGCGCGCGCTGCGGGCGCTGCGCCCGTTCACGCCGGGGCGGCTCATTGCGCTCTTCGGCTGTGGCGGCGACCGCGACGTCGGCAAGCGCCCGATGATGGCCGAGGTGGCGCACCGCCTGGCCGACCACGTGGTGGTGACCAGCGATAATCCTCGCACGGAGGATCCCGAACGCATCCTGGATGACATCTGCGCCGCGTTGCCGCCGGGGAGTTACGAGCGCATCGAGGATCGCCGGACCGCCATCGCCGCCGCCATTGCCATGGCCGACCCGGCGCGTGACCTGGTGCTGCTTGCGGGCAAGGGCCACGAGACCTACCAGATTCGCGGGAACACGCAGTATCCGTTCGACGAGGCCGAAATCGTGCGCGACCTTCTCGGAGCTGGCTGACGCATGCGCCCTGAGTTCTGGACGCTCGCCCGTGTGGCGCAGGCGCTCGACCTGCCGCGGTTTGGCGCCACCGATGCCGCGCTGCGCGCCGTCACCACCGACACCCGCTCGCTGGCGGCGGGCGACCTGTTCGTCGCACTCAAGGGCGAGCGCTTCGATGCGCACGACTTCCTGGCGGAGGCGGTCGCGACGGGTGCCGCGGCGCTGGTGGTGAACGATGCCGCGCGCGCGGCGGGCCTCGGCGTGCCGGTCTTCGCGGTGGAGGACACGCTGCACGCGCTCGGCGCCCTCGCGCATTTCTATCGGGCCGCGTGGACGCTGCCGGTGATTGCCGTGGGCGGCTCCAACGGCAAGACGTCCACCAAGGAACTACTGCTCGCCGCCCTCGGGGCCCAGTATCGCGTGCACGCGACGGAGGGCAACCTGAACAACCAGGTGGGCGCGCCGCTGACCCTGCTGTCGCTGCCCGTCGGCGCCGACTGCGCGGTGGTGGAAGTTGGCACCAACCAGCCCGGCGAGATCCCGCTGCTGCGCGACATCGTGGCGCCGGACGTGGCGGTGGTGACCTGCATCCAGGAAGAGCACCTGGAAGGACTCGGTGATCTGGCGGGCGTGTTGGCCGAAGAGTCGTCGCTGTTCGACGAGACCGATCTGGCCGTGGTGCCGGCCAGCGAACCGGCGCTGGTGGCCGAGGCGCGTCGTCGCGCGGGCCGCGTGGTGACGGCCGGACTCGATGCGGGCGACGTGGCCGCAACGGCCCATGGCCTGCTCGCCGACGGTTCCGGATGGCTCGAGCTCGAGGGCGTTCGCGTACAGGTGCCCCTGCGCGGCGAGCACAACCTGCGCAACGCGATGCTCGCGCTGGCCACGGCGCGCGAACTCGGCATTCCGCTGGCCGCCGCCGCCGCCGGCATCGCCGGCATGCCGCAGCCGCCGATGCGCTCGGCGGTCGAGCCGCTGAGCGCGGCCCTGCTGCTGCACGACGCATACAACGCGAACCCCGGGTCGGCGCGCGCGGCCCTCGCGTTGCTGGCGGCGGTGGGCGCGGGACGCCAGCGCGTGGTGGTGCTCGGCACGATGCGCGAACTCGGGCCGGCCTCGGCGCAGATGCACCGCGAGGTCGCGCGCGCGGCGCTGGCCGGCGGCGCCGACGTCATCGCCGGCATCGGCGAGTTCCAGGCGGCGCTGCAGCTCGAGGGGGCCGGGGATGCACGCGTGGTGACGGCCGGTGACGTGGACGACCTGTGGCCCGTCCTTCAACTGCGGCTCGCTCCCGACGCGGCGATCCTGCTCAAGGCCTCGCGCGGCGTGCGCCTGGAACGCCTCGTGCCATACCTCACAGCCTGGGCCAAGCCCACCGCCTGATGCTGTACGAGTTTCTTTATCCGCTGCGCGACCTGTTCAGTCCGCTGAACGTCATTCGCTACATCTCGGTCCGGTCCGCCGGCGCCGCGGTGACGGCGTTGCTGCTGTCGTTCGTGTTCGGGCCGATGATCATCGCCCGCCTGCGCCACATGGCGCTGCACCAGGTGGTGCGCGCGGGCACGCCCGACTCGCACGCGGGCAAGGGGACGACGCCGACCATGGGCGGGCTGATCATCCTCGTGGCGACCTTGCTCCCGACGCTCCTCTGGATGCGGTTGGACAACAAGTACGTCTGGATCGCGCTGGCGGTGACGCTGTGGATGGGCGGCATCGGCTTCCTCGACGACTACCTCAAGCTCAAGCAGAAGCGCGAGGGCCGCGAGAACACCGGCCTGGTCGAGCGCTACAAGCTCGCCGGGCAGGTGACCATCGGCCTCGCGCTCGGCCTGTACCTCTGGAAGTTCCCGATCAGCACGCTGCCCGGGGCGTCGACCACGCTGCCGTTCTACAAGTACGTGCTCATCGTGCCCGCCTTCGGCCTGCTCTATGTGGCGTTCGTGACGTTCGTGATGACGGGCTTCAGCAACGCCGTGAACCTCACCGACGGCCTCGACGGTCTCGCCACCGGGCTGATGGCCATCGCCATCGCGACGCTGGCGATTTTCGCGTACGTGATGGGGCGCTACGACACCAGCCAGGCGCTGCTGGTCTTCTACCTCCGCGGCGCGGGCGAGTTGACGGTCTTCTGTTCCGCGGTGTTCGGCGCATGCGTCGGATTCCTGTGGTACAACTGCCATCCGGCGCAGGTCTTCATGGGCGACACCGGGTCGCTGGCGCTCGGCGGGGCGCTGAGTGCGGTGACGATCCTGCTGAAGAGCGAGTTCCTGGTGCTCATCATCGGCGGTGTGTTCGTGGCCGAAGCCGCGTCCGTGATGGCGCAGCGCTACGTGTTCAAGTATCGCAAGCGCCGGTACGGGCTGGAGTTCGCTCGCGCACACCGTGTCTTCCGGCGCGCGCCCGTGCACCATCACTTCGAGCTCTCGGGTTGGCCGGAGACGCAGGTCGTCGTGCGCTTCTGGATTCTCGGCATCCTGTGCGCCTTCCTGGCCCTGAGCACGCTCAAGCTGCGGTGATCGACACGCTGCTGGCGCGCGACGGCGAGATCGCCGTCATCGGGCTGGGACGCAGCGGGCTCGCTGCGTCCCGGCTCCTCGCACGTGAAGGAGCACGCGTCTACGCGTCCGACGCGAGCGCGGGGGCGGCGGTGGCGCAGGCGGCGGATGCGCTGCGCCGTGCAGGCGTGGCGGCGGACGCGGGGACGCACGACCTGGCGCGCATTGCCGCGTGTACGCTCGTGGTCGCGAGTCCGGGCGTGCCGCCCGACGCGCCGCCGCTGGCTGCTGCGCGCGCCGCCGGCGTGCCGATCGTCGGCGAGCTCGAGGTGGCCCTGCATGCCCTGCGCGACGTGCCGTACATCGCGGTGACGGGCACCAATGGAAAGAGCACGGTCACGGCACTCGTGGCACACCTGCTGCGTGCGCTCGGACGGGACGCCGTGGCGGCGGGCAATATCGGGCTGGCGCTGAGCGACATCGCGCTGCTGCCCACGCGCCCCGACTGGATTGCCCTGGAAGTCTCGAGCTTCCAGTTGCACGACACGCCCGGCATCGCGCCGACCGTGGGCGTGCTGACGAACCTGAGCCCGGACCATCTCGACCGGTACCCGTCGGTCGAGGCGTACTACGACGACAAGCGGCTGCTGTACCGCAATGCCACGCGCCAGTCGCGCTGGGTGGTGAACGCGGACGATCGGCTGGCGCGCGACCTTGGCACCGGCGCCGCGGGGGCGCGCCACGCCTTCTCGCGCACGGACCGCCACGCGGTCGCGCACTATGACGCGGGCACGGACGCGCTGGTGCTGTTCAAGCAGCCATTCCTCCAGCGCGCGGCCTTGCCGCTGCTGGGCTGGCACAACGTCGAGAACACGCTGGCCGCCGTGCTGGCGGTGATGGTGGGCGACCCGGCGTTGCAGGCGCCCGCGTCGCGCGCCGCGCTCGCCGAGGCCGTGCTGACGTTTCACGGGCTGCCGCATCGGCTGGAGTTGGTGGCCGACGTCGGCGGCGTGCGCTGGATCAACGACTCGAAGGCCACCAACGTGACCTCCGCCCGCGTGGCCGTCGAGGCCATGACGCAACCGACGGTGGTGCTGCTCGGCGGCAAGCACAAGGGCGAGCCGTACACGGCGCTCGTGGAGCCGCTGCGGGCGCACGCCAAGCTGGTGATCGCGTACGGCGAGGCGGAGGCGCTGATTGCGCACGACCTGCAGGGGCGCGTGCCGCTGGAACGCTGCGGATCGTCATTCGAGGACGTCATGCAACGTGCACGCGCGGCCGCCGAGCCAGGCGACACGGTGCTGCTGGCCCCCGCCTGCTCGAGTTTCGACATGTTCACCAACTACGAAGCGCGCGGCGAGGCGTTCCGCCTGCTCGCGCGCCAGCCCTCGTGACGGCACGCGCGTATCCGGCGGCGTCCGCGCGCCCAACGGCGGCCCGCGCGAGCGCGGCGCGCCCGAGCGCGGCGCGCCCGAGCGCCGCGCGCAACCGCTGGCGCATGTCCGTCGAGGCGCGCGCGCTGGTCATGCTCACGGCGACGCTGCTCGCCTTTGGCCTGGCCACGTTATACAGCGCCAGCGCCATCGTCGCCATGCAGTCGGGGGCTCCAAGCACGCACTTCCTCGTCCGCCAGCTCACCGGCGCCGGGGTCGGCGCCCTGCTGTTCATGCTCGCGGCCAAGGTCGACGCCGAATGGTGGCGCGATCGCGCGTGGCTGCTGATGGCCGGTGCCATCGTGCTGATGGCGCTGTGCGTGCTGCCCTTCACGCGCAGCATCGCGCCAGCCATTCACGGCTCGCGCCGCTTCCTCTTCGGCGGCTCCATCCAGCCGTCCGAGTACGCCAAGCTGGCCGTCATCGTCTGGACGGCGATGCTGACGGTGAAGAAGGGCGACCAGCTGCGGCACCTGGGCAAGGGGCTGCTGCCGATCCTGCTGGTCATCGGGGTGCTCGGGGCGCTGGCCGCCGCCGAGCCCGACCTGTCGATCGCCGTGTACTACGTACTCGTGATGGGCGTCATTCTGTTTGCCGGCGGCGTGCGCATCGGGCACTTCGTCTTTCTCGGCGTCATCTCCGTGCCGATCATCTGGAGCCAGGTGCAGCGCCTGCAATACGTGCTCGAGCGCGTACTGGGCTTCACGGACGCGAGCGCCGTGCACCAGAAAGTGAACTTTCAGCTGCAGCAGTCGCTCATCGCCGTGGGATCGGGCGGGCTGTTCGGCGTCGGATACGGCGAGGGACGCCAGCAGTTCGGATTTCTGCCGCTGCCCTACAACGATTTTATCGGCGGCAACATCGGCGAGGAATGGGGGTTTGTCGGCATCGCCGGCGTGACGCTGCTCTACGCCGCCTACGGCTGGCTGGGCTTCCGCATCGCCGCGCAGGCGCGCACGCCGTTCCAGAAGCTGATGGCGGTCGGACTCACCTTCACGATGGTGTCCACCGCCTATCTCCATCTTGGCGTGACCATCGGGCTGTTGCCCACCACCGGGCTGACGCTGCCGTTCATCTCGTACGGGCGCTCCAACCTGCTGCTCTCGCTCCTGATGACGGGCATTCTCGTGAACATCGGCAGCGCGCCCGAGCGCGTGCACGGCGAGCCGGCCACCGATCCCACGCGCGCGGCGCCGGGCATGGCCACGGCCGCCGGGCGTGCGTAGCGCGCCGGTGCCGGGCGCGCCGATTCCCGTCTGGTTCGCCGGTGGAGGCACCGGTGGTCACCTCTATCCGGGGCTCGCCATCGCGCGCGCGCTCGTGCGCGTCAATCCGTCCGTCCGTCCGCACTTCGTGGGCGCCAAGCGCGGCATTGAGCGCGACGTGCTGCCCACGACGGAGTTTCCGCACACGCTGCTCGACCTGCACCCGCTCTACCGGCCGCGTGTCTGGCAGAACTGGAAGACCGCACGCGGCGCACTCGGCGCGTGGAGCCAGCTCGGCGCGCTGTACCGGCAGTCGCCGGCACGGCTCGTCGTCGGCACCGGCGGTTATGCCTCGGGGCTCACGCTGTTCTGGGCCTGGCGCCACGGCGTGCGCGTGGTGCAGCAGATGGGGGACGCCTACCCGGGCGTCACGGCGCGCCTGAGCGCGCGGTTCACCGCGCAGGCCTACCTCGGCTTTCCCGAAGCGGCGGCGACGCTGCCGCGGGGGCGCTGCGAGTACATCGACACCGGCAATCCGATCGAGCCACCGCCCGACATCCATCCGGATGGACGGATGGCCCGTGCCCGGTGGGGCTTCCCGGCCAGCGCGCGCGTGCTGCTCGTCTTCGGCGGCAGCCAGGGGGCGCGCGCGCTCAACCAGGCCGTGGCCGCGTGGGTGGAGCAGGGCATTCCGGACGAGCTCTGCGTCATCTGGGCCACGGGCAAGGGACAGTTCGACGCGTTCAGGCACTTCGACCGGCCCGATGTGCGCGTGGTGCCCTACCTGGCACCCATTGCCGACGCGTACGCGGCGACCGACCTCGCCCTGGTGCGCGCGGGGATGATGGGCACCAGCGAGTTGGCGGCCTGGGGCATCCCGATGCTGCTGGTGCCGCTGCCGACCGCCGCGGCCGATCACCAGACGAAGAACGCGGAGGTCATCGGGCAGAGCGGCGCGGCGCTGCACCTGCCGCAGCGCGAGCTGACGACGGCGCGCCTCGACGGCGCCGTGCGCGCCCTGCTCGGGGATGGGGCGCGGCTGCAGCAGATGGCGGCGGCGGCGCGCGCGCGCGGACGGCCGCACGCAGCGGGGGACATCGCGGAGCGCATCAACGGCCTCCTCGTCCCGACGCCGAGCTAGGCGCGGGGCTAGGCGCGGGGCTAGTACTACAGTTGCACCTCATTTCCGTCGGGCGCGATAGTGGGCACGACGCGCGGCGGCTTGATGATCGCGTCGCCAGCGCGAGCGCGCAATGACGGGAGGCGCGGGCTCGCGGTCTGGGCGCAGGACGAGCGCGCC
>JBBQZD010000014.1:0-27236 GCA_038208045.1 Gemmatimonadales bacterium | reverse complement strand
CATTGACCAGCTTGGCATCGAAGCGCGGACCATCGACATCAGCGCGGCGGTGGACGGGTACCTGGCCGCCGAGCCGGAGGCCGACGCGACGCGACGCGGCAACGTGATGGCCCGGGTGCGCATGATCGCGCTGTTCGACTTGAGCGCCCGGTACCGGGCGCTGCCGCTGGGCACGGGCAACAAGAGCGAGCGCCTGCTCGGCTATTTCACGTGGCACGCCGACGACTCGCCGCCGGTGAACCCCGTGGGCGACCTGTACAAGACGCAGGTCTGGGCGCTGGCCCGCCACCTCGGTGTGCCCGCGGAAATCGTGGACAAGCCTGCAAGCGCAGATCTCGTGCAGGGGCAGACCGACGAAGGCGACTTCGGCGTGACGTACGCCAAGGCCGACGAGATCCTGAACTGGCTGCTCCACGGCTGGACGGCGGACGAGCTGCTGGCGCGCGGCGTGGACGCGGCCGACATCGAGAACGTGCGCCGCCGACTGGACGGCACGCACTGGAAGCGCCGCCTGCCGACCGTGGCCATGCTGAGCAGTGCGGCGATCGGCGAGAGCTACCTGCGGCCGGTGGACTACTAGCCGAGCGCGCACGAACGACGCGGGCCCCGGCGGGATGCCGGGGCCCGCGGACGTTCAGGCAGTGCGTCGTCGCAGGAAGAACAGCGCGAAGCCGGCGGCGACGAGCCCGCCGGCGAAGAGGAGACTGCGTGAGCGCTCGTCGGCTGACGCCGAGTAGACGAGCTGCGCCGCAACGGCCACCGTCGCCGCCGGTACCACCCACGCATGCTTGCGCCTTGCCGCGCGGTCAGCGTCGGTATCCAGCCAGCTTCTCAGGATGAGCGACAGCATCATCACGGCGAGCGCGATGTAGATCGGCCAGTGCATCTCGGGTTTCCAGAAGGAGACCGCGAACACGCCAAGAAGGGCAAGGGTCGTCAGGGCATCCATCCGGCTGCTGGTCAGCATTCTGGGCATCGGCGAACTCCGCGTCGTGAAAGGGAAGTGCTACAGCTCATCCGTTGGCTTTCCCGCGCGGGCAACGCAGGCATCGAGCGCCTCTTCCGCACGGGACATGTCACGGTACTTCTTGAGTTGGTACGCGTAGGCCGTCCAGGCTGCCCACACATTGCCGGACGCCGTCGTGCCGATGACGGCGAGCGTGGACAGCAACCACTCGTCAATGGCCGCTTCCGCGGCGCGCGCCTCCGCATCGCATCCACCTCCATCAGAGTAGTCGTCGGCGGCGAGCGATCGGATGCCGCCATTCGCCGTCGTCACGCCTGCACTGCCCGGCACCACCTGACCGCGCGCCCGCAACTTGACGGTCAACGGAGCCGCATCCACGGCGGACACGCCCCCGACGTCGCGCGTATCGAACATGGGAACCGCACGGCGTCCGTCAAGTCGGGCGAGTTGCTGCCGCACCAGCGTGTAGCCACCAGCCGCGCGCTGCCAGTTGTTGACGACGCGCGCTACCGGGCGGCCATCGCGTGTCACCTGGATCTGGAGCGCCACGCCGTCCGTCCCACGCGTGGTCTCGATGGTGTACTCGTGGCCATCCGCCGGCCGCACCGTGCGACGCGTGCGGTACGTACCGGACAGCCCCTGGTTCGTCGGCTCGGCGAAGATCGGCACGTCGGCGACACGTGCCACGGCCGATTCCTGCGTGGACGGGTTCGGCCCCGGCTGCCGCAGCCCGGACGGCACGTCGGAGCAGGCAGCGAAGAGGGTCAGCAGCATGGCGCCGAGTACCGCACGCGCCGTGCGAAGGTTGCAAAGGTGGATCATGGCTCGCGTCTCCCTGTGTTCGTGGTCTTCTCACGGACCAGGCGATCGCGGGGCCAAGGTGTTCGGCGCTATGACCCTGTCGCGTGGCCTACACGGTCACCTTAGCGATGCGCGTCCCGACCGGTGTCGCCAAACGCACGCCGGTCGTATCAATTCATTGCATGAGCGATCAGGTCTCGTCCGACTACGCCCGCATCGAGCGCGCCATCCGCTTTCTCGATGCACACTGGCGCGAGCAGCCGTCGCTCGCCGCCGTGGCGGCGCACGTGGGCCTGAGCGAGTCGCATTTCCAACGGATGTTCACCCGGTGGGCCGGCATCAGTCCCAAGCGATTCCTGCAGCATGCCACGGCGCAGTTCGCGCGCACGCTGCTGCGCGAGCACCGGGCCGTCCTGCCCACCGCGTACGCGGCGGGGTTGTCCAACGCCTCGCGCCTGCACGACCTGATGGTGCACACCGAGGCGATGACGCCCGGACAGGTGAGCCGCGGCGGCAACGGCGTGGAGATCGCGTGGGGCCTGCACGAGTCACCGCTCGGCACGGCCTTCGTGGCCGTGACTCCGCTCGGCATCTGCTCGCTGCAGTTCGCCGACACCGCAGCGGCGCAGCGCGCGGCGACGACGCGCCTGCAGCACGAATGGCCGGCGGCCGGTCTCGTGCGCTCGGAGTCGCGCACCCGCCGCGCGGCGCGTGCCGCGCTTGCGTCACTGGGCGATCACTCGGGTTCCCTGGCACTCCACGTGCGCGGGACGAACTTCCAGTTGAAGGTCTGGACGGCGCTGTTGCAGATCGCGCCGGGCGCGGTGGCCACCTACGGCGACGTCGCGGGGTTCATCGGCGCCCCGCGCGCGGTGCGGGCCGTGGGCACGGCGGTCGGCAGGAACCCGGTGAGCCTGCTGATCCCCTGCCACCGCGTCATCCGGGCCGGCGGCGCCATTGGCGACTATGCGTGGGGCAGCATGCGGAAGGAGATCATGCTGCGGGCGGAGGCGGCGCGGGTAGACGGTAGACGGTGGACGGTGGACGGTGGACGGTAGACGGTGGACGGTAGACGGTAGACGACAGACGCTGCGGTCTACCGTCCACCGTCTACCGTCTTCTGCTTACGCTGCTTCGGCGAAGGCCAGACTCACCACCCGTCGCGCCACGCGCTTCACCTGCCGGTGCGCCGCCCGCGCATAGCGCATGAAGTTCTGGCCCGCCCACGGGTAGCGGGTGAAGAACTCCACCGGCAGCATCGACCCCTTCAGCTGATTGCAGCCGAGGCACGCCGCCACGAGGTTGCCCGGCGCGTGGTTGCCCCCTCGCGAGAGGGGGAAGACATGGTCGAGGGTCGCCGTCTCCAGGCCTAGCGGCGTCGCACAGTAGACACAGCGGCGGCCGCAGTCACGGAAGGTGGCGCGCTTGACGTGCCGCTTCTGGTGGGGGACGCCGCGGTCGTGACGGCGGGCCAGTCCACGCGGCGAACGGGCCAGCGTGAGACGGTGAACACTCCGATGAGACATTGCACCTCGCCGGAAAAGACGACGCCCCGCAGCGGGACAAGAATCCCGTGCGGGGCGCGGCTGATGGGGAGGAGGCTCCAGCGCACGTCCTGGCCTGGCGGACGTGGCATTCGTCGCTGGATCGGCTGTCCGTGCGGAACGGCCATTTGCCTCCAAGGACGTGGCTCCCGGGGGGTGGGAACCATCGCTCCTGATACTGACGCGCATATGAGTGCAGCGTAACGCAGCGTCCCGCAAGAGGAGCGAGATCTTGGACGTCGCGTTCTACCGCTCCGGCAGCGTCTTCAGGAACTCCGCGAGATAGCTGCCCCAGACAGCCGGCATCGAGTGCGTGCCGTGCCCGCGCGTCTGCTCGCTGATGGGCAGCAGGACGAACTTGCCCTTGGCCACGCGGGGCATCAGGCGCTCCATCACGCCGAGTTCCGGCGGGTTCACCAGGTCGTCTGCCGAGTTGATGGCGAGCACCGGTGCGGTGACCTGCGCGAGATGCGCGCTCGGGTCGTAGTCGCGCGACGCATCGAACTGGTAGAGCATGTCGTTGGCATCGGTGACGCGCACGCGCTGCGCCAGATAGGCGGTGATCGCGGAGTCGGCCGCGTCGCGTGTGGGCGCCTGGCGCTGCTGCACCAGCGGTGCGCTGGTCATCATGAACAGCAGTTGCATCGCGGCCGTCACGCCGGCGGTCGGCTGCTTCGTGTAGTCTCCGCCCTGATACCCCGGGTCGTTGCGGATGTCGTCCATGATCATCTTGCGCATCATCCGGTTGCGACCCGCAATCTGCGACGGGGCACAGGCGAGCGGCGCGAGCCCGTCGGCGAAGTCGGGGACGGTGTAGCCCCAGATCCACGCCTGCATGCATCCCATGGACGTGCCCATGATGAGGCGCAGGTGGTTCACGGCAAGTCCCTCGAGGAGCATCATCTGCTGCGCGCGCACCATGTCGCCGTAGGTGTAGCGCGGGAACCGGGCGTGCAGCCCGTCGCTCGGCTTGCTCGAGCCGCCGTGGCCGATGCCGTCGGGGAGCACGATGTAGTACTTGGCCGTGTCGAGCAGCTGCCCGGGGCCAAAGAGGACGCCGGCGTAGGTCGGCGACAGGAACGCGCGTCCCGTGCCGCCCGTGCCGTGCAGGATCAGTACCGCGTTGCGCACCACGCCGGCCGCGTCGCGCCGCGGCGCGCCGAGTGTGGTGTAGTGCAGTCGCAGCTCGGCGAGCTTCTCGCCCGAGTCGAAGGTGAAGTCGCGCAGAACGAAGTCACCTTGGACACCCTGGGCGCGGAGCGGGCCGGCAACGAGTGCGAGCAGGGCGAGGGCGCGTGTGAATTTCATGCCTGGTGTCCGTTCAAGGTGCGAGCAGGCGCTGGACGAACGACGCCATGCCGTGGAATTGGTCAACGTGGTCGGGTGCCGTGTTGCCGGCGAAGCCCATCACCTCGAAGCGGCCGCGCTTGGTGTCGCTGAGCAGCTGCGTCCCCATCGGCCCCCATTCGAGCACCGGCACCCGTTGCATGCCGAGCGCGCCGAGCAGCCAGTCGGTGCACTCGGTGGTGCTGGCAAACGTGCCGGGGAAGATTTCCGAGTGAGTAATGATGAAGCGCTTGGCGCCTGACGCCGCGAGTCGGGCGTAGTCGGCAAAGGGCGCAAGTCCCGCCGTATCGAGCGCCCCGCCATCGGCCAGCGGCGTGCGATCGGGCAGGTATCCCGCGTGGATGCCGTCGATGAGCAGCACGCCGTCGACGCTTGGGAGGTTGGCGGGGCGGCGTATGATCTCTCGGATGGCGCCGTACCCCGCGCTCCACCCGCTCAGGTAGATGCGCCCGATGGCGGGCGCCGAGGTCACCTGGGCGATCCGCGTGCGCAGAGAGTCGAGGAGGCGCGCATAGAGCAGCGTGTCGGCAACGAAGGGCCTCGAATACACGCCCGAGCCGCCGCCGAGGTACGCGGCGGCAACGATCACCGGCCTGTCCATGGTGGCGACGGCGCGCTGCGGTAGCCAGGTGGCGCCCATGAAGTGAATGAGCAGTGGCGCCACCGCGACGCCCAGCACCTTCTGCGGGATGAACACGTCCACCGGCTTGGGCAGGACGCCCTCGATGCTGAAATGCACGCCCGCATCGTCGGCGCGTTGCGACAGGCGTTCGTGTCGCCGGGTGTGCTCCTGCATCGGCGACGGGTTCTGCGCGGCGATCGCTGGTGCAGGCGCAGCGGACGCCGGCGCCGCAGCTGGCGCCGCAGCTGACGCCGACGCCGGGAGCGCAACGGGCGAGACCGCCTGCGGCCGCACTGCCGGCGCGGGTTGGCTGTGACAGCCGGCCAGCAGGGCGGCTGTCGCGAGGGCAGCGAGCACTCGCGCGCTAGTCATCGGTTGCACCCTCCATGGCGCGCGGATACACCTTCACGCGGTCGAACCGCCGCAGCTGCACCTCGCCGGCCGGCGCCCCGCGCTGCTTGCGCACATCGCTGGCCCAGCAGACGTGCACGTCCACCTTGCCGCGCGCCTCGCGCGCCTTGCTGTAGTACGCGGCAAACTCGGCGGCGCGCTCCACGACCGGCTTCGGGATGTCGGGCAACTTGTCGGGATTGCGGATCACCACGTGGCTGCCCGGCACGCCATTGACGTGCAGCCAGAGATCCTGCGGCTTGGCCACCTTGAAGGTCAGGTAGTCGTTGTCGCTGGCCGCCTTGCCCACCAGCACCTCGAATCCGTCGATCTCGACGGTGCGATACGCCTTGCCCTTGCTCGCCATGCGTGAACGGTAGCGTCCGCCCGCCGGAAGCGCAGGGTGCCGCCGCTCCCCCAATCCGATGGCACGGACTACCTTCCTAGGGACAGCAATCCGGCCCCCGGCATCACGGTGGCCATCCGTGCGCCCTCGAACGAACCGACCATGGCCACTTCGACCAAGACGGAGCGCCGCGCCGCCCACGGGCTCACGCGCGACCAGCTCCTCGCCGCCTACAAGACGATGCTCCTGTCGCGCAAGATCGACGACAAGGAGATCCAACTGAAGCGGCAGAACAAGATCTTCTTCCAGATTTCGGGCGCCGGCCACGAAGCCGTGCTGACCGCCGCGGGCCAGGTGCTGAAGCCGGCCTACGACTGGTTCTACCTGTACTATCGCGACCGCGCGCTCTGCCTGTCGCTTGGCATGACCGCGTCCGAGATGCTCTTCAGCGCCGTCGGTGCGGCGGCGGACCCGAACTCCGGCGGCCGGCAGATGCCGTCGCACTGGGGCCAGAAGGACCTCAACATCGTGTCGGTGTCGTCGCCCACGGGGACGCAGTTCCTTCAGGCCGTCGGCGCCGCTGAGGCCTCGGTGCGCGCGGGACTGCTGGGCATCACCGACGGGTTCCAGGGCGACGAGGTGACGCTCGTCACCACCGGCGACGGCACGACCTCGCAGGGCGAGTTCTGGGAATCCCTGAACACCGCCTCGAACCTGAAGCTGCCGGTCGTCTACCTCGTCGAGGATAACGGCTACGCCATTTCCGTGCCGGTCGAGGTGAACACTGCCGGCGGATCCATCTCGAAGCTCGTGGCCTCGTTCCCCGACTTGTACGTGCAGGAAGTCGACGGCTGCGACTTCCTCGCGTCGCTGGAGGTCATGCGCAAGGCCGTGGAGTATGCGCGGGCGCGCAAGGGTCCGGCGCTGGTGCACGCCAAGGTCATCCGGCCCTACTCGCACTCGCTGTCTGACGACGAGGTGCTCTACAAGCCCTCCGCGGAGCGCGAGGCAGAGGCCGCGCGCGATCCACTGACGACCTTTCCGTCGTGGCTGGTGCGCGAGGGGCACGCCACGGACGCGGACCTCAAGGCCATTCTGGACGCGGTGAACGCCGAGGTGCTGGCGGCCACGGACGATGCGCTGGCGCAGCCGCAGCCGGCGCCCGAGTCGGCGATGTGGGCGCTCTATTCACCCGACGTGGACCCGACAGGCGACCAGTTCGACACCGAGGACGACCCCAAGTTCTCTGGTGAGCCGACCACGATGGTGGACCTGATCAACAACGCCATGCGTGAGGAGATGCGGCGCGATCCGCGCATCGTCGTCTTCGGCGAGGACGTGGCCGACGTCTCGCGCGAGGAGCATCTTGGCAAGGTGAAGGGCAAGGGCGGCGTCTTCAAGGCGACGCACGGCCTGCAGACCGAGTTCGGCGGCGCGCGCGTGTTCAACTCGCCGCTGGCCGAGGCCAACATCATCGGCCGTGCCATCGGCCTCGCGCACCGCGGCTTCAAACCGGTCGTCGAGATCCAGTTTTTCGACTACATCTGGACCGCGTACATGCAGTTGCGCGACGAGCTGGCGACGATGCGCTGGCGCTCCAACAACCTGTTTTCCTCGCCGGTGGTGGTGCGCACGACGTACGGCGGCTACATCCGCGGCGCCATTTACCATTCGCAGACGGGGGCATCGCTGTTCACGCACTGCCCCGGCCTGCGTGTCATCTGCCCGAGCACGGCGCTCGACGCCAACGGCCTGCTGCGCACCGCCATCCGCTGCGACGACCCGGTGATCTTCCTCGAGCACAAGCACCTGTACCGCCAGACGTACAACAAGGGGATGAATCCCGGCCCGAACTACATGATCCCGTTCGGCAAGGCGAAGGTGCTGCGCGAGGGGACGGACGTGACGGTCGTGACGTACGGCGCCACGGTGCAGCGCGCGCTGGCCGCGGCCAACCAGGCGGCGGACGCCGGCGGCCCGTCGGTGGAGGTCATCGACCTGCGCTCGCTGTCGCCGTGGGATCAGGAGACGGTGTACGCGTCGGTGAAGAAGACCAGCCGCGTCATCGTGGCGTACGAGGACTCGATATCGTGGGGCTACGGGGCCGAGATCGCGGCGCGCATTGCCGATGACTGCTTTGCCTGGCTCGACGCGCCGGTCAAGCGCATCGCGTCGCTGGACGTCTGGGTCGGGTACGCGCCGAGCCTCGAGGACGCCACGCTGCCGCAGGCGGCGGATTTCCTCGCGGCGTACAATGAGTTGGTGGGGTACTAGACGGTAGACGGTAGACGGTAGCTGATGGACGGCGGAGGGTCCTGCGGAACATTCCGCCGGACCTTCGGCGTTCGTCGTGTATCGACCGTCGACCGTCGACCGTCCACCGTCTACCGTCTACCGTCTACCATCATGATCACCGCCCTCGCCTTCTCCCTGATGCTCGCCGTCGCCGACACCGTGACCTTTCCGACCGTCACCTCGGACAACCTCGAGGGCACGACCTTCACGCTGCCGCGTGATTTCGCCGGGGCGCGCAACATCGTCTTCGTCGCGTTCCAGCGGAAACAGCAGGACGACGTGGACACGTGGGTGCCGTTCGTGAAAGAGGCGCTCGTCCGGCACCCTGACGCGGACTACTACGAGATTCCCACCATCAAGCGGATGGTCGCCCCGATGCGGTGGTTCATCAATCGCGGCATGCGGGGAGGCATTGACGATCTCGCCGCACGCGAGCGGACCGTCACGCTGTACATCGACAAGGAGCCGTTCAAGCAGGCGCTGGCCATCACGGACGAGAACGTGATCCAGGTGCTGGTGGTCGATCCCGCGGGACGCGTCTGGTGGCGGACGACCGGGCGGTACAGCGCGGAGAAGGCGCGGGCACTCGAGGCGGCGCTAGCGGGGCGGTAGGGGCCGGACGCCCCACCTGCCTGACCGCTACGCGACGGCCGCGGTGACCGCGCCGAGCGACGCGCGCCACTCGATCGCCGACTCGACGCCATCGAAGCCGTGATCGCGCGGGTCAAAGGCCTCCTGGCGAGCGCGCGAGTCCGCCACGCGCGTCACGAGGTCGGAGGCTTCGTCGGCAGCAAGCGGCCGCCCCAGCAGGAAGCCCTGCACGTAGCGGCAGCCGAGCACCTCGAGGTGCTCAAGTTGGCGCACGTGGTCCACGCCCTCGGCGACCGACTCCATGTTCAGCGAACGGGCCAGCGTCACGAGCGACCGCACGATCTCGAGGCATTCGGCGTCGTAGTGCATGCGCCCGACGAAGTACCGGTCGATCTTGATGGCAGCGAGTGGCAGGCGATGGAGGTACGTCAGTGACGCGTGCCCCGTGCCGAAGTCGTCCATCATCAGGCGGACGCCAAGATCGCGAAGCTGGTCGAGCGTGGCGCGTGCCGCCTGCTCGTCCGAGAGAATCGTGTTCTCCGTCACCTCCAGCTTCAGCCGGTCCGCGCTGAGTCCCGACTCGCGCAGTACTTCCACCACCGACGGGATCAGCGAGGGATCCGTCAGTTGTTTCGTCGCAAGATTGACGCTCATCCACAATGGCTGCGGCGCGCCCACGTGGTCGTCCCAGTGGCGCAGCTGCCGGCAGGCCTCGAACAACGCCCAGCGCCCCAGCGGCACGATGAGGCCGGACTCCTCGGCGATCGGGATGAACTCGCGGGGAGAGAGCGCGCCGCGGGTGGGATGCATCCACCGCACGAGGGCCTCGAAGCCGGCGAGCCGTCGCGTGGCGGTGCTCCAGACGGGCTGGTAGCGGACGACCAGTTCGTCGTGCTCGATGGCACGGCGCAGGTCGTGTTCGATGGACATCTGCCGGAACGCGCCCTCGCGCATCGCGTCGGCAAAGAGCACGGCGCGCGCGCCTCCTTCGCTCTTGGCCTTGTGCATGGCGACGCCCGCGTCGCGCAGGTACTCCTCAGCCGTCATGCGCACGTCACAGGCCACCACCACGCCGGTGCTGACGGTCAGGACCACGTCGTGGTCGACCACGCGGAAGGGCCTGGCAAACAGGTCCTGCAGCCGCGCCGCGACCAGCACGGCCTCGTCCGCGTGCGGTATGTCCTCGAGCAGCAGCACGAACTCGTCGCCCGTCAGGCGCGCCACGACGTCGCCGGGCCGGACGATGGCACTGATGCGCGCGGCGACCCGACGCAGCAGCTCGTCGCCCGCGGCGTGCCCGAGGGCGTCATTGACGACCTTCAGCCGGTCGCAATCCACGAGCAGCATGGCGAAGCGACATTCCGGATCGCGCGCGCGCCGCGCGACCGCGCGCCGGAGGACGTCGAGAAACCAGAGGCGGTTGGGAAGGTCCGTCAGGGCATCGTGGTGCGCGGCGCGGCGCAGCTGCTCCTCGGCCGCCTGTACGGCGGTGACGTCGCGCACGGAGCCAGCGATGCGCACGACATTGCCGGCCACGTCCCGCATCATCGCCCCGTGCCAGCGCACGTTCAGCCAGCGGCCGTCCTCGTGCCGCACCCGGTGTTCGCTGGTGAAGCGGCTCCCGGGGCGCAGGCGCTGCGCGAGGATGTCGGTGCGCAGCTGGTCGTGATCCGCGGGATGCACGCGGCCGAACCACTCCTGCGACGTGCGGACGACGTCCTCGGCGGGACAGCCGAGCATCGCCCGCCAGCGCGCCGAAAAGCGCAACTGGTCCGTCTCGATGTCCCAGTCGAACAGCGGGTCGTCGACCGTTCGGGCCGGGAGGGCCAGCCATTCCTCGGTGCTCAGGGCCGCCGGCGACTCCGCGAACGGCGCCCCCATGGCGGCTCCGGCGGCGTGTCCCGCCGCACGCGCCGCCGTGGACGCAAGGCTGAGGCGAAGCCCCGCTTCCTCTGCCTCGCGCAGTCTGCGACGCAACTTCAGGATGTATGCAGCGAGCGCGCCGGCGGTCAGGCAGCCTGTGAGGGCCGCGCCCGCCAGCAGCGTCCGGGTCAGGACGATCATCGGGCCACGAGTGGAACTGCGAATTCATGACGCCTTGGCCGGACGGCGGCCTGCGGCGAGACGGCAGCGAACACTGAAATGTAGTCGGGTGACCGGGGATGCGGCACGCATGGCCGGAACCAGCATCTCCAGTGCGGACCCCGGTCCTCGCGGCGCTGGCGGAGCGCTAAGGTTTCTTTCGCACCGTGTCCTTGATGCCCATCAGGGAATCCACCGAGCGGCGCATATTGGCCCCCATCCCTGGAAAGTCCCGCTCCAGGTCGCGCAGCATCGAGTTGGTGCGTTCGCGCATGCTACGCAGTTCGGCGTTCATGTCAACGCGCGCGTAGTCGTTCGGCACCGCAAAGCTGGCCGTGTCGATGTCCACATGCCGAATCGACTGCACCTCCGTCGTGGACACGGTGCCGGTGGCGCCAAGTCCGATGATGGTTGTCTCGCTGCGCAGCACGATGCCTGCCGGCAGCCCCGCGCCACGAGCAACCAGGGCCCCATCCCTCAGCAGGCCGGCGATCATCGGGTCCGTCGCATCCGTGGCCAGCCACGTCTTGATGACGTTCGTGAAGCTGCGAACGCTGGAGTCGCCGAACATGGGCAGCCGCATGTGCGTGGTGACTTCGGCGCGATACAGCCGCGTGCGATGGCCCAGCACGAGCCCGCCATCGCCCACTTCCTCAAAGGCGGGCACTTGGGCCCCCGACATCGTCGAAGGGTCCAAAACGATGCCCGAAGTCGCGACGATTCCCCGGGGATCCATCGTGCGCACGGTCCTCGTTGACGGCGACACGACAAACGACGAATCCATCGGTGGCGTGGTGACGACGTAGGCGTCGGCCGGCATCATGGGCGACCCACCGCCGAGGCCATCAATGCGCTGGTGCGTGCCGCTGATCAAGGTCTTCGTGGTTTGCTCGGTCGTGCGTGGCGCGCCGCCGATCTGCATGACCATCGTCGTCTTTGACGCGATTTCCCAGCCGGGGACGGTTCCCTGCGCCGCGAGCACGCGCGTTGCGGCCAGCGCCGCGACCCCAATCCATGCAGCGGGTCGCATCATGACCTCGGCTTCTTCCGTTTTGGGACGGTGTCGGTGATGACCGTTGCGTGCTCGCGCAATGACGCTCGCTCGCGTGCGGTGTCCCTGACCGTCTGGAAGAGCGAGTCCCCGAGTTGCCTGGCACGCGCTCGATCTTTCGGATCCGCGCTCGCGGTCAGTCGCCGCAACTCGACCAGCGCCGCCTGCTTCGCCACCAGATCCGACGCGACGTCAACGCGCGCGTAGCCAGTCGGCACCGCGAAGCGCGCCGCGTCCATCGCCTCGCGCCGCCAGGCCACGACCTCGCTGGTGCGAATCATGTCAGCGGGAGATCCTCCCTGCGTGCGCGACTCACTGCGAAGCGTCATGCCCCGGGGTCTCGATCGCGGGCCGGAGGGCGTGGTGCGCGACGCGACGTAGGCCGCCACCATGGAGTCGGCAGGATCTTCGGCGACCCACGTGGTCATCCGGGTCGTGACGCGATGGGGCGCGGCACCGCGTACACCGGAACGCTCGGTCATCGTGAACTGCAACGCATACTTCCGCGTCTGGTGGCCCAGCACGAGCCCGCCGTCGCCGAGGGCTTTCGCTGGCCCGAATTCCATGCCGGAGAACTCCGGCAACTCGATGCCGGCTCCCGATCGTAGCGCGGCAAAGGCCGCCATGTCGAGCACGCGCACTTGTTTCGTGGCCGGCATGACCTGATACGAGCGCCGCTCGCCCGGCCGGGAGAGCGTGTACGCGTCGGGCGCAAGCACGCGGTTGAGCAGGCCGCCCTCCACGCGCGTGTTGCCGCCGGTTTCCCACGTGCGAATGAGATCATCGCGCGATGGCACCGCGGCGGCGCGTTCGCCGACCCCCATCGAGGTTGTGCGCGTTTCCGTGTACCACCCGGGCACCGTCCCCTGCGCCTGCAGGTCAGCGGCGCACATCGCGCCAGCCAGCATCACGAGGCCGGTTGTGGTCCTCATGGCCGCGTCCCCGGCACGCCGCTCGTCCGTCGGTAGTCGTCCGGCAGCACGAAGAGCACGGTGTTGATCGGGCGATGTTCCAGACGCTGCACTTCGAGGTGGGTGACCATCCGCCGGGGCACGGTGCGCGTCGTCTCGCTCCGCAACACGAAGCCGCGCGGCGGCGCACCGGCGATCGCCGGCTTGTCCGCATGCTTGACGCCGACCGCCAGCTTCGGGTTGTCGGCGTAGGTCGCGATCCACCTCACGCTGACCGACGTGTCGACCGCGTTGGAGAATTTTCCGTTGACGCCATAGGGAACGCGCGCCACGATGCGCTCGCGCACCCGGCGCGTGCGGTAACCCACGATCGAATCGCCGCTGCCCATCGCCTCGACCGACTGCGACAGCACCCTGCGCGGCAACGCCGGGGCCGGGTACGGCGTGGCCGAGTCGCCGGACGTGAATTCCAGGATGGTCCGTTGGGCCGTGTTTACGCGGAACTGCGTCCGGCTGGCCGTGTGGATGATCGAGTACTCGAGGGCCTTCATCATTGGCAGGCGTTCGTCCACCCGCTCAGACCGCGTCGCGTCGGCCGTACGCCACGTGCGCACCAGGAAACGGCTCGCCGTCGGGTGGCCGGCCGTCGCGACGACTTCAAGCTCTTCCGTGTACCACCCCGGCACCGTTCCCTGCGCCGCGAGCTGCAAGGCCAGAGTTCCAGCCGCGAATATCATGACGGTGAACGAGCGCATGCCACCGAACATAGCGCCCGGTGGCATGCGCAACAGCCCGGATTGTGCGTCGTGGTGCGCCTACGGCTTGGCGGCGTCCCGCAGGGCCTCGTACACCACCTTGCCGTCCACGATCGTCCGCACGATGCGCGCGTCACGGATGGTCTCCGGCGCGATGGCCGTGAGGTCGCGGTCGATCATCGTCAGGTCGGCGAGCATCCCCTTCCGGATGACCCCGCGCGTCGCCTCGTTGAACCCCGCGTACGCGCCACCCGTCGTGTAGGCGCGCAGCGCATCCTCCACCGTGATCTTCTGCTCGGCGTGCCAGCCGCCAGGCCGCTGTTCGTCGAGCGTGCGGCGCGTCACGGCGGCGTAGATACCCATCAGCGGCGTGGGGGGCGCCACGAACCAATCGCTGCCGAACGCGAGCGTCGCCTTGGTGTCGCGCAGCGACTTGAACGCGTACGTCCCCTTGGCGCGCTCGTCGCCGATCACCTTGTCCACCCAGCGGCCGTCGTCAATGGCGTGGTACGGCTGCATGGACGGAATGACGCCGAGCGCGCCGAAGCGCGGCATGTCGCTGGGGGCGATGTGCTGCGCATGCTCGATGCGGAACCGCCGGTCGCGCGGACCGTTCTCCTTGGCCACCCGTTCGAAGATGTCGAGCTGCGTCCGGATGGCGCGGTCGCCGATGGCATGCACCATTACCTGCAGGCCCGCCTTGTCGGCCGCCGACGTCCACGCGTACAGGTTCTCGGGGGTGTTCACCATGAGGCCGCGGTCGTTCGGCGCGTCGGTGAACGGCTCGAGCATGGCCGCGGTGTGTGAGCCGATGGACCCGTCGACGAAGCCCTTGAGCCCGCCGATCTGCACCCAGTCATCGCCGCGACCGCGCGCCGCCACGGTGTCGGCGAGGCGCTTCCACGAGGCCAGCGGCACCACCGCATAAATGCGCGTGGTCATCGCGCCGGCCGTGTGTGCCCGCTCGAACGCGGCGAGCTCGCCCCAGCTCCCCATGTTGTGCACCGCGGTGACGCCCTGCGCATTCACGTAGGCCATGGCGCCGCGCAGTGCGCGGTCCACGAGCTCGGCCGGCGCGGGCGGCACGGCGCGATCAACCACGCCCATCGCGTTGTCCTTGAACACGCCGGTCGGCTCACCCGACGCGTCCCGCACGATCGTGCCGCCCTCCACGTCCTGCACGGGTTTCGTGACCGCCGCCGCCTTCAGCGCCGCCGAATTGGCCAGGCTCATGTGGCCGTCGAGCCGGTTGATCCAGACGGGGTTGTCGGGCGTCACCGAGTCGATCCACTGTCGCGTCGGGAGTTCCCCGCCCCAGTTCTCGTGATCCCAGTCGCCGTTCAGGATCCACGCGCCGGCCGGCACCGTCTTCGCGAACGCGCCGATGCGCGCGATGAACTCGGCCTTGGTCTTCGCGTCGCGCAGCGTCACCGACTGCAGCGCGAACCCGCCGTCCGTGAAGTGCACGTGCGCGTCGGTGAAGCCGGGCACGACCATCGCACCCTTGGCGTCAATGACGCGCGTCGACGCACTCACGAGTTTCTGGATTTCCGCGCCCGACCCGACCGCCGCGATGTGATTGCCCTCCACCGCCACGGCGTCGGCCCACGGACGGCGCGCGTCGCCGGTCCAGACGCGCGCGTTGACGATGGCAAGGCTGATCACGGCGGCCTGGGCGAGGGGGTGCATCGCCGTCAGCGCCGCTCGATCGCGTCGCGCACGTCGAGCAGGATCTCGAAGTACAACTGTTCGCGGCGGTAGGCAAAATCGAGGGACTTCATCGCCGCCTCGTCTTCGCTGTGCTTGGCGCGCTCGAACGCCTCACGGTACATGTCGTCGAGGTTGGCGAGGATGCGTTCACGGGAGCGGGAGCTGGACATGCGGTGTTTCTCCAGGGCGGCAAGCGACAGACGCGGCGGATCAGTTGACACGGCCGAGCCGGGCGCGTCCGGGGGACCCTCGAGGAGGTACCGGCGGGCGGCACCCAGCAGGTGTCGGCGGGCGTCGAGTGAATCAGCCATGGATGCGGTGGATAATCGCAGAACGGCGCGCTGGTGCAAAGGGGCGGCGATGCCGCGCGGGCCGGTACGGCCCGTGCCCCCCTGGCCTTCGCGGTCCTAGCGTGCGCCGCGCCCGGCAATCAGCCGGGCAATCGCCGCGTCGTCCTCGGCGAACGGCAACAGCGCGGCCACCACCCCCTGGTCGCTGTCACTCTCCACCGCCATCAGTGGCGGCGGCGACGTGCCCGCGCCGGCCCGGCGTGGCCCGGAGTTGCGCCGGTCGAGTTCGATGGCGGCGCGCACCGGAACTTCCCCGGCCGGCGTCAGCCGGCGGATACGGACCACGGCGCCTCCCGGCATCACGCGCTCGTACAGCACATCGGACACTCTCACAGGCCTCGGCGGGATGGGTATCGAATCATGAGGGCACGGCCTCGGGAAACGCAAGTCAGGCGGTCGGGGGGGTGAGGCGATGAAAGACGGCCTCCTCGACCGGCCGCCCGTCGCGCAGGTGCTCCACCACGATCCGCTCGAGCAGCGCCGGCGTGACCCCACCATACCAGACGCCCTCGGGATAGACCGCGACGATCGGCCCGCCCTCGCAGACGCCGAGGCAGGGCGCTTCACTGCGCTTCACGCGCCGCGGGCCGAACAGCAACGCCTCGCGCTGCAGCAACTGCGCGAGCAGGGCGTACAAGGCCCGTCCGCGCCGATCCGCGGAGCAGAATTCACCCGTGCAGATCAGGACGTGGCGGGCGTAGGGATCCATCTGCGGCGGCTGGTCGTCGAACATGGCGGCGCGGGTCGGTGGTTGCGCCCCAATCTACATCCGCCGCGCACGAAACCGGCTTGCCGACGGACCGTCGGGCAGCCATCGTGTTCGGATGCGACCATCCATCCGATTCTTCGCGCTCCGCGCGCTGCCCCTCGGCATCGCCGCCGGTATCACCGCCGGCATCGCCGGTGCCCAGCAGGCCACCCCGAAACTCACCGACCCGCTGCCGGTTGATCCCGCCATCGTGCAGGGAAAGCTCGCCAACGGCCTGCGCTACTTCGTTCGGCGCAACGAGAAGCCCCAGCACCGGGCGGAACTGCGCCTGGTGGTGCGCGCCGGATCGATCCTCGAGGACAATGACCAGCGCGGGCTCGCGCACTTCGTCGAGCACATGGCCTTCAACGGCACCCAGCGCTTTCCCAAGCAGGCCATCGTCTCGTTCCTGGAAAAATCGGGGATGCGCTTCGGGGCCGACCTCAACGCGTACACGGGTTTCGACGAGACGGTGTACATGCTGCAGATCCCCACCGACACCGCCGCCCTGCTGAACACGGCGCTCGACGTCCTGCAGGACTGGGCGTCGGCCGTCACGTTCGACACCACGGAGTTCGCCAAGGAACGCGGCGTGGTAATCGAGGAATGGCGCACGGGCCGCGGCGCGCGCCAGCGTATCCAGGACAAGCAACTCGCAGTGCAGTTCAAGGGCTCGCGCTATGCCGAACGGCTGCCCATCGGCTCGCAGGGGAGCCTCGATTCGGCGACGCACGCCGCCATCGCGCGGTTCTACCGCGACTGGTACCGCCCTGAGCTAATGGCGGTGATCGCCGTGGGGGATTTCGACGCCGCTGAGGTGGAACGCGCCATCAAGACGCGGTTCGCGGGCCTGAAGAACCCGTCCAAGGCGCGACCACGCGTCTTCTACGACATTCCCGACCACGCCGACACCCGCGTCTCGATCGCCTCGGACAACGAGTTCCCGCAGAGCTCCGCCCAGGTCAGCTGGCTCCTGCCGCCGCGCACGCACGGCACCGTGCAGACCTGGCGCGAGTCGCTGGTGGCCAGCATGTACACGGGCCTCGTCGGCCTGCGGCTGATGGAGATGTCGCAGCGGGCCGAGACTCCCTTCGCGTTTGCCTTCACCGGACGCGGATCGCTGGTTCCCAAGCGCGACGGCTTCACGGCCGCGGCCATCGTGAAGGAGGGGAAGTTCACCGACGCCCTCGCCGCCACCCTCGGTGAGCTGGAGCGGGCCAATCGCTTCGGGTTCACGACCTCGGAGTTCGAGCGCCAGACGAGGAGCTACGTTCGCACGCTCGAGCGGGGGGTCACTGAAGCTGACAAGACCGACTCACGCGCCTTCGCCAACCAGCTGGTGTCACACGTCACCAACGAAACCGGGCTGTCCAGCCCGGCCCAGCTGCAGCAGCTCGCCACCGCCTTCCTGCCGGGCATCACGCTCGAAGAGGTCAACGGCGCGGCCAGGCCCTGGATGCCCGCCGGCAACCGCACCATCATGGTCGCCGCGCCCGCCCGCGCCGACATCGTGCTGCCCACCGACTCGGCCCTGCTCTCGGTCTTCGACCGCGTCAGGCAGTCGGCACTCATCGCCTATGTCGATTCGGCCGCCGGCCAGCCGCTGGTCGCGACCCCGCCGGTGCCCGGCAAGGTGATGAAGGTCTCGACCATTGCCGATCTCGGCATCACCGAGTGGACGTTGTCCAACGGCATTCGCGTGCTGCTCAAGCCGACAGACTTCAAGAACGACCAGGTGCTGCTCAGCGGACGCCGTCCCGGCGGCTTCTCGCTGCTCTCCAACGCCGAGCATAACACGGCCACCTTGTCGGAGTACGTGCTGGGCGGCGCCGGGACCTTCAGCGACAACCAGTTGCGGCGGATGCTCACCGGCAAGATCGCGAACGCGAGCGTCTCCGTGGGCGAAAATGGCGAGTCGGCCTTCGGCACCGCCTCCCCGAAGGACCTGCCGACCATGTTCCAGTTGCTCTGGCTACGCGCCACGGCGCCGCGGCTCGACACCGCGCTCTTCGCCGCGGGCCGCTCCATGATGAAGGCGGCGCTGCAGAACAGCCGCAACACACCGGCGCAGGCCTTCAACGACACCATCGCCGTCGTGATGGCCAACTACAACCCGCGCTTCCGGCTCTTCCAGCCCGAGCAGCTCGACTCGCTCGATGTGGCGAAGGCGTTTGCGCTGTACACGGCGCGCTTTGCCGACTTCAGCGGCTTCACGTTTTACCTCGTCGGCAACTTCACGCTCGACGGCATCCGGCCGCTGGTGGAGCAGTACCTCGGGTCGCTGCCGGCCTCCGGCAAGGCGACCACCTTCGTGGATCGCGGCATCCGTCCGCCGCCGGGCATCGTCGGGCGCATCGTCCGGAAGGGCACCGACCCCAAGGCACAGACGCAGATCACCTTTCACGGCCCGTTCGAGTACTCCTACGAGCGCCGCCTCGAGGTGAGCGCGCTGCGCCAGCTGCTCGACATGCGGCTGCGCGACGCCCTGCGCGAGGACAAGAGCGGCACGTATGGCGTCGGCGTCGGCGGGTCGGGCAGCTTCATTCCGTATCCGAGGTACAGCTTCACGCTCAGCTTCGGCTCGTCACCGGATCGCGTCGAGGAGCTCGTCGGCGACGCGCTCGGCGTCATCGATTCGGTGAAGCGCGCTGGACCGAGCACGGAGGAGATGGCGAAGATCAAGGAGACCTTGCTCCGTTCGCACGAGACCGGCCTGCGCGAAAACACGGCCTGGCTCAGCTGGATGCGCGACCACGACGAGGACGGCCGCGACCAGCATGCCACGCTGCAGTATACGTCGATGGTGGAGAAGCTCACCGCCGAGCAGGTGCGCGACGCCGCGCGCCGGTATCTCGACCTCGCGCAGTTCGCGCGCTTCACGCTGCTCCCGGAGGAACCGCGCAAGCCGGTGCCGTAGGCGCTACTCCGGCACCTTGTTGTCACCCGGAGGCGCGACGTAGCGCAGCGCCTCCACCGGGTGGCCGCCCACGAAGTGCTCGCTGACGATGCGTACCGCGTCAGCGGGCTGCACCTGGTGGTACCAGGCATCTTCGGGATACACCACCACCATCGGGCCGTGACCGCACTGCCCCAGGCAGCCCGAAGGGTTCACGCGCACGCTCGCCTTCAGCCCGGCCTCGACCACGGCCGTGCGCAGCGCAGTGAACACTTCCTTGGACTGCTGCGTGGGGCAGGTCTTGCCCGACGTGCAGACGAACACGTGCCGCTCATATTGTCCCATGCGTGCAAGCTAGTCACGCGCGGCCCGTGCGGCGCCCGGACGGACGGGCTACCTTCGGTCGCATGCCGACTCCCCAGGACTTCTTCGCCATCGACATTCGCGTGGGCACGGTGCTTCGCGCCGAGCGCTTTGAGCGCGCGGTGAAACCCGCGCTCCGACTGGAAATCGACTTCGGGCCGCACCTCGGCGTCAAGCGCTCCAGCGCGCAACTGACCACGCACTACACGCCCGAAGCACTCATCGGCCGGCAGGTGATTGCGGTCACGAACATCGGCACGCGCAACATCGCCGGCTTCGTCAGCGAGGTGCTGGTGCTCGGCGCGATGCCGGAGCGAACCGAAGTGGTGCTGCTCGGACCGGGGCATCCGGTGGCGAACGGAACGCGGGTGGGGTGATGGCGGATGGCGGAGGGCGGATGGCGGAGGGCGGATCTTGGACATTCGATGACCATCCTCTAATCTCCACCATCCGCCATCCACTATCCGCCATCCGCCATCCGCCATCCGCTATCCGCCATCCGCTATCCGCCATCCCCATGAGGTCCCGATGTCCGACGTTCGTGCCGACAACCGTGTGCAGATCAGCTGGGCCGGCGATCATCGCTTCGACGCGGGCCGCCCCGGCGGGCCGCAAATCCGCATAGACGCCTCGGCGCAAACGGGCCCCGGACCCGTGGACACGCTGCTCATCGGGCTTGGCTGCTGCACCGGCGTCGACGTGGTGGACATCCTCGCCAAGCGGCGCACGCCGGTGGCGTCGCTCGGCATCGAGGTGCAGGGCGAGCGCCGGACCGAGATCCCGCGGCGCGTGCTGAAGGCGCACATCGTCTACCGCATCGACGGCGAGGGGATCGAGCGCGAGCACGCCGAGCGCGCCGTGGAACTGGCCGTGACCAAGTACTGCAGCGTCAAGGACTCGCTCGATCCGGCGACGCCGGTCACGTGGTCCGTGGTGCTCAACGGCGCGGAGCGCCCGGCGTAGGGATCCGCGCGGCCGCCCACGCCGTTTGCCACGCGGCCCGCACCACAGCCCGCGCGACGGCACGCCCGGCGTTCAGCGCCTCAGTTCGCGCAGGGCGTGCTGCAGTTCGGGCACGATGAGGCGCGTCATCGCCAGTTCCACGGCGGCCTTCGAGCCCGGCATGACGGCCACGAACTTTCCGCGCGCCGATCCCGCGAGCGCGCGGCTCAGGATGGCGGCGGCGCCGATCTGCTCCTGAAAGCTCAGCAGGCGGAACAGTTCGCCGAACCCGGGCAGTTCTTTCTCGAGCAGCGGCCGCACCACATCCACCGTGCGATCGCGCGAACCCAGCCCCGTGCCGCCGGTGCACAGCACGGCGTCGGTGTCGTCCCGCGCCAGCGCCTCGGTGACGCGGCTGCGCACCTGCGCTTCGTCGTTCGGGACCAGGTGGCGCGCGACAACCACGTGGCCGCCCTCGAGGAGCAGGCGCGCCAGCAGGTCCCCTGACTCGTCGGTGGCCGTGGTGCGCGAATCGCTGATGGTCAGCACGACGCAGCGCGCGGCCTGCTGCCGCGACGCGTCCTCGCGATGCGCGGCCGCACTGGCCGAGTGCGCGTCGCCCGGAGGCGTCATGCGCGCAGACCGTGCGCGCGCAACGAGTGCAGCACGCGACGGCGGAGCGCCGGCGGTGCCTCCGTCGGCCCGCCCACGGCCGACATCCTGCGGAGGTAGGCGCGCCCGTGCGCCTCGCGCGCCCGGCATTGCGGGCAGGCACTCAGGTGCGCACGCACGCGATCCGTGCCGGCGGCGTCGAGTTCGCCGTCCAGAAACTCCCAGAGCAGCGCCGAGGTGCCGCGGCAACTGATCCAACCAATCATCGAAAACGTCGTCATTCGTCAGTCATCTCGTGTTCCGGGCAGTCCCGCATGACGCGCCACCGCGACCGAGTGCAGTTGCCTTCCCTCGGGCGCCCTGTGTGCTCAACAGCAGCGACGTTCCGGCGGTTCCCTGCGGGTCCAGGCGAGGCAACGTACGATGATGCCATGACGCGGCACGCCCCGCCACCCGGCATGGCCGCTTTGGCTGGAGCGACGTCACGGCTTCAGGGCGGCCAGGGCGCGCTTCGCCATTTCGTTGCGGGCGTCGAGCCGGATGGCGGCCTCGTACGCGGCGCGCGCGGCCGCCGTGTTCCCCCGCTGCTCGTGGATGCCGCCCAGTCGCGTAGTGGCGTTGCTCAGCGTGGGGACGTTCTGGCCCTGCGGCGCGAGCGCGATGTATCGCTTCAGCGCCTCCTCGCCGCGGTCGAGTTGCTGCCCGGTAATCAGCGCCAGCCGGCCGATCTGGTAGAGCGCGACGGGGTCGGAAGGTCGTCGCTTCTGGAACGCGTCCATCACGGCCCAGGCCTCGGCGGGCCGCGACCTCCCCGCCAGCAGGTTGGCGTACGAACTCGCGACGGCCACGGAGTCGGGATACTCGGCAGCCATCGCCTTGAGCGTCCGCTCGACGGCGACCGTGTCCTTTGCCCGGGCCGCAGTCTGCACGGCGATGAACTGCCCGCGGTACCGATTGCGGCGCATGATCTCGGCGGCTTCGTCGCGCGCCTTGTCGTCGCCGCCGCCCATGATGCCCGGCGCCATGGCATAGAACTGCCACCGCATTTCGCGTGCGTCAATGTTGTCGGCGTCCAGCGCAACGGCCTTGTCCACGGCGGACTTGATGCGCCGCGCGAGAAACGGCTGCTTGATGACACTGGCGCGCGTCGCCTGGATGCCGATGGCGCGCGCCAGCCACAGGTGATACTCGCTGCTGCGCGGATCGAGTTGTGTGGCCTTGTCGAACCAGTCCTCAGCCTCCCCGGGCTTGTTCTCCGCCATCAAGGTCTTGCCGAGCCAGTAGGCCGCTGCCGCGCTCTTCGGCTGCGCCTTGGCGGCCACGGTGAAGAACGTGTGCGCGTCGGTCCAGCGTCGCGCCGTGTAGTGCGCAATGCCCGGCTCGAGGCCTGCGGTTTGCGCGGCGAGCGGCAGCGCGGCGAGGAAAAGCGCGAGCAGGAGTCGTGTCATCGGTATGGTGTCAGCGTTGCCGTGCGTACCAGCCGTCGAAACTCACGGTCCATGTAGTGCCACCGTCCGTGGATTGGCGCCACACCTGCCGTACCCGACCGTCGGGCAAAGGGGTCCACGTGATGCGCTCCACGGTCAGCTCCCCCTTGGAGCCGAGGCCGGCACCCTGAAGTTCCATCGACGCCCCGCGCAGGCCGCCCTCCAGGTGCAGCGTGGTGCCGTCACTGCCGACCCAGACCTGCGTCCATTGCTTCGTGCTCGTGGAGTGGAAGTTGACGCTCTGCCCCGTGCCCCCGCGCGAGCCGGTCCAGTGCTCGTGCAGCAGGCAGCCTTGCTCCTCAATGGAGATGGTGTTTTGCCCATACGGCACGCGACCGGCACTGTCGGTCACGGTCCAGTTACCCGCCCAGAAATCGAACTGGCGATGCAGTGCTGACGCGCAGCCGGCCGGAGCCTGTTGCGCGGACGCCGCGCCGGCCACCGAAGTCAGGAGCGCCACAAGCAAGAGCCGATGTCGCATGGGGAGCCTCGGAATGGGGAGCCCCTGCCCAGTCGCAGGGTTGGTCGTCTCTGTCGTACTCTGTCGTACTCTGTCGTCTTCTGTCGTACTCCGCCCCTCAATACTTCCGTTCATCCTCCACCAGTTCCCCACGCAGCTTGGCATAGCTCTCGTACCGCAACGCCGAGATCGCGCCCGACGCCACACCGGCGCGCACCGCGCAGTCGGGTTCGGTAAGATGATGGCAGTCCTGGAAGCGGCACTCGCCGAGCGCGGGCTTAAACTCCGGAAAGCACTGGTCGAGCGAGCGCGAGGGCAGGCCCCACATGCCGACTTCGCGCAGGCCCGGCGTGTCCACGACGTAGCCGCCGCCCGGCAGCGGAATGAAGACCCCGCCGACCGTCGTGTGGCGTCCCTTGTTGACCGACTCTGAAATCTCGGCCACGCGCAGGTTGAGCCCCGGGAAGAGCGCGTTGATCAGCGACGACTTGCCCACGCCGCTCGGTCCCGTCAGCACGGACGTGCGGCCGGCCAGCGCCTCGCGCAGGCCCTCGAGTCCGATCGCCTGCTTCATGCTCGTGCGATGCACCGGATACCCGGCACGCTCGTAGTCGGCCGCCATGCCCGCGGCCCCGTCGGCACCGCCCACGAGATCCACCTTGTTGATCACGAGCCGGGCGGCGATGTCATTGCCCTCGGCGATCACGAGGAAGCGGTCGATCATCCGCACATGCGGCTCGGGCTTGGCCGCGGCGAAGACGATGAGCACCTGATCCACGTTGGCTGCGACCACGCGCTCGCCACGCCGGCCGCCGGGCACGCGGCGCGCCAGCACGGTGCGGCGCGGGTGGATCTTCGTGATGCTCCACGCGACCCCGCGCTCGTCCTCCTCGATGTCGACCTCGTCGCCCACCGCAATCTTCTCGAACTTCTCTTCCTGCTTCAGGCGGCCCCGCAGGGTCGCGTCGCACTCGGTGCCGTCCGCGGCGCGCACGCGCCAGATGCCGCCGGTGCCGTTGAGCACTACCGCGTGACCGGTGGACCCTGCACTCATGCGTCACCGTCGGCCGGCAGGACATCGACCCAGCGGCGTCCGCCTGGGCCGTCGCGGTCGGCCACGAGCGCATCGAGCAGGCGTTGGCATTCCGTGAGCGGCAGCGCGCCCGCGGCGCGCGCGGCGTCTTCGTCGTCGGCAGCGTACGTGAGGAAGTCGCTCTCGAGGTGGCCCGCGATGCCCTGCTCGCCCACCCGGCGCCACTGCAGGAAGACGACGTAGGCCCCCCACGGGCGTGCCGGGTCGCCGGTCTCATCGGTCATCACCTCGAGCGAGTACGACAGCCCGTCCGGCCCCTCGAGCGCGGCGGCCCGTCCGTGCACCGCGGCGTACCCACCCACGGTCGTTTCGTCGCCCTTGTCGGGCTCGGGGGGCAGGAAGCGTCCGCCCATGCTCACCGGCGGCGCGTCATCTCGCGCAGCACATTGCCCGCGATGAACCAGATGTTGGCCGGCCGTTCGGCGAGGCGCCGCATCAGGTACGGATACCACTGCGTGCCGAACGGCACATACACCCGCAGCCGCCATCCGTCGCGCACGATCTTCTCCTGCAGGTCGCGGCGGACGCCGTTCAGCATCTGGAACTCGAACCGGTCGGGGGCGATGCCGCTGGCCTTGGCCCACAAGCACAGCTCGGTGATGATCTTCTCGTCGTGGGTCGCCAGGCCCGGATACCGCCCCTGCTTCACGAGCGTCTTGCTGCTCTCCACGAACGTGCGGTCCACGTCCTTCTTGTCCGGAAACGCGACGGTCGCCGGCTCCAGGTACGCCCCCTTGCAGATGCGCACGCGGCACTGCTTTTCCACGGCCCACGCGGTGTCCTGCGGCGTGCGCCGCATCATGCTCTGCAGCACGATGCCGACATGGTCGCCGTAGTCGCCGAAGAGGCGCTGCTCGAAGAAGTCGAGCGTGCGCTGCGTGTAGTCACTCCCCTCCATGTCGAGCCGGACGAAGGTACCGAGCTCTCGGGCACGATCGAGGATTGATCGCGTGATCTCCTCGCACAGGGCGTCGGAGATGTCCTGTCCGAGTGCGGTGAGCTTGACGGAGACATTGGCGTCGAGTTTGCGGCGCGCGATTTCGTCGAGCAGGTGGATGTACTGGCGCCCGGTCTCGCGCGCCTCGGCCTCCCGCTCCACGCTCTCACCCAGCACGTCGAGCGACGCCGTGATGCCCTGCGCATTCAGCGCGGCCACGGCCGCACAGGCGGTTTCGACAGTCTCGCCGGCCACGAACCGGGACGCGGCCCGCTTGGCGAAGCCGTTGTTGCGGACGAATTGGAAGATGGTCTTCTGGCGCGACAGCCAGATCAGCGGTGCACGGAACATCGAAACATTCTCTATGGAAGCAGGCGAACCGGCACGGCCGGCGCCTTCGTGAGTCGGCAGATGGGAACGCCGGACGACTTGGCCATCGCGGCGTCGAAGAAATTCCACGTCCCCAGCCCGTCATCGCTGGCCGGGTCGAGCATGACCTGCGCGAGCACGCCCAGCGGCTGGCGCGACTCGACGATCAGGGCTCCCGGCGCCTGCACGCCGGAGTCCGCGCGCCACGTCCCTTCGAACCGGGTGGCGCGGTGCCCCTGATACGGACGCGGCGCCTGCACCACGGAGTCGGCGGCGAAGCACTCCACGCCCGTCATCGCCGCCGGCGTCGTCGTGCGCATCACCCGCACGCCGTGCAGGCGGAGCACGGCCCCGACCGTGTCGGCCGCCGCGGGCTGCACCAGCCATCCCCACGGCATCGGGTCGGTGCGGGTGACGTCGAACCGGTCGCGCACGGGCATCTTCTCGGTGACGAACCGGCCGCTCCGCCGGTAGCCGCGGCGCACGCCCGGTTCGGTCGGCGCCGCGTCCGTCTTCTCGATCGGCTCCTCGATGACGTCCTGCAGCGACGGGTGCCGCGTCAGCTCCGCGCGCACGGGCACCGCGCTCACTCGGCCTGCCGCGAGCGCCGCGTCGCTGGCGCGCGTGACGGCGAGCACGCTGCGCGCCCGCTCCGCCGTCAGCGAGAGCAGTTCGGTGACGAACGCGTACGTCGCGCGCACCCGCCGCTTGAACGGATCGTGCGAATATGCCTCGCTGAGGATCGAGAGGCGGCCGCGCAGGCCGTAGTAGTTGGTGCCGTAGCGCGGAAGGTGCTCGTACGTGGACCACGACTTGGCCTCACCCGGCGCCGCAGGCCCCTCGTCGCCCGTGAAGTTGCCGTAATCGAAGATTTCGTAGTGATGCCGCGCGCGCACGCGCTGGCGCAGCACCGGCAGCATCGAGTCCCGCACGAAGGCGCCGCCAAACGGCCCGCCGCGAATGCCAGCCGCCGGGTGCAGCGACGGCGAGTAGGTCAGCGCGTAGCCGTGATAGCTGCCGTCGGTCGTGTGCAGGTCGACGAACAGGTCGGGATCCCAGGCGTTGAACATCGCCAGCGACGCGCGCGTCTCGAGCGCTTCGGCCTTGATATAGTCGCGGTTGAGGTCGAGGCCCATCGCGTTCGGCCGCTGTCCGACCATCTCCGGTCCGTTCTGCGACCCGCGCTGCTGCGCCTGCGGCTTGAACGCCTCGTTACCGTCGGCATTGTAGATCGGCACCGCAATCAGCACGATCGAGTCGAGCACGTTCTTGTGCTTCGCGAAGACGAGGTCGCGCAGCAGCGCCTGCAGCGCCTCTTTCCCCTCGACCTCGCCCGCGTGGATATTGCCCTGGACGTACACGATCGGCCGCCCGAGGCGCCGCGCCTCGGCGGGCGAATGCACGAGCGGGCGCGACGCGATGACGTACGGGATATCGCGCCCCTGCGACGTCTTGCCGATGCTGCCAATGACGATCGGCGCGCCCTTGGCCTGCAGCGCATCGAGGAACGCGACGACGTCGGCGTAGGTGGAGGTCTCGGTGTAGACGGAGCGTTCGGCGCGGGTTT
>JBBQZD010000013.1:0-28283 GCA_038208045.1 Gemmatimonadales bacterium | reverse complement strand
CAGGATGACTGCGATGGTGCCTAGCATGTGTGCTCCCGGTTCATGAAATGCGTTTTCCGCTCAGGCCGGCGCCAACCAGCGCGAGGCCACCGATGAGGGCGATACCCCCGACGTACGCCGGAACGCGCCGTTGCGACTCGGCGGTGATCTGCATGTCGCCCATCTTGATGACGTTCCGTTCGGACGGATAGCTCATGCCCTTTACCAGCACGAAGGCCCCGAACACGGCCAGTACGGCTCCCGCGATAGTGAGCATCTTCATGAGCGTTCTCCCTGGTTGCTTGCGGAGTGTGCCAGCTGCTTCTCGAGCGCCTTCTCTACCTTCGCAATCACGCGCTGCACCTTGCCGGCCCGTCGCTCCGCTCGTCCTTCCAGTTCCAGGCCGGGCGCGTCGGTCAGTTGCCCGGCCTTCTCCTTCAGCAGACCCGTGAGTTCGCGGAGCCTGCCTGCCGCGTCGTCCTTGGTGCTCGTCTTCATGTGCATGCCGCTCCTCTATGACCCGCCGATGTGTGCTGCTGGTGCCACGCCTGCAACTTGCCGAGCCGGGCTGCGGGCGACCATCGCACGACGGGATGAAATGGGAGGTAGCGCGCGCGGGGGATACGCCGCGTTCGGCCGGCGTTCCGGGCACTAGCTACCCGGCGCGTGGCGGCCCCGTGGCGGCCCCGTCGCGGGCCCGTCGCGGGCCCGTCGCGGGCCGGCAGGCGTGAACCGGGGCACGCCCCGCGGATGCGCTGGCGCTCGCGGTGTGCTACTCTTCAGGCTGGCGGTGGCCATGAGACGCGAAGCACGCGACTGGCGCAACCCCGGAGACGCTGGAACGGAGGGCTGTCTGGCATGATCTCAGTCGCGCTGATCGAAGACAATCGCCTCGTCCGCGAAGGACTCGTGGCGTTGCTCAACCAGACCTCCGATTTCACCGTCGTGGCGGCCGAGTCCAGTGGCGACGCCGAGCTGCTGAAGCAGGCCGCGCCGCACGTGATCCTGCTCGACGTCGGCCTCTGGGACGACGACAGCCTGCGTGTGGCGGAGACCGTCAAGCGGGATCACCCGGACTCCAAGGTGATCATCATGGACCTCCTGCCCGTGCACGAGGACATCGTCGAGTTCGTCAACGCGGGCGTGTCGGGGTTCATCCTCAAGGACGCCACCTTCGAGGAGCTCGTCAGCACCATCCGGTCCGTGGCCGACGGTGCCCACGTGCTGCCGCCCGCCATGACGTCCACGCTCTTCTCGCAGATCGCCAAGGACGCGCTGGTGCGCGGCCGGGCCGTGGCCATGGAATCGGTGCGCATGACCGCCCGCGAGCGCCAGGTCATCGAGCTCATCGGCGAGGGGCTGGCCAACAAGGAGATCGCGGTGCGGCTGAACATCGCGACGTACACGGTCAAGAGCCACGTGCGCAACGTCATGGAGAAGCTGGCGTTGCACACGCGCCTGCAGATCGCCGCCTTCGCCCACCGCGAAAGCGCCGAAAGCGCGTAGCGCGCTACCGAAGGATCGCCGCCGGAGGGGGAACGACTCGTCAATCCCCTGTTGGGAGTACTCCCGTCGTGCGATGTTCACCATGGGTGGCCGGCGTTACTCTCCGGTACAGGGAGAGTCATGTCGCGCTCGCACCGCAGTCCTGCCGGACCCATTGAGCTGATCACCGAGCCCCGCAACTCCGAAAAGTTGCTCGCCACGGGCGCGCTGCAGAGCGCGATCTTCAACAGCGCCAACTTCTCGAGCATCGCCACCGACGCCCAGGGCGTCATCCAGATCTTCAACGTCGGTGCCGAGCGGATGCTCGGGTACGCCGCCGCCGACGTGATGAACAAGATCACGCCGGCCGAGATCTCCGATCCGCTCGAGCTCATCGCGCGCGCCAAGGCGCTCAGCGTCGAGCTCGGCACGCTGATCACGCCGGGGTTCGAGGCGCTGGTCTTCAAGGCCTCGCGCGGCATCGAGGACATCTACGAGCTGACGTACATCCGCAAGGACGGCAGCCGGTTTCCGGCCGTCGTCTCGGTCACGGCGCTCCGCGACGCGCAGGACGCCATCATTGGCTACCTGCTCATCGGCACCGACAATACCGCGCGCAAGCAGGTCGAGGACGAGCGGATGAAGCTCGACCAACGCGTGCGCGACCAGCAGTTCTACACGCGGTCGCTCATCGAGTCCAACATTGACGCGATGATGACCACCGACCCGCGCGGCATCATCACCGACGTCAACAAGCAGACCGAGGCCCTCACGGGCCGCACGCGGGACGAGCTGATCGGCGCGCCGTTCCGGTCCTGCTTTACGGACCCCGAGCGGGCCGAGGCCGGCATCGCCCGCGTGCTGGCGGAAGGGACGGTGACCGACTACGAGCTTACCGCGCGCGCCCTCGACGGCTCGCTGACCGTGGTGTCGTACAACGCGACGACGTTCCACGATCGCGAGCGGCGGCTGCAGGGCGTCGTGGCCGCCGCGCGCGACATGACCGACCTCAAGCGCATCGAGCAGACGCTGCAGCTCAAGAACCTCGAGCTGGAGAATGCCAGCCGATCGAAGTCGGAGTTCCTCGCCAACATGTCGCACGAGCTGCGCACGCCGCTCAATGCCATCATCGGGTTCTCCGAAGTGCTCGGCGACGGCCTGCTGGGCGAGATGCCCGAGGCGCAGCGGCGCTTCGTCGGCGACATCTTCAGCAGCGGCCAGCACCTGCTCTCCCTCATCAACGACATCCTCGACCTCTCGAAGGTCGAGGCGGGCAAGATGTCGCTCGACCTCGAGTCGGTGCCGCTCGCGTCGCTCTTCGCGAACAGCCTGTCCATCATCCGCGAGAAGGCCGCGAGCCGGCACATCCGGTTGCGCGTGGACGCGGATGAGAACGTGGGGTCGATGCAGGTGGACGCGCGCAAGGTCAAGCAGATCGTCTACAACCTGCTCTCCAACGCCGTGAAGTTCAGCGGCGAGCGGGGTGAGGTGACCCTGCGCGCCAGCCGGGTGCCGCGCGCCGAAGTGGGGCACCTCGCCGGCCCGTGGGCCGGTCGCGTCCTGGGCGCGGCCGACGATGGCTTCGGCGAGTTCGTCAAGATCAGCGTCACCGACGACGGCATCGGCATCGCCCCCGCCGGGCTCGAGGAGCTGTTCAACCCCTTCAGCCAGATCGACAGCGGACTCTCCCGGAAGTTCGCGGGTTCAGGGCTGGGCCTCGCCATGGTGCGACAGCTCGTCGAACTGCACGGCGGCGCGGTCGCGGTGGAAAGCGCCGTGGACGAAGGGTCCCGCTTCACGGTCTGGCTCCCGCTGCGCGCCCCCGGCGCCGCGGCGCCGGCGGCGACGAGCATCGCGATGCCGAGCGTCCGGGTGGCCCCTGGCGCTCGCGTGGCCCTGATGGTCGAGGATGACCACAAGTCCGCCGACCTGATCCGCGTGCAGTTGGAGGCGGAAGGGTTCACCGTCCTGCACGCCACTTCCGCCGAGGCCGCGCTGGTGCTCGCGGTGGAGCAGCCGCTGGCGCTCATCACGCTCGACATCATGCTGCCCAACATGGACGGTTGGGAGTTTCTCGACCGCCTCAAGCAGGTGCCGTCGCTCCGGCACATTCCCGTCGTCATCATCTCCATCGTGGCCGACCGCCAGCGGGGATTCGCGCTCGGCGCCGCCGCGGTGATGCAGAAACCGCTGTCGCGCACGGAGCTGAAGGATATCCTCGTCCGCGTCGGGCTGTTCCCGGTGGCGCCTGGCCGCGTGCTCCGGGTCCTGGCCGTGGATAGTGACCCGGACGCGCTCGATCTCGTCGCCGCACGCTTGCGGGGCGTCGCCAGCACGGTGCTGCGGGCTTCGGGCGGCCGCGAGGCCATCGAGATTGCCTGCCGCGAGCTGCCCGACCTCATCGTGCTTGCGTTGGTGATGCCCGAGGTGAATGGGTTCGAAGTGGTGGCGGCGCTCAACGCGCACCCCGACGCCACGACGATCCCGATTGTCGTCGTCACCGCCAAGCAGGTCACCGCCGAGGATCGCCTGCTGCTGAACGGGTCGGTGTCTGAGATCATGGAAAAGGCAGAACTCGACCGGGACCGACTCATTGTCGCCGTCAGGCGTGCGATGGCAGGCCGTCACATGGAGCACTGACATGGCGCGCATACTGATCATCGAAGACAACGAGGCCAACATGCGCCTGGCGACCTTCCTGCTGGAGGCGGCGGGGCACACGGTGCTCGGTGCCGTGGACGCGGAAATCGGCCTGGCGCTCGCGCACACGGACATGCCCGACCTCATCCTGATGGACATCATGCTGCCCGGCATGGACGGGCTCGAGGCAACGGGGTTGCTCAAGGCGGACGTGGCCACCAAGGACATTCCGGTGATTGCCCTGACGTCGCTGGCCATGAAGGGCGACGAGGAGCGGATCCGCGCCGCGGGCTGCGACGGCTACATCGCGAAGCCGCTGGCCTATCGCGACTTCCTGACGGTCATCTCGGCCCAGCTCACCGTGCCGCTGCTGTAGAACGGGCGCCCGGGTACCCGGGCGCCGGCGGTCACTCCGCCAGCGCCACGGGCTCCGAGATGGTGAACTCCGCGGCCAGTCGGTGCAGTTCCGCCACCAACCGCCGGTCAACCGGGCGATCCAGCCCGGGCGTGTCACTGACGATCAGGATACGCGTCGTCTGTCCTTCCGTCACGAGCCGGCTGGCCCAGGTGCGCGCCTCGCGCTGGGCTGCCGAGTGCTCCTCGTACAAGAGTGTGCGGATCGCGTGGAGCCGGCTCAGGGATTGAGGCGGCACGATCTGATATACATACGCCCAGACGGGCGTTGCCTGCCTCTGTGTGCTGGTCACGACTTGGTCCCGTAGAAAGCCGAGGCGGGAAGGGCACGCGGGAGCCGGAAACTCTCCGGCTCCCGCGTGTGTCCCACCAATGATCGAACCGGGCCGTTACGGTACGCGCACCGTCGGCGGTGCCGGAATGCGCCGGAGCTGCACGCGCCGGTTCTGCGCGCGTCC
Source organism: Gemmatimonadales bacterium (assembly GCA_038208045.1). GTDB lineage: Bacteria > Gemmatimonadota > Gemmatimonadetes > Gemmatimonadales > Gemmatimonadaceae > PNKL01. The sequence continues at coordinate 23,307 of JBBQZD010000013.1, read as the reverse complement.
TGCCTCGGTGGTGTTGGAGAAGACCGGCCGGTCGAACCCGAACCCGGTCGCGGTCAGGATGCCGCGATCCACGCCCTTGCTCACCAGATAGTCCGCGACCGTCTGCGCTCGCGCCTGCGAGAGCGTCTGGTTATACGCGGCCGTGCCGACGCTGTCGGTGTGGCCTTCCACCATCCACTTCGAATCAGGCGTCGCCTTGATGGCCGCCGCCACGGTGTCGAGCACCTTGTACGAGATCGCCAGCAGCTCGGCCTTGTCGGTGCGGAACTGCACGCGCAGCACCACCTGGTCGAGGTTCAGCGAGGCCACCGTGTCCACGCGCACGAAACGCACCGTGTCGCGAATCATCGAACGCAGCGTGTCCACCCGCACCGTGCGCACCGTGTCGTGCCGCATCGGCATCATCATCATCGCGTGCGGCTTGTTGCCGCCCATGAACCACGAGAAGCCGATGGTGGCCAGCGGGGTGATGGTATGGTTCGAGGCCATCGGCACTTCCTTGTAGCTCGCGAACTTCGCGCGGGCCTCGAGGCGCAGCGCCATGGTCTCGGTCAGCATGTGACGGATGCCAATGCCGGCATCGGCTCCCCACGTCGAGTGCGTGACGCGGGCATTCTCACCCTCGATGCGCGTGATCTCCGAGCCGATGAGCAGGAACGGGCTCGTCCTGTCGTTCAGGTCGAACGTGTACGTCAGCGCGGCGCCGGGCGTGTAGTACTTGATGCCCTCCGCCATCGCCGCTTCGCCGCTGATGCTCACGCCCATGTGCTGCGAGATGTTGTAGCCGAGGCGGACCACGGCGGTCGGCGCGAACGCGCTGGGACTGGCGGTCTTGGCGAACCGCTGTTCCGGGGCGCCGCTCGCCAGGAAATCCTTGAGCTTGGAGTCGACGAGCACGCCGCCGGCGCCGAGGCTGAACTCCCAGCTGCCTTCGCGGTGCGTCTCCTTTGGCTGCTGCGCCATGGCCAGCGCCGGCACGCACGCGGCCAGCAGCACTGCCGTCTTCAGTATTCGGTGTGACATGTGGTATTCCTCAGTCATTCGAAAGTGTCGGTTTGCGGCGGGGGCCGGAACCGGCGACCAGAGTGATCGCCGGCTCCTGCGCCAGCCGTGGATCGCCTACGGCAGCGTGATGGTGGACAACGTGCCCATCGAGACCGTACCCGTGTGGGCCAATGCCCGGCCGAGCAGGGTGACGCCGTTCCCCAGCGTGACGCTGGAACTCGCGAGAATGTTGCCCTGCCACGCGGCGGCGTTGTTGAGGGTGGCCGACGCGCCATTCGCCCAGTAGACGTTCTTGGCCAGCCCGCCTCCCGAAATCAGGACGCTCGAACCGACCGCAGCGGTCAACGAACTGCCCGCCTGGAAGATCCACACGCCACTGGCCGGACCAGCAAGCCTGACGATTCCGGTCGGAAGGAACGTGGTCGCAGAGCAATGGACGCCCGGCGCCAGCGGCAGCACAGCGGAGATGGTGCCAAGGTCCGCCCCTGCGGAGTACGTGACGTCGCACGGCAGAGTCATCAGCGTGACGAGCGCGGTGTTCAACTCACCCCTCGCGGTCGAGGCCACTCCATCCCCGAGGTGGGTGGCACCGGTGAAGGTGCAGGCACCCTGGGTCCAGGTCACCCCAGGAAAGGTCATGACGTCGGCGTTGATGGCGCCCGAGCCGCAAGTCACCCCGAGGCTGCCAAAGATGCCGGCCAGCGAGATGGTGCTGCCCAGGTACGAGGCCACCGGCGGAATCACCGCGGCGGTGACATTCACCGTCGCGTACCCGAAGATCGTGCCGCTCGTCGCCTTCACCGTGTTGGCATACGTGCCCACCACCGTGCCGGCCGTGAACAGACCAGACGTGCTATTGATGCTCCCGCCGCCCGCGACCACCGACCACGACAGGCCCGGTGTCGGAACGATGAGGCCGGCGCCGTCAAACCCGGTCGCCGTGAACGTCTGCGTCCCGTTGACGACGACGTTGGCCGGATTCGGCGTCACGGAGATCGACACGAGGGCCGAGCTGGCCTTCACGTTGATGCGTGCGGCGCCGGAGATGCTGCCGAGCGTGGCCACGATCGAATCGAGGCCGGTGCCGACTGAACTCGGGGCGTTGTAGCCGCCGCCCTGAAGGACGGTGCCGCCGGCAAATGCGGCGCCGGTCTTCATGGACCAGACCGGCAGGATCGTGATGACATTGCCGTTGGCGTCCGTGCCGATCGCCGTGAACTGCTGGCGCGCGTTCGTGCCAACATCAATGGGGTTCGGCGTGACGGAGATGTTCGCCAGAACGCCGGCGCCCACCGTGACCGTCGCGAAGCCGGACATGCTGCCCGCCGCACAGGCCGTCGTCGTGCACGCCCTGATGGTATTAATAAAGGTGCCGGAGACCGTGCCGGCCGTGAACAACCCGGTCGCGTTGATCGTGCCGCCCGCCGCCTGAACCGACCAGGAAGGCGTGAACGCCACCACGTTGCCGTTGTTGTCCTTGCCGACGGCCGTGAACTGCTGCGTGGCGCCGACGGCCAGGACCTGCGGATTCGGCGTGACCGTGATGCTCGCCAGCGCGTTCGGCGTCACGATGACGGTCGCCGAGCCGGCCAGGTTGCCGATGCTCGCGACGACCGTGTTGGTGAACGTCCCCGACGCGGTGCCGGCCGTGAACAGGCCAGTCGCGCTGTTGATGGTGCCGCCGCCGGCCGTCACCGACCAGAACGGCACGGCCGTCGGAACGATGTTGCCGCCGGCATCCTTGAAGACGGCGGTGAACTGCTGCGTGGCGCCCAGGGCGAGCGTCACCGGTGTCGGCGTGACGACCACGGACGCTGGGGCGCCCGCGAGCACCTTCACCGTCGCGGTGCCGGACAGGCCGCCGCTGGTGGCCGTGATGGAATTGACGTACGTGCCGGGCACCGATCCCGCGGTAAAGCGGCCGTTCGCGGCAATGGTGCCGCCACCGGCTGCCACTGACCATGTCGGTGACACTTCGACCACGGTGCCGTTGGCGTCCTTGCCAATGGCAACGAACTGCCGGTCACCAAGGACAATGACCGAGTCGGGGTTGCTCACGACCGTAATCGACGCTAGCTGCCCCGGGGCACTGGGGGCGTGTTCGCACGCCGTCACGAACAGCGCGATGAACGCTGCCGCGAACAGTCGCGCGGTAAATTGTGTAACCGATCGCGCGTTCATGGATACTCCGATAGGAAGGGACTGACTGAGCTGTCAGCCGAGCTGATGCGCCGACCCGCGACGTGCGGCGTGGGTCGTTGACAGAAAGCTTGCCTTCCCCGGTAATGCCAACCATCGCTCGGACGGACGAAAGTGTGCGTAGGCCGGGCGGAGCAGGCGGGCATGTCGTGCTGGGCCAAAAGGAGTAGTCCGTTTGAGCGATGCCCCCGCGGGGCGCGGAAAGTAGGATGCGCCCGCACGCCGGGGGCCGTTGCCTACTGGCAACGACGTCCGAATTGTGGCAATTATGGAGATGTTGCGAATTGCGTCGGCGTCACGCGTCTGCAGTGCCCGGGCATGGCGGCGTTGACGTCTGAACGTGCACCGTGGTCTGGCACGTAGCGGAAAGGAGCGGTCCATGCACCAAACCATCCCCGTCCTGGTCATCGACGACAATCGAGTGCGCCGTGATGTCCTGGTTGCCCTGCTTGAGGCGACCGCGGACATCCGGGTGGTGGCGGCTCCCGACAGCGCGGATGCGGCCATGCGGCACCTGCAGGACGACGCTCGGCACGTGGTGCTCGTGGCGGCGGATCTTGCCAACTCGGGCAGCTGCCAGGCGGTCGAACGCGTCAGGCACGCGGCGCCCGGCGTCCGCGTGATCGTGATGGGAGTGCACTCCTCGCGGGACGACATCATCGGCTTCGTCGAGGCGGGTGCCTCGGGCTTCGTCGTGGCGGATGCCTCGGGCGACGAGGTCGTGACCACCGTGCGCTCCGTCGGCCAGGGCGATGAGGTGCTGCCGCCTGCCATCGCCGGTTCCCTCTTTTCGCACATCTCGGGTCATGCGTCCGGGCACGTGGCGGCGCACCGCGGCACCGTGGAGCAGATGACGAAGCGGGAGCGCGAGGTCATCCACCTGATCGCCACGGGCTTGACGAACCGGGAAATCGCCGCGCGGTTGAATCTCTCCGCCCACACCGTCAAGAGTCACGTCCGCAACATCATGGAGAAGCTGGCGCTGCACACGCGCCTGCAGATCGCCGCCTTCACGCACCACGCGGGCGACGCGCCGGCGGAGCCGGGCGAACCGCCGGCGAATTAGTCAGCGTCGTGCGCCGCGGGGTGCTGCCCGCCGAAGCGCCGCGCCGCGAGTTACGGTTCCTCGGCGCGTCACTGCAGGCGGCTCGTGACCAGCGCCGCGAGGTAGATCCCGACTCCGAAGACGCCATGCGTCATCACGCTCTTCAGTCTCGCCGCACCAGGGTGCGGCGCCTTCGACGCGGCAACGCCAAGGCCGAACGCCGGCTGCAGGGTCAGGAACGGAAGGACCACCGTGGCGAGGCCGAAGATGAGCGCGGGGAACAGCGTCGGGTGCTCCGCCCAGCCAGTCGGTGCCAGCCACACGAACGCCAGTGCGAGGCCGATGCCGATTGAATAGTGCGCCAGCCAGCCTGCCGCACACTCGTGTGGCCTGGGCGCGGCCGTCGCGATGGTCACGTGCGCAATCGTTCCTTCCGGCATGTACAGCACCCAGCGGCCAAGCAGGCAGTAGTCCAGCGAGCGAATGCGGAACACTCTCCGCAGGAACAGCGCCCAGACGTCGACGCAGAGCGTCGCGCCCACGCCGATCAAGATCGCGTCGAGACGCAGCGTCATCGGGCGGGAGCGAGTTGCGGCGCCTGGCGGCGCGCCGGCCGGCGAATGATCCATTCCGCAACCGCGACATTGATCACCCAGCCGAGCCCCATCATCACGGCGCGCGGAGTTCCGCTGGGCATGCCGCCGACGATGACGAACCATGGGAGGTGTGTGAGGGCCTGTGTGCCCGCGCCCATCCCGATGGCATAGGCGCGTATCATCCACTCGCCGTGCGTCGTGAACTGCCGCCGCCGAATCGCGTCCACGCCGAGCACGACTGACACCAGCATCGCGCTGCCGAACAGGAGCCGCTCGGCGACGACGATCGGGCCGTCGTTCGGCGGAGGCACGTACGCGAAGGTCATCCAGAGTCCGGTGAGCGCAACGATCAGCGCGCTCGGGACCGCGATGCGGCCGGCCGCGCGATGCCAGCGGCGATGCCGTCGCCGCAGGCCCGGGGAGAACTGGAATGCCCCGAGCATGCTGAAGGCCACGGCGGCCGGAATGTGGAGCACGACGGGGAGTGGCACGGCGAAGAACCGCGCGTTCTCCGGCGTGACGCTCGCGCCGCCCGCGAGCTGCGCCAGCCGGACGGCGCCGGCCAGGGCCGGCACGAGTCCGAGGGCCACGAGACCGGCGGGAATCAGCCAATCCGACCGCGTGGACTTCATGAGCGGCGCCGGTTGAAGCGCAGCGCGCCCATGATCACGACGTCGCTGCCCACGCGCGACCGACCGACGCCGGCGAGCGGCTTGAAGCCCGCTGCGTAGCTGCGCGCCTCGAGGCGCAGGCCGACGCGGCCCATCCCGATGTCACCACCCACGCCGCCGAAGCCGGCGAGGTTGTGCGTGGCCGGCTCGTCGAGCTTCCTGTAGTTGTAGCTTCGCGCACCGCCGCCGAGCACGGCGAACGTTCCGATCGATACCGGTCCGTCGGCGTGCCACGTGGCGGACCGCCCCTCGAGGCCGATGTCGGTGGTGAAGACGTCGAGCTTCGGCGCATCCGCCGCGGCAAGGTCGCGGCTCTGCGCCCAGGCGAAGGTGCCGGTCAGCGCCAGCCGGGGGCGCACGGACCACGACAGCTGCGCCGCGGAGAGCTGTCCGCTCTTCAAATGCCCGCGTTCGGCTCCCGTGACGACGAGCGCGCCGCTGGACGCGCGGAATTCCCACGAGCGGGCGCGAGGGGCGGCCTCCTGTGCCTTCGCGGTGCTTGAGGAGGCAATGATGAGGGCCAAGGAGGCAGCGGTGAGGTGGGCGGCGCGTGCGGCAGCGGTGGCGCGGGACATTGGGGGCCTCTCGTGTATTCGGTGAGTGTGCAGGGCTTACGGAACGGGTGCGCTATGATTAGTGTACTGGTTACACAGTACAAGTGTATGATATACACAGTTTAGCGTTTGTCAACTGGGAGCGACGATGGCGAGTCGGAAGAAGCCGGCGAAGGGGGGGCTGACGCACGACGAACTCATGCACGCCGCGGTGCGGCCGGATCCTGCCCTGCAGCGGCGGAGCGAGCTGCTCTGGGACGACCGTACGCGTTCGACGCGCGGGCCGAAGGCCGCCTTCACCCCCGAGCATGTCGTACAGGCGGCCGTGAAGCTCGCCGACGAGCAGGGACTCGGCGCGGTGACGATGCAGGCCGTCTCTGCGCGGCTCGGCTTCACGACCATGGCCATCTACCGCTACTTCCCCAGCAAGGATGCGCTTTACGACGCGATCGTGGATGCCGGGATGGGGCTTCCGCCGCGACCGTCAGCGCCGCGCAACGGGTGGCGCGCCGAGGTCACGCGGTGGGCGCAGGCGAAGCGGGAGATGCTCTGCGCGCGGCCCTGGCTGGCGGAACTGCCCTTTGTGGCGGCGCCGCACGGTCCCAACTGGCTTGCCTGGCTTGAGGCGCTCGCCGTTCCCTTGTCGGAAACCGGGCTGAGCGCCGCTGACCTTGGGCAGATGATCAGCGTGATCGACGGCTTCACGCGCGGCGCGTCGGATACCTCCATCTCGCTCGCGCGCTCGCGCGCCCGGGGCATTTCCGAGCGGGAGTGGGCGGCGGCCGTGGGTGCGGACCTGGGACGTGCGATCGGCGACCCGCGATTCGCGACGTTCGCGGCGATCTTGACCGCGCCGTCCGATGGCCGGCCCCGCACGATGGCGGAGTCGTTCGACTTCGGGCTTCAGCGGGTGCTGGACGGCATCGAGCGTTACGTCACGGCAACGTGTTGACGATCACCGGCAGCGTGCCCGTCCACTCGTCCGACGTACCCGGGTTCGTCACCAGCTCGCACATGAAGTGCGCCACGTTGGCCATGCGGCGGCTGTCCGGCTTGAAGAGGCCGCTCACGAGCGTCTCGTGGAGCGAGTACTCCGACACGTCACCCTCCGTGAGGGTGCAAGGGCGCACCAGGCGCTGAATCACCACAGCAGCACGCGCTCGATCAGGCCTCGGCGCAGTTCGCGGCCTTGGGGATGATTGACCGAGACGCTGGACATGAGCACGAACTTCGCCGGCGTCGCTGGCTGCGACCGTTCGATCGCCCGGCAGAGCCGGACGACGGCGCGTGTGACGAGGTCGCGCGGCGGACCGAAGATGCCCTTCACGCTGATGACGTGGCCGAGGCACGAGATGATGCCGTCGCAGCCGCCGACGTATTGCAGGAGATCCGTGTCGCCCAGCGACAGGAGGTCGGCCTCGATCACCATCGAGCCGGGGTCGGCGGCAACACTCGCGGGAAGCCGGGCAGTTGATCGGACGATGGCGCGAACGGCCACTCCGCGACTCAGGAGCTGTTGGAGTACCCGTCGGCCCGTGCGACCGGTGCCGCCGACGAGAAGAACGGTGTGCTGCGGGGACATGCCGAGGGCTCCTTTTCCCGCCGGTGGACATGAGGGTCTGTTTTACGCGACTTGCGGAGCGCCTACGCCGCGGCGCGTTCGGTGGAGCGGAGCAGCACGCTCCCCACCCAGCCGAACCAGACGATATGGAGCAATCCAAAAATGATCGCCGCGTTCCGGAGGGCGGGCACGACCGAGACGAGACCGGTGATCGCGACGACGACCCCGAGCCAGTTCAGCGCATTCGGCAGCGCCTTGGTTCGGAAAGCCGCCCAACTCACGAGCAAGACCCACAGCTCGCCGAGGAGCTCTCCGCCCGCCCCGCCCAAGGCCTGCGCCGTTGGCTCGATCACCTGCCACACCCACACCGCCTGTGCCGGGTCCGTGGCGTACCGTCCGATGACCGCCCCCATGCCGTATGGGTTCGAAACGATCCGTGTGCTGCGGGGGGTCGACGGGTTGCGTCTGCCAGGAATATACGGACTTCTAGCCGCCCAGCGCCGCCAAGCCTGTGATTCCGTTGCTGGCGCGACGTGACGTCAGGCCGTACCAGGTGGATTCAACGCGCACGGCGTTTAGGGAGCACCGGGGAGCGAGAATTCGAACTCGTACGAGTGCTTCTTGCCTTCGATGATGATCGTGAGCGAGCCGGACAGTCCGGTCAACTCTTCCGTACCGGAGTCCGGCACGACGGTGACCGTCAGCGAGGGGGTTCCCCGGTTCATCGTTCCGGAATGCTGCAAGATGAAGCTGCCACGACGGCCGTGGAGGGTGCCGCGGACCTCCTCCATCGCCACATACCCGGCCGACGTCTTCTCGCTCGTACCTCCGGCGAGCATTTCGCCCACCGCGGTGGCCTCGAGATCCCCGTGATACGTCTTGTCGAGCGACAAGCGTCCGAGCCGCGGACCCGCGTTTGCCGCGTGAACCATCGTCTGTGGCGTGACGGTGACCTCGAAGGTTCCTCGCGCATGGCTCATCGAATGGCACTCCGATGTGACGGAAGTGGAGCCGACGTCATGTCCTGAAGTCAAACGCCCTGGCTCGCCGGCGGCACACAGGCCGAGCAGGAGGCTGAAGACGGCAGGTGTGGAACGCACGTGCATTGGGAGACTCGCGTCGGGGGGAGAGTCAAAACTGGCACGGCGCGCGGGCCGGCGCACTCCGTCCGCCAGGCGTCCTGCGTCAGGTGAGTCGTCGTCAACGCCAGCGACACCGACGAAGCGATGGTCAGCGTGAGGTCCTGTGTCATGAACGCTGCGTGGCCCGCTGGGATTGCCGTCGATTCCATCCTTCCACGTGCACACCCTTGAGCAGCAGGTAGACGCTGAGCGAGCCCTCGCCGAGGAGGATGATTGGCGCGGGAACCATGAAGACGGTGTCGGCCAGCGCCGGTGCAAGCACGAGCGTGAACGTGTGAACGATCTACCCCACGCCCGCGATCGTGTAGAGGAGCCCGATGGCCTGCGGCAGGTACCCCGAGCGGTAGATCAACGGACCCGCGATCACGAAGAAGCAGCCCGAGAGGAGAAGGCTCACCCCGACGGTATGACTCTGCGCGCGCAGCGTGAGGCGGACGCGCGCCGCCAGCGCCAGAGGAACTCGTGTGCATGAATGTTCGCCGCTGTCGCCATCGCATCGTTGGCGACGATCAGGCGCTGCCGGGCGAAGACCTCGGCGAAGAGGCCGAGCCCGATGATGATGCGCTACCTCGCGCCGCCGACCCGGCTCTGCTCCACCAGTGCTCGTGGAGGCAGCGGTTCGCGTCGGCGTCGGACGACCCAGGGCCGGCCGCCACCGTTGCGAGCTACTGGTGCGGTATCGCGATGTACGCGATCACGGAAGAATCCACGAGTGCATACGTCGTGCCGCCTGCCGTTGCATCGCGACAACTGAAGGTGAAACCGGCGCTGTTCTGGGAGTCGATGTGCCACATGCATCCGAAGGTCACGACCGCGGTCGCGGTGATGCCATTCGTGACGAGGGAAACGCTGTAGTTCGCGTTCGCCATCGGTGTGGAGAACGTGACGTCGAACGTCATGGGACTTCCGGCGACCGTGACTGTCCCTGATCGCACGGCGAGCAAGCCCGTCGGTCCGGTTGGTCCGGTCGGTCCGGCTGGGCCGACAGCACCCGTGGCACCGGCCACGCCAGCTGTGCCGGTCGTTCCAGCGGCCCCGGTCGCACCCACCGCGCCCGCGGCGCCAGTCGCGCCGGCCACGCCCGCGGTGCCCGCGGCTCCGTCGAGTCCGGCGGGTCCAATGGGCCCGACCGCGCCGGTGGCGCCGGTAGCTCCGGCAGCTCCCGTCGCGCCAAGGAGACCTGCGGCCCCGGCGGGACCAGTCGCGCCGGCAGCACCCGTCGCACCAACCGGACCAATGACGCCGGTCGTTGCCCCGGCGGGACCCGTCGCCCCAGCTGGCCCAATCGGACCAGCAACTCCTGTCGGACCGACCGGTCCGGCCGGTCCGATCTCACCAGCGGCGCCGGTGGCGCCGATGCCGCCCGCGGTTGTCGAGTTCCAGCTGAAACGCACATGGTCAGGTGCCACGCACGCCGCAGGCAGTCCCGGCATGTCGATGCGATACACGGTGCCGCTCGCGGGGACGTAGCACGCCGTGTAGATGACGTTCACCGGGACCTGCGCCGCGACGCCGCGAGCAGCCATGAAGATGGCGGCGATCAGCAATGTAACGGTGTTGAGGATGCGAGGATGCTGCGTCCTGAGGATCTCAGTGAATTGGGACGACGGCTCGGCGCACGCGTCATTTGAATGCCATGCCGAATCGAATCCGCGTATGCCAACGTGCGTCGCGGTCGAACGCATCTTCGTGTTCCAAGCCGAGCAACCATCGATGGTAGGAGCCGACGATCGCCGCGCGGCCTGACACCAGTCGCGACGTATGCGAGAACATCGCGACAGTCTCGCGACTGTAGACGAAGAAGGGTTCCACCTTGGCCCCGAACCGTCGCTGCCCATCATGCGAGGCCGAGGACCAGCCCAACGACACGCCGACCGGGAGACGCACGACGCGCAGGTCGCCAATGCGCTCGCCCTCGACACCCGGCGTCAGGCAGATGCCAACGTGATCGAACTCGGCGAACGTGAACGCAACACCGAGCGCGAGACGATCGCGGTGTGGATCGGGCGCCGGGTACGCCGTCCTGCCGCCGTCAGCGAAGAGGGCGACCGTGCGGGAGATGCTGCGCGCGACGTCGACGCCGATCATGCTGGCGTTACCGTAGGCGCGACCACCGGAGAGGGCCAGCCACCCCGGGGATGCGCTCGTGCCGCCGATGCAGACCTGTGCGCCAAGCTCCACGTGCGCGACCGCCAAGGCCGCCATGCAGCCGACCAGCTGTGCGAGGCGCGCCACACCCGCTGGAGCGTGCGATGTCATCTGGACATGACGTCCGCGAGCGCCTGCGCCGTGAGCGCCAGGATAAGGCGAATGCCGTCGCGATCTGGATACGTCGCCGCCGCTTGCGGAAGGCCATCGAGCTTTGCAGCGGCGATGGCGAGAAGCCGGCATGCGCCATCGTTGTTCGCCGCACTGACGTCGGCCGCGACGATGCGGATGGCATCCTGCATCTCGCGCACATCGGACGTCGCGCCGAGTGGTGTGCTCATCGGCCCCGCGGCATGAAGCAGCGCACTCCGCATCGCCGCGGGCGCAAACGGCGGCCCGACCACCATCGCGACCAGCGCCGGGGACGGACGACAGGGCATGCGTCCGAATGCTTCCGGTGCCAGGAGCGGCCGATCGCTGCACGCCGCGCAGACAAGTCCGAACAGGAGAACGCGCTTCATGTAGATCCGACCGCCTTGCACGGAGCTGTGCTGTAGATGAGCGACACTTCAAGGCTAGCCGTCGCGGACGACGATAGACATCGCTCATTTGAGCGAGTTCAGAGGTACTCCCGTTGAGCGGGAGTGCCGTTGGGCGTTGGGATTGAGTGCGCTCCTGACAGGCGCCACGTCGGGGCACGAACTCTTGCGCCAAACGACCACTCCGAACGGCACGGCGACCGCATCCAACGCACCAACAGCGTGGCGAACGCCCAACTAGCTACTCTTTCATCCTTTCGTGCGATGTGCACGTGGACGATGCGCGCGCAAGTTGCAATAGGACGACGCGCGCCGAGCTCTCGGCGAGCCCACGTTGCTACCCCCCTGGCCGTCGGGTCAGTCGAACAAGTGCCATTGAATCCTGGAGTTCTCAATGCGCGTGCTATCGATTTCTCAGCGTTCACTACGAGTTGTTGCCGCGGCGTCGGTCGCGATGCTCTTCGCGGCCTGCGCCACGGACAGCCCCACCAGCGTGACGCAGGACGTGGCGGCCCGTTCCCAGTCGCTTGGATCCCTGCAGGCAGCCGGCTCGACACTGCTCGGCACCGCCTCGACGTTCGGGGTTCTCGGGGCCACGACGGTGACGTGCACCGGCGCGTCCACCGTCGCGGGTGACGTGGGCGTCAGCCCCGGCACCGCCATCACCGGCTTCAATCCCGATTGCACGCTCACCGGCACGCTGCACGCTGGCGACGCGGCCGCCGCGACGGCGCAGGCGGATGCCGCAGCGGCCTACGCGTCGCTGATGCTCTCGGTTCCTGACTCGACCTTCGGTGCCGTCCAGGAATTGTCCGGACTCACGCTCACCTCGGGCACGTACTTCTTCCCGTCATCCGCCCAGCTGTCGGCCGGCGGCACGCTCACGCTCAGCGGCTCGGGCCCGTTCATCTTCCAGGTCACGAGCACGTTCATCACGTTCACCGGTTCGCAGATCGTCCTGGCCAACAACGCGGCGTGTGCCAACGTCTACTGGGTGGTCGGCAGTTCCGCGACGCTGGCGGGCTCGGTGGCCGGCACCGTCATCGCGGTGACGAGCATCGGCATGAATCCAGGTGCCTCGCTGACCGGTCAGGCCCTGGCGCTCGGTGGCGCCGTGACGATGAGCGGCCAGAACACCGTCAACCTTTGCGCGCCGATCAACGGCAATGGCAATGGCAATGGCAACGGGAAGCAGAAGTGCAACCAGGGCGTTGGCAATGGGCCCGAAGGCTGCGATCCCGGCAACTCGAACAACCGGAAGCCGACGAACGACGAGAATGGCGGCATCCCGGGAAAGCCCGGCCGCAAGCCGTAAACGTGCCCGCTGGCCGGTGAGCGCACCGCCCACCGAGCCGGTCAGGCTCGCATGTGCCTGAGTGGTCCGAAGCCCCGCCAGCGATGATGCCGGCGGGGCTTCGAGCGTCCGCTCAACGACTGATGTTGTGCCTCATCCCCGCGGGACACGCGCCGCTCCTCCTCGTCCCACGAGACGCCGCCTGACGCGCATCACGACACGAGTCCAGCCACCAGATAGAGGATGGCGGCGATCCCGGCGGCGCCGAAGTTGTAGGGCGCCGCGTACCGCAGGTACTTCGCGTGGTCTGCGTGGGCGATGTGCGACGACATGTTGGTCATCCCCGCAACTGGGGACGTGACGTCACCGAACGTGCCGCCGGTGATGACGGCGGCAACACAGAGGGGAATGGCGGCTCCCACAGAGACGGCCAGGGGAATGGCGAATGGCATGATCAGCGACGCCGCCCCCCATCCCGAGCCGATGAAGTAGGTCACGGTGGACGAGAGGACGAAGAGCGTCACCGCCACACTCCAGGCCGGCAGGGAGGCTCCCACGAGCTGTTCAATGAACACGTTCAGCCCGAGCTCTTGCGACACCGCGGCCAGCGGCCAGGCGACGGCCAGAATCGCCAGGGTCGGCATGATCTCGTTCCCGCCGGAGATGATGTCGGCGGTGACGTCCTTGACGCTGTATCTCTGGAACGCGTAGAACACGGCCGTCAGGACGATCGAGATGACGAGCGCGACGAGCATCGCCCGGTTGGGTTCGGTGCCCATGATCGCGCCACTCCACGAGGCGTCGGGCGACCGTGCCGCGCCGAGGAACCAGAAGAAGGCGATGCTCAGTGCGATGACGATCAGCATCGGAAAGACCAGGTTTACGATCCGTGGCGTGATCACGGGCGTCGCCGCCTTCATTGCCATGGGTGGCGTGCCCGGCGACGTGTCAGGCGTATGCGCGGCATGGCCCTCGCGCCCGCGTCGGTAATTGAAGAACACCGAGAGAAAGGTGAGGCCGATGACCACGAGACTGAAGAATTCGAGCGGAATGGCCTTGAGCCAGATCGAGTAGGCGGTGGTCTGATCCCCGATCCCGGCACTCTTCAAGCCGAGTGTGATGATCGCCAGGTTGAAGCCGACGAAGGTGGTCGCAATCGGGATGAGTTCGACCACGGGGCTCGCGGTGTTGTTGAGCATGAAGGCAAGGCGCTCGCTGGCGATCTTGTGTTTCTCCGCGAGCGGTCGGACGATTGACCCGGCGCCGACGACCCGGAAGCCGCAGTCGATGAAGGTCACGGGAATCAACGCCCACAAGACGTAGAACACGCCTTTCTCGCTTACCACGCGTTGTCCAGCCAAGGCGGAAAAGGCCTCGATGCCGCCCGATTTCTTGATGATGCCAATGAAGCCGCTGAACAGGTAGAGGAAGAGCAGTACCTGAAGGCTGTCCTTGTCCGTGAGCGCGCTGACGATCCGGTCCACCGCAATCTCAAAACCGCCGGTGAGTCGCCAGTCGAGCAGATAGCCGCCCAGCAGCAAGCCAACGAGGAGCGACGGGATGATGCGCTTGGACCAGATCGCGACGGCGATCGTGAGAAGCGGGGGCAGGATGGAGAGCCACGTCATGGTTGTCATCGGTCGGTACCGTGGGAGTCGTTGCGCAGCGCGTGGTGCAGCAGCATGACTGCGCGCGTGCGGCTGCGGGGGGAATCCGACGCGGACGCCGTGACCGGAGACGACGCAGTTCGCACCCGTGGCGCATCGGCACGTCGTCCGCGCGATCGAGACGCGGCTCCGCGCGTACCGTCCGTGACGCCGCCGCCTCGGCGACATTGCGCGCAACGTCGCGGCCGTTGCCCCGCAAGGACCGTGACGCGAGCGACCGTCGGGTGCAGCCGGTGGTCGGCCGGTCGATTGCGAGTCGTGTGCATTACCAGATTACCCGACTCATGTGTCCCAACCCCAGCATCGCGGTCGAGAGACATATCGCCGCAAGACCAATCGTGTTGAGTCGCGGCCGGACTCCCCGCAAGGCGGCAACGCAGAACAGTGCGGCGTACATGTTCGGGACGAACATCAGCGGAGACGCCCCGATGGTCCGGAGCCACCAGTAATTGAACGGGTTATGGCACGCGTCGTTTGGAACGACGAGCACGAAACCCAGGACCGCGACACCGAGCAGCGCGGTCCCATATCGGCCCGAGCGATAGACGCGCCAAAGCGCTGCCACGCCGACGATGCCCAGCAGGGCGAGGCTCATGCTGACCGCGAGCATCGGGTCGTCCTCGAGCGCACGCCATGCGCGGCCTGGCGCAAATCCGACGGGGTAGAACGCGTGAACGCTCGTCGTCGACACGAATGAGATGCCGAACAACAGCCACATGGGCCAGCCGCGGCGGCCACTCCGGAGTTCCGCGGCGTCGCGACTCGCCCACAGTCGCGCCGCGATATACCCCGAGTACCCAATGAGCACCGCGACGCCGAACACGAATGAAGGCACAAACCAGGCCGGGAAGCGACGCCGATATTCCACGAGGTCGACGGCGGCCTTGACGGTGAGGAGCGCGGCGACCACGAACAGGACCACCACGAGGCCACTGGCCACCCGGGCCCTCTCAGATTCCGTTTTCAGCTTCAGCACGGTGTCTCCACGGTGGATCGTACGCCCACTACCGGTTATGGCAGGCTAACGCCTTGGCGTGCAGCGGCGTGTGCAAGCACGGGTCGGAGCAGGTTGGCGCGCGCTGTCCTCTTCACATCGCCACATCTCATGTGCCATCGTTTCGCCGACTGGCATGATGCCTTCGGCGTGGGCCGGACGGGACGATGCCGGTCCTTATCGCGGGATCTGGTAGCAGTTGGCGACCTGCTTGCCTTTGGCATTGACAGAACGCACGAACGCGATACTCCCCGCAATCGTGAAACTCTCACGCTTCGCATTCCAGAGGCGAGCGTCCCAATCCTGACAGCCGTTTGTCCGTACCTGCTTGAGCACCCGATAGTCTTCCAGCCCATCGCCGTCCAGGTCGGCGATTTCCCAGCTCTTCGGGTTGAGCAGATCAGCGTCCAGGGCCGAGACCCGCGCGTGTTGGCGCTGAATGCCGCTGCCGCGCGTGCCACGCTTGCGGGTCTGCACGACGAACACCACCTCGTAAATGTGCATGGTGAAAGCCGTCCCGGCCCAGTTGGGCTGCTCTTCCTTTGGCAGCACATACACCGCGAAGAACTTTCCGGCAGCCACCTTGGTGCCGGCGGGTGGCTGAGACACCTTTTGTGCCGCCGCCACCGAGGTCAGGGCAATCAGGTGCGCGAGGATGGCGGCGGATACACGTGTGCGGTTCATTGGGGCCTCTCGGTATCGGGTGACGTCTTCGGGTTCAATTGCCAGTGTTCCCCAAACCGGGGATGCGCCGTTGCCATTGCCTGTGCTTCTCCTGGTTGCGAAATACCTGACGGCTCAGCGTGAGCCGCGGCGCGCTTGCCTCACCTGCGCTGCCGGGTCCAGTCGGCGTGCGGCAGCGCCCGCTAGGGTTGGACGGAATTCGTCAAGCAGACACTGACTCCGCGCGATGGAAATCGACCGAACGCTGCGTCGTGGGCCGCGTTGAACTCGGCTGTGCCGAAGTCCCTCGGGCAAAGCGCCACCGCGCTCTGGCCACTGCCGCGGTTCACTTGGAGCTCGGTGCGGCCGACGCCTGGTACCCAAGGACCAATACGACCGAGGACCTGGCCTGCAGCGACCGACTGTCCCATCCCGACCTTGAGCGAGACGACGTGATCGTACACGATGAGGTAGTTTGCCGCGCCGGACGGGCGAATGTGAATTTCCGAGTCGGGTTCCGCATTTGCCAGGATGTTGATCACGGTTCCTGGGCCAGCCGCACGAACGGATACTGTGTCTCCAGCGGTGTGGAGCTCATACGTTGGGTTGAGCCGGCCCGGACTGCGGGACAAGCCGAACGGCAGAAAATCGTTGAGCAGCGCCAAATCCACGATCGGCACCGACAGTACCGGCGCAGAGTCGTCGATCACGGGAGGCGTGCTCGTGCCTGAGCAAGCGGCCAGTGTCGTCCCGAGGCTGACGAGGATCGTTTGGAGAACACGGCAAGACGACCGGTGATCTGGGTCCATGTTGCTCCCTCCGGAGTGCCGAGCGGACCGTGCGGCGTCGCTGACCGCCAACATTGATGTTGCGTCACGAGGGCGGAGAGCGCAATCACTGCGGACCGCCCGAACCGCGCCAGCAGCGACCTGCGCATCGCGTCGAGCATGAGTGCAGATAACGGCCAGCTAACGCCGGGGTCACATGTTCGGGCGTCTCCGACAGTGCCCCCCGTGAGACGCACGGACTTCCGTGCGTCGCTGCCTGCGGGCGGTGCCTGCCCCCCTCACCAACACTGCTTTGGGTCCGCCGATGGATCCGGGAGAATGTCGATGAAGCGCCGCATCATGGCGTTGGCCACAATTGCTTTGGTCGCTGCGTGCGGGGAGGCTCCCTCGCCGACGCAGCCCAACGCGGTTGCGATGTTGCAGGGCTCCGTCAAGCGCGCGGTTGGGGCGCCGGCGACGGTCGCGTTCACCACCGTCGGGGCCGCGAGCTTTACCGTCCCCGCGGGCGTGACCTCCCTTTCGATCGTCGCGGTTGGCGGTGGTGGAGGAGGCGCCATTCTGATGCCCGGTGGCCACGGCGCGCGGGTCACGTCGACGCTGTCGGTGACGCCAGGGCAGGTGCTTGATCTGGTTGTCGGGAGTGGAACCAGTGGTACCAACTGGAGCGTCGGCGGCGGCACCGCCACCACCATCAGCTCCGGAGGCACTCCGCTCGTTATCGCCGGTGCTGGCGGCGGCGCTGGTCAGTACGGCGGCGGCGGCTCCGCGGGCGGTCCCGGTGGCGCGGGCAGCCAAGGCCTCAACGGCGCTAGCGGTCGCTACTACGGCACCGGCGGCATGGGCGGCGCAGGCGGCATCGGCGGCGCAGGCGGCACCGGCGTGAGCCAGTACCCCCCCAACACCGGGGGGACCGGCGGCAACGGAAACGGCGCGGGCGGCAGCATGGCGTGGTACAGCGGCGGCGGCGGTGGTGGGTGGGGTGGCGGTGGCGGCGGCGGTCCGCTGTCCGGCGGCGGCGGCGGTGGCAGTCTCGGGCCGGTCGGGACGACCTTCGCCTCAGCAGGCAACGGCGGGGCGGTCGGGGGCGGCGGCGGAAACGGCTCCATCCAGATCACGTATGAAGAGGCTCCCACCATCGTCCCCACGACGACCACGGTGACGTTTGGTCCGGGGCCGTTCGTGTACACCGGGAGCGCGTTCACGGCGACCGCCTCGGTGACTCCGGCTGACGCCGGTGCCGCGACGATCGCCTACACGGGCGACTGCACGAACGTGGGGAGCACGTGCACGGCGACGGCGACGTTCGCGGGCAGCAGCACGTACGAGCCGAGCAGCGCGAGCGTGAGCATCACGATCGACCAGGCGCCGACGACGACCTCGGTGACGTTTGGTCCGGGGCCGTTCGTGTACACGGGGAGCGCGTTCACGGCGACGGCGTCCGTGAGCCCGACGGCGGCGGGAACGGCGACGGTCTCGTACTCCGGTGACTGCACCAACGCGGGAACCTCGTGCCAGGCGACGGCGACGTTCGCGGGCAACGCGAACTTCCTGTCGAGCAGCGCGAGCACGAGCATCGTGATCACGTTGCCAGTGGCGACGTTGGCCGACCACTGCAAGCAGGGCGGCTGGCAGTTTGTGACGGATGACCTCGGGAACTTGTTCAAGAACCAGGGTGACTGCGTGAGTTACGTGGCCACGAAGGGGAAGAACAAGGGAGCCGGCGCCCGCTAAGCGCTGGGCCGCAACGCGATTCAACGAACGGAGCCCTCACGGGCTCCGTTCGTCGTTCCGTGCCAATACTTAGGTCTTTACAAAAGTATGCCACGGCGGTAGAATCCCTCGTGCCGATCGGATACCCCACGCCTTGGGATGGCATCGAACATGGTTCAATCCGCAGCCACGGACGAAGTCTTTCGCGCCCTCGCCAGCCCGACTCGGCGGAGAGTTCTGGAGCGACTGTCGGTCGGACCAGCCACCGTCAGCGAACTGGCGGCACCGTTCGCCATGCAACTCCCGTCGTTCGTGCAGCACCTCGCGGTGCTCGAACGGAGCCGACTGGTGAGGTCCAGAAAGCGCGGGCGCGTGCGGACGTATGAGATCGCCCCCGAGCGGTTCAAGGTCGTGGAACACTGGCTGACCGCGCGTCGCCAGTTGTGGAAAGCGCGACTGGACCGGTTCGACCAATACGTCACACAACTCAAGGACAAGGAATCAGACGCATGAGCACGCAATTCACCTTCAATCCGACACTCGATTTCGCCATCGAACGGTTCATTGACGCTCCCACACGGCTCGTCTGGGACGCGTTGACAAAACCGGAGCATCTCAAGGAGTGGTACATGCCCAAGCCATGGGGGCGTGTGTCGCGAACCGAAATGGACGTGCGACCGGGCGGCATCTTCAGCATCGACATCGCCACGGGAGACGGTCAGGAGTCTCCCAACCTTGGCTGTTTCCTGGACGTCGTTCCGATGGAGCGACTTGTCTGGACCTCCATGTTGTTCCCCGGCTATCGGCCGGCAGTCTTTGACGACATTCCGATCACCGCCATCGTGACGATGGAACCGGTGGGGTCCGGCACGCGCTATGTCTTCACGGCGCTGCACCGGGATGAAGCGGACCTCGCAAAGAACAAGGCGTCGGGCTTTTACGAGGGCACCGAGATCGCCGTCAATCAGTTCGTGGAGCACGTGCTCGCGATGAAGTAGTGCTGGGCGCGCCGCGCCGCGGCCCTTGCACTGCAACCGATCGTCAGGCCGCCCTCACTGACGCACATAGCGCACGTGGGTGGCGGCTGGCCCATCAAGCACCCTGTCAATGCGAAACTGCGGCCCGGGCTCGCGTACGTTCTCGAAGAGACGCCGCCCGCCGCCGAACAACACAGGGGCCAGGGCGATTTCCAACTCCTCAACGGCACCCAGGTTCAGGTACTGCTGGATCAGATCCGCTCCACCCGCGAGACGAATATCGCGACGGCCCGCGGATTCTCGAGCCAGCAGCAGGGCACGCTCCGGCCCGTCATTGATGAAGTAGAAGGTCGTCCCGCCGGGGCGCACCCAGGGTTCGCGTTTCTCATTCGTCAGCACGTAGACCGGTGTGTGAAACGGAGCCTCGTCTGGCCAGGCGCGCTCGCCTTGGTCGAACATGCGCTTGCCCATGATGTTGGCCCCGATGCGCTCCGTGGTGCTGCGAACCAGGTCATTGACCGGGCCGGTCTCTCCCCCTGGTCCGAACTTCAGCTTCTCGCGGAAGTACTGTTGACTGAGGAGCCAGGCCATCAGCGCACCCCACTTGGCGCCCCAGTTCTTGTACGCGGGATTCTCCATGGTCATTCCTTCCGGTGCCATGTAGCCATCGAGACTCAGTGCAATGTTGACGAATACCGTGCTCATGATGCTCCTCTCGCATATGGGGATGTCGGCCTGCGAATCGGTTGTGCGGCGGCGAAGCGCAGGGTCTCTTGGTGAACGCGACCCTCGAACATGGCAGCGTCAGCGTACCCGTCAGGCAGGCCGTTCGCAACTAGACGCGGCGGTGCGGGGTGACCTCGGCAGGCAGGAGAGCGGCGCGACCCCACGCGTACTCGATCAGCAACTCGAGGACCTTCACATCCACGTCGGCCAGCCGGTGGATGTACAGACACGCTACGCTGGACTTGTGCTTGCCGAGTCGCGTCAACAGCGCTGCCGTTCTGGGGCCAGCGCTCAGGTACAGCACGAGGCGTGCCTTTCGCGGGCTGAACCCCATTCGCGGCATGTCGCCTTCGTGTCGCGTGTCGTACCGATAGTGCACCGTTCCAAATCCCACGATGCTCGGTCCCCACATCCGCGGAGCGATCCCACACACGCGGCGCATGAGCGTGAGCAGCGCGCGCGCATCGTCGCGGCGCGCAACGCTCGCGACGGTGGCGATGAAAGATGCGACGCTTGCCTTGGTCGGCTTGGTCTTGTTGATCGTCACGGGCGTCGTTCGGTCGGGTGTTGGTTGCGGACACTAGACGTCACGTTCGGCCGAACGGGCTGGAGTTGAGCGGCGCGGCCCGTCGGGCCGCGTCACTGTGACGTTGGTCCGATACTGACGGCAAACGCAATTCGCGATGCCGCCACGCACCGCGCCAGCTCCAACTCACGGTCAGGCCGCAGCGGTACTAGTGGGGCGGGTAAGCTTGGCGACGGCGCCCGTCGGTGACGCGATTGACAACGCGCCCATTCTCGTCCAGAAAGTCGATACTCGGCGTGCCGAGCGAATCAACGCGCAGTCGAAGCCGAACGCGGCCGGAAACATCCGCCAGGTCCAGCTCGGCGGCCTTGGCGCGGTCGCGTCCGACAAATACTCGGCGCGCGAATCTCGGGACACCATTCACCAGACCGACAAGGGCGTCCATTGCGGCCGTCTTCGCGGGGCCATCGGCTAATCGCTTCACGGAGTCGGCACGGCGAGCCCAGTCGGCCAAGTTCTCGTCGGCGCGGTCGGCGATCGTAAGGCCCGCGAGCCGCGTGCCGTTGTCGTCCTGGTATTGGAGATATGCGACCTGATCCGAGTTGAACTGATCAAACGCGAAGTGGCCAATGGCGTGGAATCCCAAACTGTCCCGCCAGCCGGCGAGCGAGAGACCGCCGTTCTCCGTTCCTTCATCGTTGTAGAAGACCATGCCGGCCCGATCACCGCCGCTACCTCCGAACGGCTTCCCTTGATAGATCGGACCCGGGGATCGTGGCCGATTCGACAACACCAGGCGAAGATGGCCATCCGGCTCCACGATGTTCAAACGTTCTACCGTCAGTTCGGGGATGTGCACGCCGTGGCTCTGAGACCTGATCACGAAGCCCGCGAGGATGATGGACGCGGCCGCGCTCACGAACATGTACACACGCACGAGCCGAAACTGTCGAGCGGCTGAATTGTTCATGGTCGCGCCTGGTTGAAGGTCTATGCCTCGATGCGGTCGAACGAATGGCGATGTGCTACCACGCTTCAAATAGTCGCGGTCGCTTCCCTGACAACGTGCTCAGCACCAACACTGGTTAGCCAGCGTCCTGGTGTCCGCCGGTGCGCGCGCGTGGGTACCACCCGATCCACCGCGGCACGCGCGCGCGATAGTCGGCCCAAGTACGTCCATGGGTTCTGGCCAGCCACCGCTCCTCATGGAACACGATGCGCAATTGGAAGGCGAGAGCGACACCTGCCAGATAGACCCATAGAATGATCGCGGGAAAGGCGACGGCCCATCCGAAGAGGATCAGCAACACAGCGAGATACATCGGATTGCGCGAGAACCGATACAGGCCGGTCGTGACCAAGTGCTCGGGCGGCGACCATGGCGCAAGCGTGCCGCGACCGGTGACGTAGAAGTCGCGCACACACCAGAGCAGCAGCACGGTGCCCGTGACTATGGCGAGGATGCCGGCCACACCGACCTGAGCCTGAGTGGGCCGCAACAGCCACGGCACGACGAAGGCGACGGTGGCCGGCAATGCCACGAAGGCCAAGAGGGCACGCCAGATCAAGCCCGGTAGCTGCGCCACGACTGAGTCCTGTTGACTGGCGAACCGCCGTTAAGCCGGCGGTGATCCGACCTGACGTGCCACCAGCGCCCCATAGACGATCAACAGCGCGACGCCCACGGCGCCTGACACAATGCAAAACACGTGTAACGGCCCGAGCCCTACTAGCCCGAGTAAGGGATTCGTCCCAGTGAGCGGCGCGAAGGGATGCATGTCCGCGTGCATGATGCCGTCGAGCAGGAGGTGGCTACCGGTACCAATCCAGGCACTTGCAAACGCGACGGCCCAACTGATGTCTCCGTCCAGCAGCGCTGCAGCCCACGCCTCCGAGTGCTCTCGGCGAACCAGAGTCAGAAACCAGTTCGCCGCAGGCCGTGCGACCACTGCGGCGCCAGCTCCGACAACGAGAGCACCAGCGAGCGTATGCGTGAACCCGTGCAGGACATGGTCGCCGCGTACGATGCGAACGAGCGGCTCGAGATCGATGCTGACCTGACTGACGCCGAAGACCAACAAGCTGAAGTGGCGCCGTGCGGCCGACTTCAGGAGTAGCGCCGGACCCATGTGAAACGGAGTGAATGGCATCAAGTCCCCGGTGGTCGCTTCCCCTGGCTCCGTTGGCTGCACCAACGCTAGTCATGAATCCAGGCTACCCCGCTCGCTGCAGCCGAGCCAGCACTCCAACCGTCCGTGGTTTGTTACAGTAGCCGTAGCCCGGCACAAAGACCTCCTGAGCCCACGGTACGTACCCCTCTCTTCGAACCGTCAGATGCAGTTGCCCTACGTCGCCTCCCCGGAGCTCTTGTCAATAGGTGTGTAAATGGCGTCAGGCGGCGCGCCGTTCTCGGGATGGGGCAACGGTGCGAATGCCGTCGCTGACAACGACGCCATCGTACACCGCGGTACAGAGGTGCGGGGCGTTTAGTTTGCGGAAATG
>JBBQZD010000012.1:0-29424 GCA_038208045.1 Gemmatimonadales bacterium | reverse complement strand
GGCATCAAGATCACGGGCATTGATCGCGACCTCATGGCCGCGATGGAGGACGAGGCGCACAAGGTCGGTTTGCCCGTGGCCCATCACACAGGCGTGGAAGAGACCAACGCCTGGGACGACATTGCCTTCGGCACGCGCAGCATCGAGCACTGGTACGGTATTCCCGACGCCGCCATCGCCGACGGACGGCAGCACTTTCCGAGCAATTACAACTACCTCAACGAGACCGACCGGTTTCGGTGGGCGGGACGGTTGTGGCGCGAGGCCGACCCGACGCTGCTGGACTCGGTGCTGACATCCATGGTGCGAGCGCACGTGGCGTGGGTACCGACGCTCGACATCTACGAGGCGAGCCGCGACCTGCAGCGGGCGCAGACGCAGCCCTGGTTTGCGGACATGCTGCATCCGTCGCTGGCCAACTACTTCAAGCCCGATCCGGCCAACCACGGCTCGTACTTCATCGGCTGGAGCAGCGCCGACGAGGTGTACTGGAAGGAGAACTACCGCCTCTGGATGTCGGCGCTGCGCGCCTTCGAGCGGAAGGGCGGGACGATCGGGTGCGGCGACGACGCGGGCTTCATCTACCAGATGTACGGCTACGGCCTGGTGCGCGAGATGGAGTTGCACGCCGAGGCCGGGTTCCATCCGCTGAAGGTCATTCAGCACTGCACCGGCAACAACGCGAAGATCCTCGGCCGGGAAAACGAGATTGGGCGGGTGCGGACGGGATTTGCGGCGGACCTGCTGATCGTGGATGGCAATCCGCTGGAAGACCTCAAGGTGCTGTATGCCACCAACCAGGTGCAGCTGAAGGATGGCCAGGCAGTGCGCGCCGGGATCGAGTGGACGATCGCCGCCGGCGTGCCGTACCACGTGCCCACGCTCGTGGCGCGGATTCAGGAGATTGTGGCGGCGGCGAAGGCGGCGAAGTAGCTGCTGGCACGCGAACGGGCCGGCGCGGTGTTCGCGCCGGCTCTTCGTACGCTCGGTGAGCGCCGCTACCGCTTGAGGAACGGATGCCCGGCGAGCTGTGCGGCGATCCAGTCCTGCACGCGTTCGACCTGCTGGTTGCTGGTCGTGTAGTTGTTGTGCTGGAACGAGAACAGCAAGAGCTTGCCGTCGGCCGTCGTGACGTAACCCGACAGCGCGTGCGACCGGTCCACGGTGCCGGTCTTGGCGTGCACGTTGCCCTGCGCCGGCGTGTTCTTCATCCGGTTGGCGATCGTGCCGTCCACGCCGCCGATTGGCAGCGCGTCGTAGAAGACCTTGAAGTCATCGCGCTGGCGCATGGCGTCGAGGATTCGCACGATCGTCTCCGGCGTGACGTAGTCGTGCCGCGAGAGGCCGCTACCGTCGCGCACCACCACGCCGTCGGAGTCGGCGCCGAAGGCATACATCTGCCGCTCGACCACACGACGTCCGCTGTCGGCCGAGCCGTGGCCGGCCCGCTCGAGGCCGAGCGTGCGCAGGAGAATCTCGCCGATCTGGTTCTGCGACGGCTTGAGGAACTTGGGCAGCACCTCCCGGAGCGTCGGCGACTGGAGGGTGAAGAGCACAGGAAGCCCGGCCAGCGACGCGTCGGGTGTGCGGACGATGCCGCCCCGCACCGTGATGCCGCGGTCGGCGAGCGCCTCGGCGAAGGCCAGGAGCCACGCACTGGCCGGCTCGCGGATGGCGACCTGCGCGCGCACGCTGTCACGCGGCGCCACCCAACCCCTCAGGTGCACGACGGGCCACGGACCACGCAGGGCGGTGGTGCCGCGCACTACGCCGCTTCGTGATCCGGGCCGGCCCCCCGCAACCGGGGCCCCTGGGCGCACGGGAGCCGCCGGCATGGTGGCCGGGTCGGTGGTGACGAACTCGGCGACAACGCTCGGCGAGGTCCGTGCCGGCGCCGTGACCACGCGCACCGGATCGCCGGGCTTGTCGCCGCCGTAGACCGTAATACGTGCGATTCCCTCGTTGAACATCAACTCGTCGATGGCAGCCCCCGATGTCGTCTCGAGGTTGCCCCAGTCCCAGTCGCCTATCGTGGTGTCGGCGAAGGCGTTTCCGCCCTTGACGATGGACCCTCCGATCTCGCGGATGCCGCGAGCGTACAGCGACTCGGCGGCTGCGCGGAGCGGGATCATGGCGTCCTTCATCATTGCGTCGCTCACCGACGGGTCGCCGCGCCCGGCGACGACGAGGTCACCGCGCAGCACGCCATCGGTGACTGGCGCTGCGGAGAGGAAGGCCGTCGTGAACCGGAAGTCCGCGCCGAGCTGCACCAATGCGGTGGAGCCGGTGAGGAGTTTCTGGTTCGAGGCGGGCATGAACAGCTTGCCCGCATTGAGCGAATAGAGGGTGTCGCCCGTGATCGGCTCGACGACGAGGAGGCCGAGGTGCGAGTTGCGGAACATCGGATCGGCGACGAGCGAATCGATGCTGGCCCGCAGGGCGGCGCGCGTCAGGACCGGTGCCGGCAGACCAGCCGCTAGCGGGGGTTGATGGCAGCCAGCGGCGAGGGCGAGCGCACAGAGAGGAACGAGGCGATTGGTCATGTGCCTAAGTTCGGGGGCCATGGGTGCCTGTCAACCCTGCTGGCAGTCGGCACCGGGGCACCCCAACGTTAGGGCTTGTCCTCGCGTACGGTCCGGCAGTTGCCGGACATTGATGCAGGTGCGATACCCCACCCCGCAGTTCGACGGAGGTTGCGCATGACATGGAAGCTGGGTGCAGTTTCACTGGCCCTCGCGTTCATCGCGCCGCAAGCGATGCGTGCGCAGGAGGGCGTCGTCACGGGGACTGTCGTCGTGGAGGGCTCGCAGCGCGCGCTTTCCGGCGCACAGGTGGTCGTCACGGGTGTGGCCGGCAAGGGCGCCGTCTCCGATGGCATGGGCAAGTTCCGGATCACCGGGCTCTCCGGTATGACGGTCATCCTGAACGTGCGCGCCATCGGCTACCGGCAGGCGACCGACACCGTGCGAGTCGGCGACCTCGCCGTCCGCATCCTGATGCAGGAGCGGGCGCTCGAGCTGAACACGATGGTAGTGACCGGCACGGCGGGCGGCGCGCAGAAGCGCGAGCTTGGCACATCGGTCACTCCCGTGAAGGTATCCGACGTGATGGCGCAGACCGCCGTTCCCAACATCGAGGCACTGCTCAATGGCCGGGCCCCGGGTGTCACGGTCATCCAGACCTCGGGGCAGATTGGCGCTGGCGCGCAGGTGCGCATTCGCGGCATCGGCACGTTCTCGCTCTCGAGCACGCCGCTGGTGTATGTGGACGGCATCCGCGTGGACAACGCGTTGACCGGTCAGGTCGCCCGCCTCAACGACTTCGATCCTGAACAGATCGAGAGCATCGAAGTGCTCAAGGGTCCGGCGGCGGCCACGCTGTACGGCACCGAGGCGGCGCGGGGCGTGATCAACATCCTCACCAAGCGCGGTGCGGCGGGGGCTACCAAGTACACGTTCACCATGAAGCAGGGCAACCAGTGGTTTCAGGATTCCGACAAGCGCATTCCCGTCAACTACTGGTACAATCCGGCGGACTCCACGGTCTGGTCGGTGCACCTGCCGACCACCGAGGCGGCGCGCGGCACGCCGCTCTTCAAGAATGGGCCGAGCTCGACGTACTCAGCCAGCGTCAGCGGCGGCACGGGGACGTACCGGTACTATGCCGCGGGTGACATGAGTGCCGCTGAAGGCATCACGACGCAGAACTCGCGCACGTCGAAGAGCGCGCGCACCAACCTGAGCGTGGTGCCCAACAGCCAGTTCTCGCTCGAGTCGAGCGTGGGCTACGTCACAAGCCACACGAACCTGGCGACCGAGGGCTCGGGCGGCGGTGTCCTGTGGGCCTCGGAGTATTCGCGCCCGACGCGCACGCTCGAGTACTGCGCCTACACGAAGAACACGACGCGCGGCTGCGGCTGGTCGCGTGGTGCGTACACCAGTCCGCCGGAGGTCTACAATGCGTCGCTCTCGTGGCAGGATGTGCGGCGTTTCACCGGCAGCCTGAACGTCAAGTACGAGCCGTTCACGTGGCTGTCCAACCGGCTGCTCATCGGCACGGACTACACGCTCGAGGACATCCACGGATACACGCCGTATCAGACGGATTCGGTCATCGTCTTCTTCATGGGCACGTCGTTCGACGGGTCGCGCTCGGTGACGACGCAGCAGACGACGTTCAACACGTACGATTATTCGAGCTCTATCCGGTACAGCCTGCGGCCGAACCTGCGTTCGAAGACGAGCTTCGGCGTGCAGTACTACACCAATCAGGGTGTGAGCCTGTTTGCGTCGGGGACGAAGTTCCCGACCCCCGGCCTGTCGACCATCACGGCCACGGGCGTCAAGGGTACGCCAACCTCCAATTCGACGGCCAACAACACGCTCGGGTTCTACGGCCAGGAGGAGTTGGCCCTGAACGAACGCCTGTTCGTCACCGGGGCGCTGCGCATCGACAACAACAGCGCGTTCGGCAGCAAGGCGAGCTGGGTCCACTACCCGAAGCTGAGCCTGTCCTGGGTGGCGAGCGAGGATCCATGGGCGCGGGCGTTCATCCCGAAGCTCGTGGAGGACCTGCGCTTCCGCCTTGAGTACGGCGGCTCGGGCCAGCAGCCGGGCACCAATACGGCGCTCCGTACGTTCTCGCCGGTGGCGGGTCCGGGTTCGGCAACGGTGCTGACGCCCGGGTCGTTCGGCAACGAGACCCTCAAGCCCGAACGCGTGACGGGACTCGAAGCGGGCTTCGAGGCAGGGCTGTGGAATGACCGCATCGGTGTGGACTTCACGTACTACAGCGACATCTCGCACGATGCCATCCTGTCCAAGTCGGTGGCGCCCTCGACGGGCTTTGGCTCCAGCACGCAGTTCGTGAACGCCGGCCAGATCAACAAGCGCGGCATCGAACTGGCGCTCAAGGGGCAAGTGTTCAACCAGCCGACCTACGGCTGGGACGTGCAATTCAACATCGGCGGCAACAAGTCGGAGATCATCAAGCTCAGCGGCGCCAAGGGCGACACAATGATCGTCATCGGCACCGCGCCGCCGGTGGCACACAAGATCGGGTATTCCCCGTTCGACCTGTTCACGTACGAGGTCGTGAGCGCGACGTACGACCCGGCGACGCGCAAGGCCATCGATCCCGTCTGCGCCGATGGGAAGGGCGGTACGATGCCGTGCTTCATTCCGGGCACCACGAGCGTGCAAGCGCCGCTGCTGTACATGGGACACTCGATCCCGACGACCGAAGGATCGGTGGGGAACACGTTCCGCTACCGGATGTTCAGGCTTCACGTGCTGGCGGACTTCCAGGCCGGCTTCCGCAAGCTCGACAACAACTTGCGCATCCGATGCCAGCTCAACGCGACGTGCCCCGAGGCGGTGTGGCCGGGTACATACGACCCCGCCGTCGTGGCCGTGGTGCAGAATTCCGGCACGCTGCGCGACTACTTCATCAAGGACGCGAATTTCTGGAAGCTGCGGGAGGTCTCGCTGTCGTACGACGCGCCGGCGAAGCTGGCCCGCCAGTACCTCGGCTCGAGCGGCCTCTCGGCGACGTTCAGCCTGCGCAACCTGCACACCTGGACGACATACCGCGGCCTCGACCCGGAAAACAGCCTCGGCGGCCAGAGCGGCAGCATTGCGCTCAGCCAGGCCGAGTACCCCACGCTCGCATCCGCGAATCTCACCATTCGGCTTTCGTACTGAGGCGACCATGACCAATACCAAGACAAAGCCTCGGACCTCGCGCCGCGCCGGCCGGCCCGCCGCTGCACTCTGGCAGGCGGCGGCACTTCTGGCCGCGGCTGCCTTCGTGGTGGCATGCGACACAGGGCGCCTGCTGGACGTGAAGGCGCCGAACAGCGTCACCGCCACCGTCTTCGATAATCCCGCCAACGCCGCGCTCATGGTGAACAGCGCCATCGGTGACTTCGAATGCGCGTTCGGGGGCTGGGTGCTGGCGACAGGCATCGCCAGCGACGAACTACAGGATGCCACGCTCACGGCGGCCAACTGGCAGATGGACCGGCGCGACGACGGATTCACGTCGGGGAGCTACGGCACTGCCGGCTGCACGAGTTCCCAGGCCGTGTACACGCCGATGTCGACCGCGCGCTGGGAGGCCGACCAGGCGGTGACGAAGCTGGGCGGCTGGAGCGACGCGCAGGTAGCCAATCGCATCGCGTTGCTGGTGCAAGCGAACGTGTATGCGGGCTTCGCGTACGCCACGCTCGGGATGTCGATGTGCCAGGCGGCGTTCGACCTCGGACCGCTCGTGGACCAGAAGGGGATGTTCGCGCTGGCCGAGAAACGCTTCACCGATGCCATCACCGCAGCCACGGGAGTCACGGCGCTCTCGAGCTACCTGAATGCTGCGTACGTGGGGCGGGCGCGCGTGCGCCTGTACCAGCACAATCTCACGGGTGCGGCGGCGGATGCGCAGGTGGTGCCGAAGGGATTCGTCTTCAACGCGGCCATGGACGCCGGCAACTCGCGGCGGTACAGCCACGTGTACCAGGCGATCGTGCAAAGCACCAACACGACCGTCGAAGTGGCGGCGCGCGGCCTCAAGACCGAGCAGGGAGACACCGACCCGCGCTCTACGGTCGTGCAAGTGTCGGGCAAGGCCTCGGATGGCGTGTCCGACAAGTTCGTGCCGACCAAATACAATGCGGCGTCGCTGGCCGCGGGGCAGGCGATCCCGCAGCCGATCGCGCGGTACGACGAGGCGCAGTTGATTCTCGCCGAAGCGCAGGGCGGCGCCAGCGCGGTGACCATCGTCAATACGTTGCGGGCGGCGACGACACCGGCGCTGAAACCCTATGCCGGCGCCACGGACGCGACGTCGATCACGAATCTGCTCATCGGCGAGCGGCAGCGGGCGCTGTTCGTGGAGGGCTTCCGCATGTTCGACGTGGAACGGTTCAACCTGGCGCTCGTGCCGGCGCCGGGGACGGCGTACCGGTTCGGTGGCGTGTACGGCAACACCGTCTGCATGCCGCTGCCGGACCGCGAGCGGGACAATAACCCGAACATCGTAATTGCCAACCTGATTTCTGGGGTCAAGGGCGGATTCCCGCTGCCCTAACGTCCGCGGAGCCTGGCTCGCGACGAACCCCTTCGGGCCAGGTGTCCGGAGGGGTTCGTCGCACAAGAGAGCCGCGACGTTGCGCGGGATCCTCAATCGTGCGAGGATGAAGGTCCGTTTGACATCTTTGGACCGCCGCCGAGCATGTGGCAGATGCTCGCCGTGACCGGGGCGCTGGGCGTGCGGCCGTCCCGCAGGGAGAGCACGAAACGACGGACCCAACCCTCCAAGGGGATGCGTGATGACGACTGGACTGGGAGCGCTGGCGCAGGTGGCGGTGACGTTCCGGGACCTGCCGAGGGCGGTGGCGTACTATCAGGACGTGATCCAGCTGCCGCTGCAGTTCGAGACGGGCGGCATGGCGTTCTTCGCGATGGGCGACGTGCGCCTGATGATGACGACGCCGGAGCAGGACGAACACGACCATCCGGCTTCGATCCTCTACTTCAAGGTGGCGAACATCGACCTGGCGCACGCGGACCTTGCGTCGCGCGGCGTGGAGTTCGACGAGCCGCCGCACATGATCGGTACGATGGGCGCGACGGAGATCTGGATGGCCTTCTTCCGCGACTGCGAGCAGCACCTGCTGGCGATCACCGAGGAGCGTGCGGCGTGACGGCGACATCCATGCCGGCCGACGCGGTGGTTGCGCTGCTCGACGCGGAGCGCGCCAACCTGCTGGCGCAGGTGGAACGCGTGCCGGCGGCGCATCGCGGTGCGCGAGTGGCGGAGGGGCAGTGGTCGGCGGCGGAGATCGTGGAGCACGTGGCCCGGGTGGAAGGCTGGGTGGCGTGGACCATCGGCAAGCGCGCTGGTGAGGGGCGGACGGCCACGGCCGCGGAAATCGCCGAGGGGCAGCTGACGCCGGCGCGGGCGGCGGCCGTGCGCGTGCGCGGCGCGAAGCTCGAGGCGCCAGAGCGCGTGCGGCCGACGGGGGCGCTCACACCGGACGAGGCGATGACGCAGCTCGCCGCGTCGGGGGCCGCGCTGCGGCTGGCGTTCCGGTCGGCGGATTCGGCGGTACTCGACGGGGCGATGGCGCCGCATCCGTTCCTCGGTCCGCTGACGATGCGTGCCTGGGTGGAACTGATTGCGCATCACGATGCTCGGCACGCGGCGCAGGTGGCTGACGTTGCGGACCACTGGCTCGCGGTGCGCTGAGATGCTGCGCCGTGCGCTGCTGGGGATCGTGACGCTCGCCGCTGCCGGGGTGCTCGTGGTGAGTGTCACGTTCTGGGCGCCCGACGTGTCCGCGGACTCCCTGAAGGCCCGCTGGGCGTCGTCGCCGTCGCAGTTCATGGCCATTGACGGCATGCAGGTGCACCTGCGCGACGAGGGGCCGCGCGACGACTCGGTGCCGATCGTGCTGCTGCACGGCACCTCGTCGAGTCTGCACACGTGGGATGGCTGGGCCGATTCCCTGACGGCGACGCGCCGAGTGATCCGGTTCGACCTGCCGAGCTTCGGGCTCACCGGACCGTCGCCGGACGGCGACTATCGCATCGAGGCGTACGTGCGCTTCGTCGAGGACGTGCTCGACACGCTCCGCGTCCGGCGCGTCGTGCTCGGCGGCAACTCGCTGGGCGGGTGGATTGCCTGGCGCGTGGCGGCAATGCAGCCGGACCGGGTGCAGCGACTCGTGCTGGTGGACGCCGCCGGCTATCCGTTCACGGCCGCGTCGGAGCCGATCGGTTTTCGCCTGGCGCGCATGCCGGTGGTGAAGCATCTCGTGCGGCAGATCCTGCCGCGGGCCGTGGTGGCGTCGAGCGTGCGGAACGTCTTCGGCGACCCGTCGAAGGTCACACCAGCGCTGATTGACCGGTACTACGACCTCACGCGTCGCGCGGGCAATCGCGCGGCGCTGGTGGCGCGCTTCGCGCAGCTCCGTGCCGACCCGGACACACTGCTCGTGCGTACCATCAGGCAGCCGACGCTGATTCTCTGGGGCGGGCGCGACCGGCTGATTCCGCCGGAGAATGCGCGTCGCTTCGCGCGCGACATCGCGGGCAGCCGCGTGGTGATGTTCGATGCGCTCGGGCATGTGCCGCATGAGGAAGGCCCGGGGACGACGGTCGTCGCCCTCCGGGCCTTCCTTGCCGACACCATGGCTGTTCGCCGCTGAACGGCGCCGGCGCCTCGAAGTCGCTGCGGCGCTAGGGCTTCTTCACCGCGGTCCGGCCGCTGCCGCTGGAGCTGCTCGAACCGCTGGAACTGCCGGCGCTCGAGCTGGAGCTGCCAGATGAGCTGGAGCCGCTGCTTCCGCCGCTGGTCACGGCCGTCGAGCCGCCGCGGGAGGCCGGACGATCGGTGCCCTGGCTTCCGCTGGTGTAGCCCTGGCCATTCACGACGCGGCCGTGCGACGGGGCGCTGTTTCCGCTGTCGCGAATGACCACCACGACTGGCTGGGTGCCCGTGTAGTAGGAGCCGCCATACGGCGAGTAGCCGCCATAGCGGCCGTACCCGTAGGCCCCACCGTACCCGTAGCCGTACAGCGAGTAGAGGCCGCCGTAACCATAGCCGTAGTAATAATCGTAGGGTGAATAGCCGTAGTATCCCAACGAGGACATGTTTGGGGACGAATAGGTGCCAGATGTCCGGGCGGAGCGCGTCAGGGCGGGGTCGCCCGCACGGATCGGGGCGTTGCCGTTCGGGTTGAGTGCGAACCTGGCCGGGTGCGAAATAGCCACCACGACGTCAATGACCGACGGCGGGACCCCCTGGTCGGCGAGCGTGGCGAGCTGCTTGCCGTCCACGGCGAGTATCAGGCCGCGGGTGCGCTCCATCAGCCACGCCGAGGCGACGCCGCTCTCCACGCCGCTGGTGGCCACGTCGGCGATGTCGGCCAGGGTGAGCGGCGCCGAGGCGGCGAGCGTCGCGGCCTCGAAGCCCGCCGAGATCGCGGGCACGGCGTGCCACACGTCGGCTGGGATGCCGGTGCTGTCGTTGGCGGCGAGTGAGGCGAAGCGGCCGACCGAAATGCCCGATGACTTTCCGGTGGTCACGCTGCGCACGTCGAGCCACTGGTAGCGCTCCGTCAGCGAGAGCACGCCCGTGCCGTTGCGCGTGATACCGCCGACACACTTCAGCGCGGAGCTGGTGTAGACGCGGGTACCGGACTCCGACCATCCCGCGGTCTCGGTGCCGGTGCAGCCGTCGCGGGTCACGGGGTGCGGCTGCAGATCGGCGT
Source organism: Gemmatimonadales bacterium (assembly GCA_038208045.1). Classification (GTDB taxonomy): domain Bacteria; phylum Gemmatimonadota; class Gemmatimonadetes; order Gemmatimonadales; family Gemmatimonadaceae; genus PNKL01. The sequence continues at coordinate 19,154 of JBBQZD010000012.1, read as the reverse complement.
CCACGTGCACGCGATCCACCACCGTGCCAGCGCTGATGGAGATAATGTCGACCGCGGAGGTGCCCTGCGCGGGCACGACGCAGACGCGCGTGGACACTCCCACCATCCGGACCTGCGCGTCGGGACTGGACGCGGGCGCCCAGCAGCCGATGAACGCCTGCCAGCGAGGGTCGGCGCGCTGCGCCTGGAGCGGGCCCGGCAGCGAGAGCGTCGCGATGCCGAGCAAGACAACTAGCCTGGTCGTCAATTTCATGGTCAGTGTCCTCAGAACCTGATGGCCAATCCACCCGTCAGGCCGAGGCCCGAGAGATCGATTGGGGAGAATCCGGAGAAGTCGACGCCGAGGTCGGCTTTTCCCCAGAGGTATTTTGCCTGCGTGGTCAGGAAGAAGCGCGGGGTGACGTTCCAGTCGAGTCCGGCCGCCACCTGAGGCGTCATGCCCCACGCGGATGAGGAGAACTCGTCGGGAAAGACCGCGTTGCCATTTGCGAAGTCGACGAAGTCACCCTGTTGGTGAAATCGGTAGTGCGTGCGCCCCACCCCGGCGCTCACCCATGGGGCGTACAGGGCCGGGACCCAGGCAAATCGCCCGAGCGATCGACCGGTCGGACGCAGGTAGTAGCGGATGTTCGCGGCGAATGACTGCCGGGCAAACGACGTCGTCTGCTCGATGGGATTGCCCGAGTCGTCCTGCCACTCGCGGAAATCGGACTTCTTGTTCATGCCGTCGAGATCGGCGCTCAGGACGAGGTCCAGCTGCGGACGCAGGCGCAGGGCGACATCGGCCCCGGCGCTGAACGCGCCGAAGTCGGCGCGCCGCAGGGAGAGTTCGTTGGTCACGAACGAGAAGAGGTCGCTGCCGGCCCGCGGGGCGGCATAGCCGGCGCGGAACGCGACACTGCCGTGCGGTGCGCCGAAGAGGTACCCGTCGCCGGATCCCTCCTGAGCCGAGGCGTTCCGACCAACCAACGTTGCGCCAGCCAACGCCAGCGCCAGACGCACGATGCGAGACGCATTCATGGGTTACCTCCAGCGTGGTCGAGTACCCCACATACAGTATAGGTCAGTTACCCGCGAAGGGGCCAATTGTTCGGGGCCTGGCGAGCTGGGAGCCACGACGGCGTCGGCTTCACGTTCGCGCCATCGCGGCCACACCCTCCGAGGGCGGCTTGCGAGCGCAGTCGACGGCGGGGAAGTTCAAGGTGCCTGGTCGCTGCTGCATGGCACACTTCCGCAACTCCCCGCTGGATCCCGTGAGGACCGCCTCGCATGAAGCTCACCGGAATTCCGTTCCAGTCGACCTTCTGGGACGACATTGCGCCCACCGAACACCCGGGGGAGTCGGGCGTGGCCCTCTGGCGGACCAAGCAGCACGGGGACATCCGCGTGCGCATGGTGGACTACTCGCCCGGCTACGTGGCCGACCACTGGTGCGAGAAGGGGCACATCCTGCTGTGCGTGGCCGGCGAACTGCATACACACCTGCGCGATGGCCGCGTGGTGGTGCTGACGCCTGGCGTGAGCTACGAAGTGGCCGACGGGGCGATGCCGCACAAGTCGGTGGCGCCCGGCGGTGCGCGCCTCTTCATCGTCGACTGAGCGGGCGCTGGGTTACTCGGCGGCGGGCGGCGGTGGGTCGAGCGGGTCTTCGCCCGGCGCCACGTACGGCCCGGTGAGCGGCTCGGTAATGACGCCGTCGCCCGGATTGTCGATGCGGTCCTGCGCACGCTGGCGCTTCTTCTCTTCCTTCTTCTGCTTGCGCGCGAGCTCCTTCTGGCGCTTCTCAAACCCGTAGTTGCGTTGTGCCAACGGCCACTCCTTAGCTTGGATACCCTGACCGAAAACGGATCCGTGCGTGAGCGCAGCGGTCGGGGCTGATGACACAAGATAGCGGGACGCTGCGCCCCGCGCCCCCCGCGCGCCCCCCGCGGCCCCCCCCCCGCGGGCCCCCCGCGGGCCCCCGGCGGGCCAGGCTAGCCGAGTTCCGCGAGCAATTCGATCAGCATGGCGGCGCTGCCGGGGCGCTCGGCCGGCGACTTGGCGAGCAGCCGCATGGTGAGGGCAGACAGCGCCGGCGGGACATCGGGATTGTCGCGGGCCGGCGGTGCGGCCTCGGTGGTGAGGACGCGCGCAATGAGCGCCACCGTCGAGGGCGCCTGGAAGGGCGCGCGGCCGGTGAGGCACTCGTACATGACCACGCCGAGCGAGTAGAGGTCGGCCCGCGCATCGACTTCCTCGCCCACGAGCTGCTCGGGCGCCATGTAGGCCGGAGTACCGACGATCATGCCGCTCTGGGTACGTGACGACGTCGCCTCGGCGAGTCGCGCGATGCCGAAGTCCATGACCTTCAGCACGCCGTCGCCGTCGATGAGCGCGTTCTCGGGCTTCACGTCGCGGTGGATGACGCCGGCGTCATGCGCGACGGCCAGCGCGTCCGCGAACTGCCGCACGAGCGCCAGGGTGCTGGCGACGCCGAGCTTGCCGCGCGTGACGAGCAGTTCGCGGACGGTGATGCCCTGCACGAGCTCCATGGTGACGAACATCGCCCCATCGGCGTCGCCGAGGTCGTGGGTGCGCACGACGTTGCGATGGGAGATGCGGCGGGCCAGGCGGATCTCCGACTTGAAGCGCTCCGCGAGCACTTCGTCGCCGGTGAGCAGTTCCCGCCGGATGGTCTTGACGGCGACGTCCTCCTGGAGCTCGCGATCGCGCGCCCGGTACACCACGCCCATGCCGCCGGTCCCGATGACGCCGAGGATCTCGTATCGCCCGCCGAGGAGGGCACCAACGGCGAGCGTGTCGGTGCCGGCCACCGCCGGCGTGTGCATCGCCTCGAATTCGGTGGTCGCGATCGAGACGTCGGACCGCAGCTCGCGCAGTTGCTCGCGCAGTCGGGTTTCGCGGTCACGGACGCCGGCGGCCATGGTGTCGAAGACGCGCGCGAGGCGCCCGAGTTCGTCATCGCGGCCGGTGATAGCCGTGAGCGTGCCGGGGCGGTAGGTCCCGTGCTCCACCGCGCCCGCCGCCTCGATGACGCGCGTGACTTGGCGCAGGTAGTCGGCCTCGCGGTCGTGCCAGCGCTTCTTCTCGAGCGACGCGCCGATGCGGGCGCGGAGCAGCACGGGATCGAATGGCTTGGCCAGATAGTCCTCGGCGCCGTGCTCGATGCACCGCACCACGCTCGAGAGGTCGTCGAGGGCCGAGATCATGATGACCGGGATGCTGCGCGTGGCGGCGCTGCCCTTGATCTGCTCGAGCACGGCGAATCCGTCCATGCCGGGCATCAGCACGTCGAGGAGCACGAGGTCGAACATGCCCTGGGCCACGCGGCGCACGGCCTCCTCGCCGTTGGCGACGCTGTCCACGGCGTAGCCTTCGCGCGTGAGCCGCCGGGCGAGGACGGTGCGGTTCTCCTCGACGTCGTCCACGATGAGGATGCGTCCCTTGGAGGCGGCGGACTCGCTGGTGGCGACTGGGGTGGCGGCGCGCGACTCCACGGCGGCCGGGGCGGCGGTCGGTGTCCGCGTGTCGCGGTGTTCGGCTTGCGACGGCGGAACCGGCACCGCCGTCAGCCGGCGCGCGGCCTGCGCGATGCGCTCGATGTCGGTGAGAAACTGCGGGTCGCGATCGCCGCCGGCGAGCGCCGACGTGGCTGCCAGCAGCCGCGCCTGCGGGTCTTTCAGTTCGTGCAGCAGGCGCGTGAGGTCATCGTGCGTGGCCACGCCGGTCGGGGGCAGCGCTGCATTGATGCGTGGCAGCACTTCGCGGGCCACGGCGATGATGCGGTCTATGAGGTCGGCGTCGGCGGAGCCGTCTGCCGCATCCTCGCGCAGCATCTCGGCGTAGCCGAGCACGTGGTTCACCGGGGTGCGAAGTTCGTGCCGCAGTTCGCCGGCGGCCGCGGGAGAGATGGCGCGCGACGCAGGTCCGTCCGTCATGCCTTCGGCTTCAGCTGCGTCTCGATCTTCTCGAGCAACCGGGCCAGGTCTATGGGCTTGGTGTCGTAGTCGTTGGCCCCCGCCTCGATGGCCTTCTCGCGGTCACCGGCCATGGCGTGCGCCGTGAGGGCGATGATCGGGAGGTTCCTGGTGCCGGCCGCGGCGCGCAGCTGGCGCGTGGCCTCCCAGCCGTCCACCTCCGGCAAGCTCATGTCCATGAGCACGAGATCGTAGCCGCCGGCGGTCGCCATCGCGACGCCCTCACGGCCGTCGACCGCGATGGCGACCTCGTATCCCCGGCGTTCCAGCCGGCGCGACAGCATGTCGCGGTTCATCTCGTTGTCTTCGACAAGCAGTATCCTGGCCATGCCGCGCTCTCCCCCGGTCATTCGACCCTTGTGTCGCGATTACCGTGCGCCGTCCCTCGACGCGACGAGGGCGCCGATTTCCCGCAGCAGTTCGGCCGGCCCGTGTTCGCCCTTCTGCATGATGGTCTCGACGCCGCCGTTGAGCCGCTTGCGATCCTCGCCCGTCAGCACCTTGGCCGTGATCACGATGACCGGCGGCCCGGACTGGCCGTTGCCCTGCCGCAGCCCCTCGAGAAACTCGAACCCGTCCATTTCGGGCATCAGCAGATCGAGCAGCACCAGTGCCGGCGTGCGTGCGCGCACCTGCTCCAGCCCCTTGCGGCCGTTCTCGGCTTCCCGGACCGGCCAGCCCCCTCGCTCGAGCGCACGACGCAGGAGCTTTCGCGCGCCGTCGTCATCATCAACAACGAGAATATCCGCGTCGGGCGTCCGAATCGCGAGCCGGTCGACCGAGGTGAGCAGGCGACGGCGATCAATCGGCTTGGTGAGGTAGTCCGCGGCCCCGAGCGCCGACCCCATGTGCTGCTCGTCGAGAATGGTCGCCATGACCACCGGTATTACGGCGAGCACCGGATCGGCCTTGAGTGCGGCGAGCACGGCCCATCCGTCCATGCCGGGCATCATCACATCCAGCGTGATGAGGTCCGGGCGCAGCGCGCTGGCGCGTTCGAGGCCGGCGTGCCCATCGGCCGCCTCCTCCACCCGGTATCCAGCCTTGGACAGGTGCCGGCGCAAGAGCGTGCGCGCCGCGGCATCGTCGTCGATTACGAGGATGCACGGTGCATTCTCGGCTGGGGCCACGACGGGCCCGTCGTCGTCCATGGCGGCTCGCGCATTCCCGAGCACCGCGGGGAGCTGGACGGTGAACGTCGAGCCGGCACCGGCCGTGCTCGTGACCGAGATGTCGCCGCCCATCATCCGGCAGAAATGGCGGCTGATGGTGAGGCCGAGTCCTGTGCCGCCGAAGCGCCGGGACGTGGACGCCTCGGCCTGCGTGAAGGCCTCGAAGAGCCGTGCCCGCTGCTCCGGCGTCATGCCGATGCCGGTGTCGCGCACCTCGAATACCACGGCTGCCTCGGCCGTTCGGCGCACCCGAAGGCGAATTGTCCCCTTGTCGGTGAACTTGCAGGCGTTCGACAGCAGGTTCAGCAGGACCTGCCGCAGCCGAGTGGCGTCCGAGTGCATCTCGCCCACGTCATCGGCGACGTCCAGCACGAGCGTGTTGGCATTGCGATCGACGATTGGACGCATGGTGGTCGCCACGTCGTGCACGACCGAGGAGACCGCAAAGTCCTCGGTGATCAGCTCCATCTTTCCCGCCTCGATCTTGGACAGGTCGAGCACGTCGTTGATGAGCGACAGCAGGTGGCGGCCTGCCGCCTGGACCTTCTGGACGTCGCTGACGAGCGGGTCGCCTCCCCGGTCGCGCAGTTCCTCTTCCACCATCTCGCTGTAGCCGATGATGGCATTCAGCGGCGTGCGCAGCTCATGGCTCATGCCGGCGAGGAACTGGCTCTTGGCCGTGTTGGCGGTCTCGGCATCGCGGCGTGCCTTCAGCAGTTCCGTGATGTCGTGGTACATCGCCATCGTGCCCACCATCTCGCCGGCCACGATCACGGGGACGCTCAGCAGCTCCACGTCCACGAGCCGCCCGTCCTTGCATCGCCGCTGTCCGGTGCCGGTGGCCTTGTGGCCGGCCGCCGTCTGCCGCGTGTAGGCCCGTGCCTCCTGCAGCGACTGCTCAGGCGCGAGCAGGTCGTCGAGGTTGCGCCCGAGCAGTTCCTGTTCGGCATAGCCATACAGGGCTTCGAACGCGGGATTGCAGGAGGTGATGGCGCCGTCCATGTCGACGTTGACGATCGCCACGGGATTGTTGCGGACCAGGACCTCGTAGTGACGCTGGGCCGAGTCGAACAGGCGGGCATTCTCGATGGCGATGGCCGCCTGCGGCGCGAAGAGCTGCAGCAGGCGCAGGTCGGCGGGGCCGAAGATGCGGTTCGGATCGGAGTGCACGCTGGCGATGGCGCCGACGAGTCGGGCCCCGATGAGGAGCGGCGCCACCATCACCGACTGCACCGTGGACTGGGTGTACTGCTCGGACCGGCCGGCCCACTCCTGATAGTGCGGAATGATGAGCGCTTCGTGGGTTTCGGCCACCTGCCCCATGGCGCCCTCGCCCGCCGCCATTCTCGCGCCGACGGCGCTGCCGCCCATGTTGAGGCTGGCGACGAGCACGAGTTCCCTCCGCGATTCATCCCAGGTGGCCAGCTCGCCACCGGTGACGCCAAGCAGGGAGACGGCACGCGCGAGCACGCGCTCGAGCGCCTTGGAGAGTTCGAGCTCGCCCGCGAGGTCGGACAGGGTGTCGAGCAGCGCCGTCTGCTCTTCGGCGCGGCGGTGTTCCGCCGTGAAGAGGCGGGCATTCTCGATGGCGATGGCGGCCTGCGGCGCGAACATGCGCAGGCGACGGAGTTCCCGCGGGCCGAAGTGCCGGCTCGGGTCGGCGTGGACGCTGGCGATGGCACCCACGAGGCGGTTCCCGATGAGCAGCGGGGCCGCCATTACCGACTGGATGGCGTGGTCGGTGTACCGGTCGGAGCGGCCCTCCCATTCCTGATACCGGGGAATGATCAGCGGCTCGAGCGTCTCGGCAACGTGTCCCATGGCGCCTTCGCCGAGCCGCATGCGCGTCCCCACGTTGCTGTCGGGCAGGTTGCTGGCCAGGATCACCAGTTCCTTCGTCGCGTCGTCGAAAATGGCGAGCTCGCCGCCGGTGACCTCGAGCAAGGCGGTGGCGCGCTCGAGGACCGCCGTCAGCAGTCGTGACAGCTCGAGTTCGCCCGACAGGTCGGCCAGGGTGTCGAGCAGCGCCTGCTGTTCGGTGGCGCGCTCGCGCTCGGCGGTGTAGAGCCGCGCATTCTCGATGGCGATGGCGGCCTGCGCGGCGAACAGGTTCAACAGGCGCAGGTCTGATTCGCCGAGCTTGCGATCCGGATCGGAATGAACGGCGGCAATGGCGCCGACGAGGCGCGATCCGATGAGGAGCGGAACCACCGCGACGGCCTGAATGGTGCTCTGGCCGTACTGCTGTGACCGGCCGTCCCACTGCTGGTAGTTGGGGATGATCAGTGGTTCGTGGCTCGTGGCCACGTAACCCATGCCTCCTTCGCCACGACGCATGCGCGTCCCGATCGAGGAACGCCCAATGCCCCGGGCGGCGACGATGACCAGATCATCTCGCGCTTCATCGAAGACGGCGAGTTCTCCTCCGGTCACGCCGAGCAAGGCGACGGCCCGGTTGAGCACCGCGTCGAGGAGGCTCTCGAGCTGGAGTTCGCCCGACAGGTCGGCCAGCGTGTCGAGCAGGGCGCGCTGCTCGGAGAGCCGGCCGCGCTCGGCGGCGAGCAGGCGCACGCGGCCGATGGCGATGCTTGCCTGCGTGGCGGCCGCGGCCAGAATCTCGATGTCACCCTGGTTGAATGCGCCGCTCCCGCTTCGCTGCACGACCAGTTCGCCGATGGCGTTTTCGTCCACGCGCAGCGGCAGCCGGAGTTCCGACACCGCCGCGCTGGCGGGGTCGAAGTGCCCCGCGCTCGCGCGCAGGGCGGGTTCGAATGCCTGGCTCCCCGCCAGATACACTCCCACGCCATCGAAGAGAAAGACGGGATTGAGGAGGCCTTCCGCCACCCCGCGGCAGATGTTCTCCTCATCCGCCGATTCCGCAATGCGCGTGCTGAGCCGGAGCAGCGCGGAGCGCAGCGTGCCGGGTTCGGCGCCATCGGCGAACCGGGCGGTCGTCATCCGGCGGATCCTGCGTGCGCCGCGATGAGTTGCCGAACTTCACGCACCAGCTCGTCGCCACTGCGCGTGCCCTTCTGGAGCACGCGTGACACGCCGCCGTTGAGGCGCCGCCGGTCGGCATCGCTCAGTTCCTTGGCCGTGATGACCACGACCGGCGGCACCGCGGTTGCCGGCATCGATCGCAGCCCGTCGAGGAACCCGAAGCCGTCCAGCTCGGGCATCATCAGGTCGAGGAGAATCAGGGCCGGACTGGCGGCCTGCACCTGCTCGAGCCCCAGGCGACCGTTCGCGGCTTCAGTGACCGTCCAGCCGTCCTTTTCGAGCACGCGCCGGAGGACACCGCGTGTGGCTTCGTCGTCCTCCACGATGAGTACGCCGGCGCCTGGCGCGCGGCGATAACGCGCGAGCACCGCGCTCAGGTGGGCGCGTTCGATCGGCTTGGTGAGATACTCGGCGGCGCCGAGCGAGAAGCCGAGCGTGCGCTCGTCGGTGATCGTCAGCATCACGACCGGTATCGCCGCGACCGCGGGGTCGGCCTTCAGCGAGGCCAGCACGCCCCATCCGTCGAGCCCGGGCATCAGCACGTCGAGCGTGATGACGTCGGGGAGCTCCGCCCGGGCGAGGGCGAGCCCTTCGTCCCCGCCCGCGGCTTCGAGGACGCGAAAGCCCTCCTTGCCGAGCATGCGCGAGAGGATCTGGCGCGTGGCCGGATCGTCGTCGATTACCAGCACGGTGCCGGTTTGTGTGCCATGCGCCGCGGTCGTGACCGGTGCGGCGAGATCCTGGTCCGTCACGACCGCGGGCAGTCGCACCGTGAAGGCGGTACCGACGCCCGGCGTGCTCTCGACGGCGATGTCGCCGCCCATCATCTCGCAGAACCGCTTGCTGATGGCGAGGCCCAGTCCGGTGCCCCCGTACTTGCTTGCCGTGGACGCCTCGGCCTGGGCGAAGGCCTGAAAGAGCCGGGCGAGCTGCGCCGGCGTCATGCCGATGCCGGTGTCGCGCACGGTGAAGGTGATGCGGTCTCCGGCGACGTCGCGGACTCGCCGCGCCGCGAGCGTGATGGTGCCGCGTTCCGTGAACTTGCTGGCGTTGGACAGCAGGTTGAACAGGATCTGGCGGGTGCGGGTGACGTCTGCCCGAACGACCCCCAGATCGTCCGCGAGATCCAGCACCAGCGTATTGCCGTTCTTCTCGATGAGCGGCATGACCGTGGCGGCGACGGCCCGGATGGCGGGCGGCAGGTCGAAGCTCTCGAGATGCAGCTCCATCCGGCCGGCCTCGATCTTGGAGAGATCGAGCACGTCGTTGATGAGGGCGAGCAGGTGCCGGCCGGCGTCGCAGACCTTGCGGAGGTCGGGCACGTACTCCGTATGGCCCTGGTCCGTGACCTCTTCCTCCAGCATTTCGCTGTAGCCGATGATGGCGTTGAGCGGCGTGCGCAGCTCGTGGCTCATGCTGGCGAGGAAGTGGCTCTTGGCGGTGTTGGCCGATTCCGCCTCGCGGCGGGCCTTGAGCAGTTCGGTGAGGTCGTGGTACATGGCCATGAGGCCCAAGGGCTCGCCATCCACGATGACCGGCACACCGAGCACCTCGACGTCCACCATGGTGCCGTCCTTGCGTCGGCGCCGACTGATCACCTGCACCGGCTTCTGGTGCAGGGCCTGCTGCGTGAATGCAACCGCGTCACGCCGGGTCTCCTCGGTGGTGATGAGGTCGTCGAGGTTCCGGCCCACGACTTCGCTTTCCGCATAGCCGAACAGCCGCTCGAACGCCGGGTTGGCTTCGACCACGTTGTGTCGCGTGTCGAGCGTCACCACGGCAACGGGGCTGTTGAAGACCAGCTCGTGGAAATACTGCCGCTGCCGGCGCGACGCCGTGAAGAGCCGCGCGTTCTCCATGGCGATGGCTGCCTGCGTGGCAAACAGCCCGAGCAGCCGCAGTTCCTCGGCGCCGAAAACGCGTGCCGGATCGGAATGGACGCCGGCAATGGCACCCACCAGCCGCGAGCCGATGAGCAAAGGAACTGCGATCACCGTCTGCACGGTGCTCTGGGTGTACCGCCCGCTGCGCGCTTCCCAGTCCTGGTACCGCGGCACGATGAGTGGCTGCCGCGTTTCGGCGACGCGTCCCATCGCGCCTTCGCCAAGCGCGAGGCGGTTGCCGACGGCGTCGGTGCCCATGTTCCGGCTGGCCACGATCACCAGCGCGCCTTCCGTCTCGTCGAAGGTCGCCAGCTCGCCGCCGCTGACGCCAAGCAGTGTCACGGCGCGCTGCAGTACGCGTTCAAGGACGGGCGACAACTCGAGTTCGCCTGAGAGGTCGGTGAGCGTCTCGAGCAGCGCCTGCTGTTCGTCCGCGCGGCGCCTCCCCGCCTCGAACAGGCGCGCATTCTGGATGGCGATGGCCGCGTGGGACGAGAAAAGGCGGACGAGGCGCGCATCGGCATCGCCGAAGCGGCGTTGCGGGTTTGTGTCCATGAACGCGAGCACGCCGACCAGGCGTCCGGCGACGAGCAGGGGCGCCGCCATCACGCCGTGGAAGCGGGCGCCCGAGTACTGGGTCGAGCGGCCGGACCACTCCCGGTAGTCCGGGATGACGAGCGTCTCGAGCGTGTCGACCACACGGCCCATGGCGCCCTCGCCCCGGCGCAACCGGACGCCCGTCGTGTCGCGGCGACCCATGTTGCGGCTGGCCACGATCTCGAGCATCTCCGAGGGCTCGTCGTAGATCGCGAGCTCGCCGTGGCTCACGCCGAGGAGCGTGACGGCGCGATCGAGCACCGATTGCAGGAGCGTGGCAAGGTCGAGCTCGCCCGAGAGATCGGCCATTGTCGCCCGCAGTGCCTCCTCCTCGGCGGCCCGTGCCTGCAGGGCGCGCACCAGCCGGTCGCGACCTATGGCCATGCCGGCCTGGTTGGCGGCTGAGGTGAGGATGTCGAAGTCCTGCTTGCCAAAGGCGCTGACCTTGTTGCTTTCGACCACGAGCACGCCGACGAGCTGCCGGTTGACGAGCAGCGGCACGTCGACCTCGGACCCCTGGTTGCGGGTCGGCAGGTACTGCGTGTCCTTGGTGACCTGTGGCGTGTAGTGCAGGCGGCCGTCCAGCAGCGGTCGCTCGCTCAGTCCGCTGCCCGGTTTGATATGCAGGCCCACCTTGGCCGTCGCACGCCCGGCGCTGGCCACCACGATGCGTTCGCCCGTCGTCTCGTCAACCAGCAGGAGCGCCAGAAAGTCGTAACCGAGCGCGGCGTCGTGGAGACCGGAGACGGCGGCGCGGCAGATGTCGGCTTCATTGTCGGCGCCGGCGATGGCGGCGCTCATGCGGAGCAAGGCGGCCTGTCGCCGTGCAGCAGCATCGGGTGCGGCGCGCGGCACGGTCTTCGGCGTAGTGACTTTGGTGGCCTTGGTGGCCTTGGTGGCCTTGGTGGCCTTGGTGGCCTTGGCGGCCTTGGCGGCACGGACCGGCTCCTTTGCGACCGCCGCCGTCGGGCGGCGCTTGGTGATCGTCTTGCGCTTCATCGGGCCGCCTCATCCCGCGCGGTGCGTACCGGGGCACCGCCAGCGAGTCGTGCGACTTCCGTGAGCAGGATGTCGGTGGAGTACCGCCCCTTCTCGACCACGACCGCGACTCCGCCGTTCAACCGCTCCCGCTCGGCCTCCGTGAGCATCTTGGCCGTGATGACGATGACCGGCACGTCCCGCCAAGCCGCGTTGGCACGCACGGCATCCAGGAACTGGAAGCCGTCCATTTCGGGCATCATCAGGTCGAGCAGGATGATGGAGGGCACCTGCTGCCGCATTTGCTCGAGTGCGACGAGGCCGTTCTCCGCTTCGCTGACCGGCCAGCGCGCGCGCCGCAGCGTCCGGACGAGCAGGGTGCGCGTCGGCTCATCATCCTCCACGATCAGCACCCGTGCGTCGGGCCCGTGCGGCGCCCAGCGCTCGAGCGCCGCCAGCAGTTTGGCCCGATCGATCGGCTTGGACAGGTACTCCGACGCGCCGAGGGCAAAGCCCATGCGTTCGTCGTCCATGATGGTCGCCATGACGACCGGAATGGTGGCGAGGTCCGGGTCGGCCTTCAGTGCGGACAACACGGCCCACCCGTCCATGCCCGGCATGATGGCATCGAGCGTGATGACGTCCGGACGGAACGCGCGCGCATGCGCCAGGCCCGTGTGGCCGTCGGGCGCCTCATCCACGTGGTAGCCAGCCCGGACCAGGTGGTGCCGCATGAGGGCGCGTGCGTTCGGGTCGTCGTCGATCACGAGGACCCGCGCGCTGGTGCCATCTCCCAGTACCATCGGGTCGGGGAGTTCTTCGATGGAGACCGAGGTGCTGGGCAGCCGCGCGATGAACGTGGAGCCCTCGCCGAACGTACTCTCCACTGTGATGTCGCCGCCCATCCGCTGGCTGATGCGCCGGCTGATGGCCAGCCCGAGCCCCGAGCCGCCGAAGCGCCGGGCGGTGGTCGCGTCGGCCTGCGAAAAGGTCTCGAACAGCCGTGTCATCTGCTCCGGCGTCATCCCGATGCCGGTATCGCTCACCCGGAACGAAATCCAGTCGATCGGGCCGACGGTGCTGCGTTCGACGTCGAGCGTGATGGTGCCGTGCTCGGTGAACTTGGAGGCGTTCGAGAGCAGGTTGAGCAACACCTGGCGGACGCGCGTGAGGTCGGCATGCATCGCTCCCACGTTTGCGGCGATGCGCACGGTCATTCGATTGGCGTTCTTCTCGACGAGCGGGCGTACGGTGGTTGCCACCGCCTCGACGGTCTCGCGCAGGTCGAAGGTCTCGGGCGCGAACTCCATCTTGCCGGCCTCGACCTTGGAGAGGTCGAGCACGTCGTTGATGAGTGCGAGCAGGTGCCGGCCAGCGGTCTGGATCTTGCCAAGGTCGGACACGAACGACTCCACACCCGCGTCCTGCGCCTCCTCCTGCAGCATCTCGCTGTAGCCGATGATGGCATTGAGCGGCGTGCGCAGCTCGTGGCTCATGTTGGCCAGGAACTGGCTCTTGGCGCGATTGGCGCCCTCGGCCTCGCGGCGGGCCTCGCTGAGTTCGCTGATGTCGTGGTACATGCCCATGAGCGCGACGCGCGACTGGTCGGCGATCACCGGCACGCCGAGGATTTCGACGTCCACGAAGGTGCCGTCCTTGCGCCGCCGCCGGCCGATGCCCTTCACGGGGCGGTCCACGGCGTCGCGGCTGTACTGGACGGCTTCGCCGAGGGTCGCCGGGTCGGTGATGAGCTCATCGAGGTTGCGTCCCCGCGCCTCGTCCTCGGTCCAGTAGAACAGTTCCTCAAAGGCCGGGTTGCACGCCGCAACCTTGTAGTCCGTGTCGAGCTGGACGATGGCCACCGGGCTGTTGTTGAGCAGGCTGCGGAAGAACTCGCGCTGGCGCGCGGCCTCCTCGTACAGGCGTGCGCCCTCGATGGCGATGGCGGCCTGCTGCGTGAAGAGGTTGAGGAGCCGCAGGTCGTCGGCGCCGAAGACCCGGTTGGGATCGGCGTCCACGATGGCGATACATCCCACGAGCCGGTTGCCAATCAGCAACGGCGCGGCGACCACGGACTTGACCGCGACCGCCGAGTACTTGCCCGACTGGCCCAGCCAGGCGTGATAGTCGGGGACGATGAGCGGCTCGTGGGTGGTGGCGACGAGTCCCATGGCGCCCTCGCCGATCTGCAGGCGAATGCCGGTGGTGTCCGTGCCGACGTTGTGGCTGGCGACCACGACGAGTTCACTCTTGGCGGCGTCGAGGATCGCGAGCTCCCCGCCGGTGACGGCGAGCAGGGTCACCGCGCGCTCGAGCGTGGCCTGCAGCGTTTTGGGCAGTTCGCGCTGGGTGAGCAGGTCGGCCATGGAGGCGAGCACCGCATGCTGCTCGTCGGCGCGGCGGCGCTGCATGACGATGAGCCGCGCGCGGGCGATGGCGATGCTCGCCTGGTTGGCGGCCGCGGTGAGGATCTCGAAGTCGCTCGCGCCGAAGGCATTTGGCTCGGTGCTCTCCACCGCGAGTACGCCAATGGTCCGTCCGTCGATGACGAGCGGCACGTCCACCTCGGAGCCGCTGTTGAGCGTCGGCTCGTAGTTCGACTCCCGGAGCACGGCGGGCGTGTAGTGCAGCTTGCCGTCGAGCACGGCGCGTTCGCTGATGCCGTGGCCCGGTACCAGCCGAAAACCGGGCTGCGCCGCCTTCCATCCGACGCTGGCCACCATCACGCGGTCGCCGGTCGTCTCGTCCACGAGGAAGACGCCGAGGAAGTTGTAGCCAAGGGCTTCGTCGCGAAGGCCGTTGACCACGCTCTCGCAGATCTCCTGCTCGTTGGCGGCGGCCGCGATCGCCGAGCTGAGGCGCAGCAGGGCCGACTGCCGGCGCGCGGTGGCGCCGCTCGGCGCCAGGCCCTTGGCGCGCACGGGGTTGGCCGCGCGTGCCGTCGCGGCGGGCTTCGCAGATCGCGCCGTTTTCGCGGGCTTCGCAGATCGCGCCGTCTTCGCGGGCTTCGCAGATCGCGCCGTCTTCGCGCGCGTTGCGGGCTTCGCGGGCGAAGCGTGCTGGCGTTTCTTCTTCTTCGGGAGGCTGCGTGTGGGGGGCTTCTTCGCCATCGTCACCTGATCAAGTCGGTCAGCGGCCAATTGTATCGCGGTGCTTGAGCCACCGATAGCACCATGCGCCCGAAGACCCTGACGCAGGGGGGTTGGCGCCAGCCGCCGGGAACTGCTAGTCTCACTTCGCGAACGCTCCCCCTTCCAGAGGTCTCCATGACCGGACTCACCGCGCTCTGGCTCCCGATCCTGCTGTCGGCCGTCGTCGTGTTCGTCATCAGTTCCGTCATTCACATGGCGTCGCCGTGGCACAAGGGTGACTACCCGAAGATGCCCGACGAGGACCGCGTGCTCGACGCGCTGCGCCCGCTGGCCATTCCGCCGGGCGACTACATGATCCCGCGGGCGGGCGGGATGAACGAGATGAAGTCGTCGGCATTCGCCGAGAAGCTGAAGCAGGGCCCGGTGGTGCTGATGACCGTCATGCCCAACGGCATGATGTCGATGGGCCGGAACCTCGCGATGTGGTTCGTCTACTCGCTCGTGATCAGCGTCTTCGCGGCATACGTCGCGGGACGCGCGCTGCCGCAGGGCGCGCCGTACCTGTCAGTCTTCCGCTTCGCCGGGGTCACCGCATTCATCGGATATTCGGCCGCACTCTGGCAGATGTCGATCTGGTATCGCCGCGCGTGGAGCATCACGATCAAGTCCACGGTGGATGGACTGATCTACGCACTCTTCACGGCGGGCATGTTCGGGTGGCTCTGGCCGCGGTAAAGGCGCACCGCCCTTGAATCGGCGGCGCCCCCCGGCGTAGTTGCCTGTTCGGACGTTGGCTCCCCACGGCTGGAGGCGAAATGCGCGTGAAGTACCTGACAGGCGGTGTCGGCGCGATGCTGCTGGCGCTGAACATGGCGAATGCGCAGGGCGGTCCGCAGGGGACGCGCGGTGCGACGGCCATCATCAAGGATGGCGAGGCGTGCCCGCCCGGCATGACCGAGGTGCGTCCGCGCAGCTGCCGCGCTCCGGAAATGCCCGCGCCGAGCATCGTGGACTATCGCCCGCACTCGACACTGGTGACCGCCGAGCACCTGGTGCCGAGGGCCAAGTACCCGGCCATCGACTTCCACGGGCATCCGGGATCCCAGATGACGAATGCCGCGGCGCTCGAGCAGATGGGCGCCGAGATGGACGCGATGAACCTCGGCCTGATGGTGACGGCGAACAACACCAGCGGGGACGCGCTCAGGAAGCAGGCGGCGCTGGTGGCCGCGTCGCCGACGATGAAGGACCGCGTGCGCATTCTCGCGGGCATCGACTTCCGCAGTGTCGGACCGGGCTGGGCGGACAAGGCCGTGGCACAGCTGGAGGCTGACGCGGCGGCGGGCGCCGTCGGCATCGGGGAGATCGGCAAGGGCCTCGGCCTGTCGTACAAGAGGGCCGACGGCACGCGACTGAAGATTGATGATCCGGCGCTCGATCCCGTCTGGGAGGCGGCCGCGCGGTTGAAACTGCCGGTCTTCATTCACACGGCCGATCCGCAGGAGTTCTGGCAGCCGATCGCCTACACGAACGAGCGGTGGCTCGAACTCGCGCTCTTTCCGGGGCGGCGATATCCCCCGGAGCAGAACCCGAGCTTCGAGGAGTTGATGACTGAGCGCGACAACCTGTTCCGCCGGCACCCGAAGACGACGTTCGTGGCGGCGCACATGGGCTGGCACGCCAACGACCTCGGGCGACTGGGCCGGATGTTCGACGCGATGCCGAACGTGAACGCCGAGGTCGGCGCCGTGCTGTACGACATCGGGCGGCAGCCGCGCGGCGCGCACGACTTCTTCGTGAAGTACCAGGGCCGGATCCTGTTCGGCAAGGACTCGTACCAGCCCGAGGAGTATCCGTACTACTGGCGGGTCTTCGAGACGCGCGACGAGTACTTCGACTACTACCGCGGCTATCACGCCTTCTGGAAGCTGTACGGCATTGACCTGCCGGACAGCGTGCTGAAGAAGGTGTACTACCAGAACGCGTTGCGGATTGCGCCGGCGCTGCCGAGGGCAGGATGGGCGAAGTGAAACCAGAAACGGACAACGCGCCCCGCGCGGCACTGCACGGCTGGATTGCCCACACCGAGGTCGTCAGCAGCGATCCGGCCGCGACGAAGGCGTGGTGCGAGCGAGTGTTCGGCTGGAAGTTCCACCCGCCCATCCAGTCGCCGCGCGGCGTCCTCTTCGGCTTGTCGGACCCGTGAACCCCGCCAAGGTCAAGCGCAGCCAGGTGACACACCTCACCGACCTGCCGAACGTGGGGCCGGCGTTCGCGCGCGACCTGCAGTTGCTGGGCATTGATGCGCCGGCACAGCTGGCCGGGCGCGACCCGGTGCAACTGTACCAGGAACTCTGCGCGCGCACGCGCAGCCGGCAGGATCCGTGCGTGCTCGACACCTTCATCTCGATCGTGCGCTTCGCCGACGGCGGACCAGCCCGGCCGTGGTGGGACTTCACGGCCGAGCGGAAGCGCAAGTTCGCCGACGTGGTGGCGAGGCGCTGAGGCCGGCCGCTAGGCGTACACCTCGAAGATCCCCGCGGCGCCCATGCCGCCGCCGATGCACATCGTCACCATGCCGAGTCCACCACCGGCGGCGCCGAGCGCGTGCACGAGCTGCGTGGTGAGCTTGGCCCCCGTGGCGCCAAGCGGGTGGCCAAGCGCGATGGCGCCGCCGTTGATGTTGATGCGCGACGTGTCCATGCCGAGTTCCTTGATGACGGCCAGCGCCTGCACCGCGAACGCCTCGTTGAACTCGATCATCTGCAGGTCGCCGAGCGACAGGTCCGCCTTGGCCAGCGCCTTGGGCACGGCCTTGATGGGGCCCACGCCCATGATGTCGGGCGCCACGCCGGCCACCGCGAACGAGACGAGTCGCGCGAGCGGCTTGAGGCCGAGTTCCTGCGCCTTGTCGGCGCTCATCATCAGCACCGCCGCCGCGCCGTCGCTGAGCGGCGACGAATTGCCGGCCGTCACGACGCCCTTGGCGGCGAACGCGGGCTTGAGCTTGGCGAGTCCCTCTCGCGTCGTCTCGGCGCGCACGAGCTCGTCGACCGAGAACTGCGCCTTGGTCTCGGTCTTCTTCGCTCCCTTCCACGTGACCTTGGACACCGGGACGGGAACGATTTCCGCGGCGAAGGCCCCGCGCTTCCACGCCGCCGCCGCCTTCTGCTGCGACGAGAACGCGAAATCGTCGGCCTGATCCCGCGTGATCTCCCACCGCTGCGCCACGCGCTCGGCGGTGAAGCCCATGCCGATCATCTGCTCGGTCATGTCGGGATGGAGCCGCGTGTTGAAACCCGACATCGGCACCGCACTCATCATCTCGACGCCGCCGGCGATGACGATGTCGTTGGTGCCGGACATGATGGCCTGCGCCGCCATCGCGACGGTCTGGAGACCGGATGAGCAGAACCGGTTGACCGTTGCCGCAGGGACGTCCACCGGAAAGTCGGCGCGGAGCACACTGAGGCGGGCGACATTGAGGCCTTGCGGGCCTTCGGGCATGGCACAGCCCCAGAGCACGTCATCCACGAGCGCCGGGTCGAGGTTCACCCGCTGCACCACGGCCTTCAGCACCTCGGCGCTCAGGTCCACGGGATGCACGGCGGCGAGCGCGCCGTCCTTCTTGCCGCGAGCGACGGCCGTGCGGACCGCGCTCACGATGACTGCGTCCTTCATCTGCATGCTATTCTCTCCCGGCCGGCCGCGCACGGCTGGCCTGCAGTAGTCGTGGTGGCGGTCAGTTGCGCAGCGGCTTGCCGGTCTCGAGCATGTATTGCATGCGCGCCTGCGTCTCCTTGGTGCCGAGCAGGCGCAGGCAGGCGTCGCGCTCGAGGTCCAGGAGATCCTGTTCCGTGACCTCGCGCGGCGGTCCGTCGCCACCGGCGAGCACCACCGCCACTTCGTGGCCGATGCGCACGTCGTGCGCGCTGGCTTGGCCGGCCTCCTTGAACGCGAAGAGCGCGTAGTCGAGGTTGCCCACGGCCTCCTTGCCGAGCGCGCGCATGGTCATCGGGGACGGCGCCACATATCCGGGGGCGAGATCGAGCACGCGCGCCTTGGCGTCGGCGAGCAGGGTGTCACGGTTCATCGAGATGCGGTCGTATGCGCGCAGGTAGCCGAGCTTGCGCGCCTCGTGCGCGCTGGTGCTGGTCTGCGCGAGCGCGATAAGCTTGAAGGCGCGCTTGGCCGCCTCGAACAGGTCGGCATCGTCGTACGCCCGGAGTTCGTTGGTGAAGCGGAAGGCAAGTTCCTTGGTGCCGCCGCCGGCGGGAATGATGCCCACGCCCACCTCGACAAGCCCCATGTACAGTTCCGCGTGCGGCTGCACGGCGTCACAGTGCATGGAGAACTCGCAGCCGCCGCCCAAGGTGAGGCCGAACGGCGCGGCCACGACCGGGAAGGGTGCGCGGCGCAGCGACATCGACGTGCCCTGGAAGCGCGCGATGCCGG
>JBBQZD010000011.1:0-29727 GCA_038208045.1 Gemmatimonadales bacterium | reverse complement strand
GCACGTTGTCGTCGGCCGTGCCGTGCGCCAGCAGCAGCTTGCCCTTCAGGTTCTTGGCCTGCAACTGGTTGGCCTCGGCGGCGTAGCTGTCGCTGCTGCCGTCCTTCACCAGCAAACCCTGGTAGCGCTCGCCCCAGTCGTCTTCGTAGTTCCGCTGGTCGTGGTTGCCGCTCTCGCTGATGCCCACCTTGAAGAAGTCCGGATAGCGGAACATCGCGTCGGCCGTGATGAAGCCGCCGCCCGAGTGGCCCCACATGGCGGCCTTGTCGATGTCGATCCACGAATACTGCTTGGCCAGGTTCTGCATGCCGGCCACCTGGTCGGGCAGCGTGTTGTCGCGACCCATCGCGCCGTAGTAGGCGTCGTGGAAGCTCTTGCTGCGGCCCGGGCCGCTGCCGCGCCCGTCAATGCTCACCACGATGAAGCCCAGCTCGGCCAGCGCCTGCTTGTCGCCGTGCGCGGCGGCGAAGCCCCGTCCGCCCACCGACCCCGCCTGTGGGCCCGGGTAGGCGTTGTTGATGATCGGGTACTTCCTGGTGGCGTCGAAGTTGGTGGGGCGGTAGAGCTGACCGTAGATGTCGGTCTTGCCGTCGGCGGCCTTCACGTTGAACAGCATCGGCGGCTTCCAGCCCGCGGCGACGAGCTTGCTGATGTCGGCCTGTTCGAGCGTGAGCACGATCTTGCCCTTGGCGTCGCGCAGCACCGACATCGGCGGTGTGTCAGCGGTGGACCAGGTATCCACAATCCACTTGCCGTCGGGGGAGAACTTTACCGAGTGGTCGCCCAGGTCGGGGGTCAGCGCCACTTGCGGCATCTTGCCGTCGAGCGAGGTGCGGTAGGCGTGGCGGAGGTACGGATCCTGCCCCGGCTCGCGACCCTGGGCCATGTACGTGATGGTTCTCGCCTTTTCATCCACGGCGACGATGCTTTCCACCGGGCCTTCGCCCTTGGTGATCTGGTTCTTCAGCGCGCCCGTGGTGAGGTCATACAGATAGAGCTGGCTCCAGTCGTCGCGCTGCGAGTTCCAGATGATCTCGTTGCTGGCCCAGAGCACGCGATAGCCCGTGATGGACTCGAAATGGGTCTTCACCGTTTCGGTGAACAGGTCGCGCACCTCGCCGGTGGCGGTGTTGGCAATGCGCAGCGTGGCGGCCTTGTGGTCGCGCGGCGTGCTGGCAATGGCCAGCATGGAGCCGTCGTCCTTCCACTGATAGTCGTCCATGGAGATGTCATCGCCGAGCATGGCACGGTGGAAGTCGGGCGCCATCTTGAGGCGGGTGACCGTCTTGCCGTCCACGTCAATGACCACTCGGCTGATCATCGAGACGTCCGCGTCGCCCGGCAGCGGCATCTTCCACGTCTGCATGGTCGGGTGCCCCACTTGGTAGCGGACCATGAAGAAGTCGCCGAGCTTGCGGTCGTCCTGCTGCTGGGTGGCGATCTTCTTCGAGTCGGGCGACCACTTGAGCACGGCGCGGTTGCTGTGCACCCACCCCGCGTTGTCGGTGGCGTAGCCGAAGTTCTCGACGCCGTCGGTGGTGAGCTGCGTCTCGGCGCCCGAGGCCACGTCGCGAACGACGAGGTTCCAGTTCTTGATGAAGGCGGCGCGCTTGCCGTCGGGGGAGAGCACTTCGGGGGTGCGTCCACCGCGGCGTCCCGCCATCATCGCGGCCATGCCCGTGAGGGTAGCGTCGCCCGTGGACTTGCAGGAGTAGGCCTTGATGTTGCAGCCGTAGCGCTTGCCGGCCGTGTTGAAGCTGATGGAGTCGCCCTTGGCGCTCAGGTCGAGCGTGTTGAAGGGCAGCGAGTCGCTCTTGTACTTGCCATTTGCGGCCGAGTTCAGCGCCGCCGCGAGCTTGGCGTGGTCGAAGAGCGCGGCACTGGTCTTCTTGGCGCCGTCCACGAGCAGGAAGCTCGAGCCCGCGGTGCGAGCCGAGCGGTACCAGAACTTGCCGTCGGCTGTCCAGGTGGGGGTTACCGACCCGCCGATGACGAGCGGGTTGGTGTTCTGACCGAGCATCTTGACCGCGCGATCGTAGTCGGCGGCGGTGAGCTGCTGGTGGCCCTGGGCGGGGAGAGTGGCAAGGGGGAGGGCGAGGGCGAGGATAAGATGGCGAGTTCGCATGCTAGTCCGGGAGCGAGAGGAAGCTTGGAAGTTGGGGCGGGGAGGGGGAGGGGGGCAATGGGGGCGCGCAGGGTGGCCTGGTAAATGGGGGACGCCGAACCGTAGCTTAGGACACACTTTCCGAATTCGGATGCCTGAACAGCCAACGACACTGCTCGCACCGGCCTACTACCACGCGTCGGTTGCCGAGTTTCTCTCGGCGACGGACCACGTTGTAATGGGTCAGATGGCGACGAACAACCAGTTCGGGCTCGATCCGGAGCAGAAGAATGCGTGGATCGCTCAGTTGCCGATCCTTCGCAAAGCCCTAAAAGGAATCACCGGGATGGTCTACCTCGAATTCGATGTCCCTCGACTCGGTAGCCGCATCGACGCCGTGCTGATCGCGGGTGCTGCCATCTTCCCGATCGAGTTCAAGGTCGGGGAAACGAAATTCGTCCGTGAGCACCACAATCAGGCGTGGGACTACGCGCTCGATCTGAAGAACTTCCACAAGGCAAGCCACAGCGCCCCGATCTTTCCGATGCTGGTGGCCACCGGGGCGACGCGGTCTGAGTCTGCCTGGCTCCCTCCCCACGACGACGGCGTCTATCCACCCGCGCGCATGAATGCTGATGGCATGCGAACCCTGATTGATCAGGGTTTGGCCATGGCAACGGGGACTTCGCTCGACAGTGGTGCTTGGGGAAACTCAAGCTACCAGCCGACCCCCACGATCATTGAGGCGGCGCAGAGTTTGTACGCGCGTCACTCCGTCGATGCAATATCGCGACATGACGCAGGGGCTCGGAATCTTGGCGTTACCTCGGCCTGCGTAGAGGGTGTCGTGGAAGACGCCGCATGTCGCGGGCGAAAGGCTATCGTTTTCGTCACGGGGGTTCCGGGCGCCGGCAAGACGCTCGTCGGACTGAACGTGGCGACGAGGAAGCAGGGCGCGGATGATTCCGCGCACGCCGTATTTCTGTCCGGGAACGGACCACTGGTCGCTGTCCTCCGCGAAGCGCTGGCGCGAGATGAGGTGGCGAGACAGAAACGTACCAAGCCACGGGCGGAGCGTGAGCGAAAAGGTGTCATCATGAACAGCGTCAAGGCGTTCATTCAGAACGTGCATCACTTTCGCGATGCCGGCCTGCGCGACGCGGGTGCGCCAGACGATCACGTCGTGATATTCGATGAAGCGCAGCGCGCATGGAATCTGGAGCAGACTCGCAACTTCATGAAGCGGAAGCGTCAGCGGCCCAATTTCAACCAGTCGGAGCCTGAGTTCCTGTTGTCGTATATGGATCGTCGCGACGACTGGGCGGTGGTCATCTGCCTGGTGGGCGGAGGTCAGGAAATCAATACTGGTGAAGCTGGCATTTCCGCGTGGCTCGATGCTGTGCGGGAGCACTTTCCTTCTTGGGATGTATACGTCTCGCCAGCACTGACGGACGCGGAGTACGCGGCTGGGCACGCCCTCGACGCCGTTGCCCAGTGCAAGAATCTCAAGAAGACGCCGGACCTTCACCTTGCAGTATCCATGCGCTCCTTTCGCGCGGGAAACGTGTCTTCGTTCGTGAAGGCCGCATTGGATTGCGACGGCGGCTCAGCAATGAGCCAACTCCGTCTCCTCTCGGCGAAGTACCCACTCGCGCTGACGCGAGATCTCACCACGGCAAAACGATGGGTACGCTCACACGCGCGCGGTACGGAGCGCTACGGATTGGTGGCATCCTCGGCGGCCAAACGTCTCAAGCCGCACGCGATTGATGTGCGCGTGGAGATAGACCCGATTCACTGGTTCCTGAACGAGCCCAATGATACGCGCTCAAGCTTCTATCTCGAGGACGCGGCGACCGAGTTTCAAATTCAGGGGTTGGAACTGGATTGGATCTGCATGACGTGGGATGCAGATCTCCGCTATGAGCACGGAGCGTGGAAGCATTTCGAGTTTCGAGGGGATCGCTGGACGACGATGCGCCAGCCGATACGGCAGAAATACCTCCTCAATGCGTATCGAGTGCTTCTCACCAGAGCTCGGCAGGGGATGGTGATCTTCGTCCCGCCGGGCGATTCAGAAGATCATACACGTGAGCCCGCCTTCTACGACGGCACCTTTCAGTATCTCTTGGGGCTCGGAATCGATCAGATCTGATGTTCGCCGGCGAAATCTCGCCCTCCCCCTGATTGACGCTCCCCCTCCCCGCCCCCACCTTCTCCCCCTGCGCAACCTCGCGCCCAACGGCGGGTAGAGGATGGGCACGAACGACGGCGCAGGTGCCAGCGCGCGAGCGGCTCACCGGCCGCGGCCGCCGGCCTCGGCGATGACGGCCAGCGCTCCGAAGGAAGCGTAGCGACACGGCACCCCCACGAGCACACCGGCAGCATCAAGCGGTGACCGACCCAGACAGGTGCTCGCAGTTTGAGCGTGCATTGGAAGACCTACCAGGGTCGGCGTCCCGCAGGCCCTGCTCACGATGGTTTGCGCCCGGAGTGCAAAATGAGTTGTTCGCGTACCGTGACCACGGCGGCTCTCGCATTGGTGGCGTTGGTCTGTGCTGGCACCGCGCTGGCGCAGAAGCCGGCCCCCCGCGCTGGAGAGGGACGTGGCGAGGGACGCGGCCAGCCGGATGTGTCCATCCGCAAGAGCGGCGGCGGCCCGTTCATTTCGGGTCAGATCGCGACCTTCACGATCATCGTGTCGAACGGATCCGGATCCATTCCCATGGGCGCCAGCACGGGTCTTTCGGTGGTCGACACGCTGCCGCCGAACTTCGGCGCGCCCATCACCGCGGGCGGAGCGCCGGGCAGTGGCTGGGGCTGCGGCGTGGCCGGCCAGGTGATCGTCTGCCACTACAACGGTGCGGCGGTCAACCCCGGCTCGAGCTTTCCGGTCCTCACGATCACGGCGATGGCCCGGGACAGGGACAGCTTCCTCAACTGCGCGGACGTCACGCTCGAGAGGGGCCGGGATGTCAATCCGCGGGATAATCGCAGCTGCGTGAAGGGGGAGATCGGTGGCGGCGGGCCGCCTGACGGCGGCAAGTACGACGTGAGCATTCGCAAGCGCGGACCGGGCACCGTCGTCACCGGCCAGACCGCGACGTTTGTCCTCAGCCCCAACAACAACGGCCCGTCCTCGGTGAACAACACGAGCGGCGTCGTCGTTACCGACGCGCTGCCGGCGGCGAACTTCTCGGCGCCGATCACGGCCTCGGGTGGCCCGAACTGGAGCTGCTCGGTCGTCGGTGCGGTGGTGACATGCACCTATATCGGTACCGCGCCGGTGGGACCCGGCCCGATGCCGGCGATCACCATCACGGCGGTCGCACGGCGCGCCGAAGATGCCCGCAACTGCGCGTCCATTGCCCTCACCAGGGTGGGGCCGGATGTCAGGCCCGAGGACAACCGCGACTGCATCACCGTCGTCATCACGCCGGAAACCTCCGGCAGCAAGCTCTACGACGTCAGCATGCGCAAGCGCGGCCCGGAGGCGGTGAACGCCGGGCAGGTGGCGACGTTCGTGCTGAGTCCGAACAACAACGGCCCGGGCGCGGTGAACAGCGCCACCGGCATTGTCGTCACGGACGCGGTGCCGGCGATCTTCACCGTGCCCATCACCGCGAACGGCGGGTCGGACTGGAGCTGCTCCGTCGTTGCGAACGTGGTGACCTGCACGTACGTCGGGACCACGCTCATGGGACCGGGACCGCTGAGCCCGATCACCGTCTCGGCGGTCGCCAGCCAATCGGGAGCCGCGCGCAACTGCGCCACGATCGCCCTCACCGGTGCGACGGAGGCCAACACCGGCGACAACACGGACTGCATTTCCGTCGTCGTGCGCAAGCCGCCGGCCGGCAACGCCACGCTGACGGTCATCAAGATCGCGCAGCCGCATTCGACGCAGGCGTTCCACTTCGCCACGCAGGGCGCGGGGCTGAGCCCGTTCGACCTGGATGACGACGGCAACACCGGAAACGCACTCTCGAACACGAAGGTCTTCACGGGCCTCGCCACGGGCGTGCCGTACACCGTCACCGAGGACGCGCTGCCCGGCTGGACGACGCCGTCCATTCAGTGCATTCCCACGATCATCGGCACGTCGACCACCTACACCGATCAGCTGCACCGCACATTCACGGTGAGCATCGCGTCGGGGGTCAACATGATCTGCACCGTCACCAATGTGCGGACCGGCTGGCCAAGTTCGGCGACGGTCAACATCTACAACCCAATGCAACCGTTCGGCCCGCAGAGTGTCGATATCGGCGTGGGAGGGACGGTCACCTTCCACAACGTCAACTCCGGCGCCAACTGGACCATCACGTGGCTCAGCGGACCGATGGCGTTTACGCCGGTCCCGCTCGCGAACAACGCGACGGGCGTCACGATTCCGCTGACGATGCCCGGTACGTACACGTACGAGATCACCGGCACGCCGTCGTTCACGCTGCACGGGACGATCATCGTGCACTAGCATCGCGGTGCAGGGCTGCGAGCGGGAAGGGCCGGCGTCTTGCGAAGACGCCGGCCTTTTCCATTCACCGCCATCATCAGGCGGTGTGGTGGCGTTGACAAATATTATAAACCGGGTAATATTATTCATTCAATATCACCCGGCTAAATAATGTCCCATAATGATAACCAAACGTTTACGGTCTTCGCTGCGACCACCCGCATCGCCCACGGCCTGCTTTCTATAGTAGCCGTTGCCGCCAAGGCGGCCGGCGAACACGGGATCTTGATCTTCAACGACCTCACGGGCAAGGCGATTGACGTGGACACCCGCGGCTCCGACGACGAGATCATTGCCCGCTACGCGCCGCCGCCGGAACCGCCGCGCGGTCGCGGACGGCCAAAGCTCGGCGTTGTCGCGCGTGAAGTCACGCTGCTGCCGCGCCACTGGGAATGGCTCAGCGACCAGAAGGGCGGCGCGTCCGTCACCCTGCGCCAACTCGTGGACGCCGCGCGCCACGCGAGCGCCGCCGACGTAAAAGCGCGCACCCGCCAGGCGCACGAGGCCAGCTACCATTTCATGCACGCCATCGCCGGCGACCTGCCGGGCTACGAAGAAGCCACCCGCGCGCTCTTTGCCAACGACCGCGCCGGCTTCGAGCAGCACATTGCCCACTGGCCGCACGACATCCGCGCCCACGCCATCACGCTGGGGTTCGAGCATCATCCGCCAACGGACGCCTGAAACGGCGACGGGCGGCTCACGGGGCACTGGCGGGTGGTGGACCGGCTGGGGGTGTTTCAGCAGCTGCAGCAGCGCGCGCTTCAGGTGGTTCACGCCAAGAAACGATGATGGATGGCGCCTCGGCACGAGGTAGAGTGCCGGGGCGTCGCTCCGTCATTCGAGGCATTCGTGCACCCATCCACCCCGCAATCACCAGCTCGTGCTTGTGCTGGTGTACAAATGTACATATAATGCTTCGTGACACGGAATGGGATCCGTACAAGGCATCCCTCAACCGCCGGAAGCACGGTGTCTCGTTTGCCGAGGCGGTGATGGCGCTGGAGGATCCCTTGGCGCTCACTCGCGAGGACGATCACCCGGCGGAGATGCGTTTCGTCACGGTAGGGCTCGACGCCCGCTCGCGAATCCTCATCGTCGTCTGGGCCCTGCGCGGTGCGCGCGCCAGGATCATTTCGGCGCGGCTCGCCACGCCTGGCGAACGACGCCAATACGCGGAGGGAGACTGACGGTGCGCAAGGAATATGATTTCTCGAATGCCAAGCGCGGTGCCGTCCTGGCCGTGCCGCCCGGCAAGACGCGCATCACGATCCGGTTGGACGACGACGTGATTGCGTGGTTCCTCAAACGCGTCGATGAGGCCGGCGGTGGCAACTACCAGACGATGATCAACCGCGCGCTCCGTCAGCTCGTCGACGCCCCGGCGGAACCGATCGAAACGACCCTGCGGCGCGTCGTGCGCGAGGAGCTGAGGCAGTTCGATCCCGCGCCGTCGCGGCGCAAGCCCCGGACGGTGCGGCGCTGATTGCGCACGGCACCGATGGTGGCGACGCGCTGAACGCGACCCAGCGGAAGTAGGGGGCGTCAGCCCGACATCGCGCCCAGCCGCTCCGCCGCGCGCGCCAATGCCTTGTCGTGTGTCCACAGCGCGGCGTCACTCAGCCGTGCCGCCGCCAGCAAGTGGACGTCTACTACACCGAGTCCGGTGTCCCACAGGCGGCCGCGCTCGATGAGCGACAGCACTTCGTCACTCGAGGCCTCGACCGCGCCTGGCAGCGTGTGCAGCAGATCGAGCGTCGTGCGCCGGGGCGAGAGGCTGCCGCTCGCCAGCTCGCCGAGGACCAGTGAGTGCGTGAGTACTTCGCCCGCCTCGAGCAAGGCCACCAGCCGTGCGTCGGACCGGTGAAAGTGATTCACCCAGACCGAACTATCGACCAGCACCACGGCGCGTCCCGGCGGGTGTGGTCGACGGCCGCCGGCGAGGCGTCGGCGCCACGCCGGGCATGGTGCCGCCCAGCTTGGCAAGACGCCGGGCCGACTCGCGCGCAATGAGTGCCTCGAGCCCGGCGTGCACCACGGCCGTCTTCTCCGTCAGGCCGGTGAGTTCGAGTGCGCGCTTCAGCACGGCATCGAATGCTCGCGGTCGAAGACAATGGCGCACTGTGGGCGTTCTCCGCTCCCGCCATGCACAACAATCTCCTCCACATCCTGTGCACCACCTTTCAGCACCTGCAGCAGGGCGCGCTTCAGGTGGTGCACGCCAAGAAACGATGATGGATGGCGCCTCGGCACGAGGTACAGTGCTGGGGCGTCGTTCGTCGTCAGTGCCTCTCCTTGCCAGAATGTCATGCCTGACATATCATCCTTTGCCGGACGTCTCGGCAAACCACTCGTCTGGCTGCATGGCGATATCAAGAGCCCGCCGATGTCACCGGCGGCACGGATCGAGACTGGGTACCTGCTCCGGGTGCTGCAACAGGGTGAACTGCTGTCGCTCCCCGCGTCACGCCCCCTGCCGGTCATCGGGGCCCGCTGCCATGAACTTCGCGTCAATGATGTGACGGGTTCGTGGAGCATCGTATATCGGCTGGACCCGTATGCCGTCGTCATCGTGACGGTGTTTCGGAAGACGACCCAACACACACCGTTGAACATCATTCGCTCGAGTCAGCAGCGACTGAGCCGTTACGATGCGTCGCGATCGGAGGAGTGAGACATGGATGCCAAGCAGAAGAAGCGACTCGAAGCCGACGGCTGGCGCTTCGGCAGTTACGCAGAGTTTCTGAACCTCACCGACGCCGAGGTGGAATTGGTGGAACTGCACGCCTCACTCGCGGCCGCACTGAAGGCTCGGCGGGTTCGGCAACGCGTTACGCAGGTCGAACTCGCCAAGCGCCTGCGGTCCAGCCAGTCGCGGGTTGCGAAGATGGAGGCAGGGGACCCGACGGTGACAATTGACCTGCTCATGCGCGGCCTGCTGGTGCTGGGCGCCTCGCGTCGGGATCTCGCCGCGGCGTTGCGGGCATAAACGGCGTCTCGGCGCTGCGTCGGCCATTCGCAAGTGGCGGCCACGGGGCGCTCAGGGTATCCTCCACCTCCGTTCCCGCCATGCAACTCGACCCCCTCGACATCCTCCGCACCACCTTCGGCTATCCCGCCTTTCGCGGGCACCAGGCCGAGGTGATCGCGCACGTCGTCAATGGCGGTGACGCGCTCGTGCTCATGCCCACGGGCAGCGGCAAGTCGCTCTGCTATCAGGTGCCGGCGCTCGTGCGCGATGGCGTCGCCGTCGTCATCTCGCCGCTCATCGCCCTCATGCACGATCAGGTGGCCGCACTCGGCGAACTGGGCGTGCGCGCCGCTTACCTGAACTCGACGCTCACCGCCGCCGAGGCGGCCGCCACCGAGCGACAGGTGCGAAAGGGCGAGCTGGACCTGGTGTACGTCGCGCCCGAACGCCTGCTCACCGAACGCTGCCTCACGCTGCTCGAGCAGAGCCCGCTCGCGCTCTTCGCCATTGACGAGGCGCACTGCGTGTCGCAGTGGGGGCACGACTTCCGCCCGGAGTACATCCAGCTCTCGGTGCTGCACGAGCGGTTCCCCACCATTCCGCGCATCGCGCTCACCGCCACGGCCGACCGGCTGACGCGCGCCGAGATCATCACGCGGCTGCAATTGGACAAGGCGCGCGTCTTCGCGTCGAGCGCTGACCGTCCGAACATCCGCTACCGCGTGGTGGACAAGGCGAACGGCCGCACGCAGGTGCTGCAGTTCATCCGCGCCGAGCACGCGGGCGAGGCGGGCATCGTCTACTGCCTGTCGCGCAAGAAGGTGGAGGAAACCGCCGACTTCCTCGAGCGGAGCGGCATCACCGCGCTGCCGTACCACGCGGGCATGAGCGCGGCGGCGCGGCAGAAGCACCAGCAGCGGTTCCAGCGCGAGGACGGCGTGGTGATGGTGGCCACCATCGCCTTTGGCATGGGCATCGACAAGCCCGACGTGCGCTTCGTGGCCCATCTCGACATGCCGAAGAGCATCGAGGGCTACTACCAGGAAACAGGCCGCGCGGGTCGCGACGGACTGCCGGCCGACGCGTGGATGGCCTACGGCCTGCAGGACGTGGTGCAACTGCGGCGCATGATCGAGGAGTCCGAAGGGGGCGAGGAATACCGGAAGGTGCAGGTGGCCAAGCTCGACGCCATGCTGGGCTTCTGCGAAACCTCCGACTGCCGGCGCATGCGCCTGCTCGCCTATTTCGGCGAGACGAGCGCGGCGTGCCACAACTGCGACACCTGCCTCAACCCGCCGGTGAGCGTGGACGGCACGATTGCCATGCAGCAGCTGCTGAGCTGCATCTACCGCGTGGGCCAGCGCTTTGGCGCCATGCATGTCATGGACGTGCTGCGCGGCGACACCACCGACAAGGTGCTGCACTGGCGTCACACCGAGTTGAGCACCTTCGGCATCGGCGCGGATCGCTCGGCGCAGGAGTGGCGCGCCATCATCCGGCAGGGCATCGCGCTGGGGTTCATCGTGGTGGACCACGACAGCTACAGCGCGCTCAAGCTCACGGCGGCGGCGCGCGCCGTGCTCACCGGCGGCCAGCGTGTGCAGTTACGGGAATGGCGGAAAGCCGAGAAGGTGAAGAGGACGAAGCGCGGGGCGAGCGTGGCGGACGACCTGCCGTCTGACGCACTGCCCGTGTTCGAAGCGCTGCGCGGCTGGCGGCGCGACACGGCCGCGGAGCATGGCGTGCCGGCCTACGTGATCTTCCACGACGCGACGCTCAGGGAGATTGCCCGCGTGCGGCCGGCCTCGCTGGGCGCGCTGCGCGGCATCACCGGTGTGGGCGAACGGAAGCTCGAGGCGTACGGTGACGACATCTTGCGTCTCGTGGGGTAGTACTCAGGGCGGAGTGCCGCGCCTGTCATGACTTGCCTGATGGCGCGCGGCCCCCAATTGCCTGCATCTTGAATGAATCCCTCCTGCCAACCCAAGGAGCTTGCCCCCATGTCACACGCCATTCGCTTTCGCCCGGCAGCCATCGTGCTCGCCCTGGTGTTGTCCGGACAGGCCGTGCTCGCCCAGGACCCGGCCGCCGACGCGGCGCAGCTATTGATCGGGCGCTGGTCCGGGAGCTTCCGCCCCGGCACGATGATCGGCTCCATGAGCGGCAGCAACTCTGGCACCGGCGCGCCCGGCCGCTACTCGGGGTCCATCGAGATCACGCCGTCACAGGTCAGCGGGCCGGGCGTCTACCGCTTCGACGTGCGCGTGTCGTCCAACTTCAGCAGCAGCGAGACGCTGGAGTGGGGCGTTTCGAACGGTCGGTGCGGCTCCAAGCTCATCATGCTGGGGGGCACCGTCGCGATGCCGCAGATCGAGATGCGCACCGGCGGCAGCGGCGAGGTGAGCATCGAGTCGGCGATGGAACTGAACAGCAAGGGACAGTTTCAGGCGGTGCTGTTCAAGGGTGGCCACCTGCAGCAGAACGTGGCCGCGTGCGCCAACCTGCGGTTCGACGAAAAGAAGTAGCCGCGCGCCCGAGCTGGCATGAAGAAGGCCAGGGTCGCGTGACCCTGGCCTTCGTACATGCACCGGTGCTGCTGGCCCGGGTCAGGGCACCGCGGTCTTCGGCGGCTTGGCGGGCCTCGTGCCGTTGATGCGCGGCCGCGGACCGTTGCCGACCTCGACCGTCAGGTCCCGGATGTAGCTGGTGATGCGCGCGTAGTGCGGATAGTCGATGAACTCGGCTTCGTCCGATGCCTGGTGGTAGTCGCCGTGGAGCCCCGTGAAGAAGAAGGCGATGGGCACGCCGGCCCGCGCGTAATTGAAGTGGTCGCTGCGGCCGTAGATGTTGTTGTAGCCGCTCCACGTGACCGTCGAGTCGAACTTGTAGTCGAGGTCGAGCGGCCGGGCGAGCTTCTTGTTGACGCTGGCCACCGCGTCGCCGAGGTCCTTGGAATCGAACGACGAGCCCACGACGCCCACGTAGTCGGGGCCGCCGCCGGGCAGGTCCTCGACGCGTCCGCGCCCGATCATGTCAATGTTGATCTGCGCCACCACGGAATCGATCGGCACCGTGGGATTGGCCGTGAAGAACGCCGACCCGATGAGCCCGGCTTCCTCGCCCGTGTGCCAGACGAACAGCGTGCTGCGCTTGGGCTTGACCTTCATGGCCTGGATGGCCTCGGCGATCTCGAGCACCGCCATGGAGCCCGAGCCGTCGTCGTCGGCGCCATTGCGAATGGAGTCGAGCCGCGGTTTCGGATGGATCTTGCGGATGCTGTCCATGTTCACCGTGATCGACGCCCGCTGCTCGGCGCTGATGCTCACCATCTTGTTGGCGAGCAACAGCCGGTTGCGGATGTCGTTGAACGCCTTCAGCGAGTCCTTGTCCACCGGCGTGCCGCCCATGCCGATGTGGTCGTTGTGCCCGCCGATGGCGACGTACTGGTGCTTGAGCATGGGGTCGCTGCCGGGAATGACGGCGACGACGTTGCGGGCCCAGTCGGTCGGAAGCTCCACATAGTCGAGCGAGGCGGTGACGGGGCCGCCGGTGGCGCCGAGTTGAATGCCGTCAATGTTGGCGCGCGCAAAAAGCGCTGCGGCCGCGGCTCGCGTGATGCGGAAGACCGCCTGCGGTTGCAGCGCGTCGAGCTGCTGCCTGAGCAGGGCGACCGAGTCGGGCTGTGCGGCACCGGACGCACCCGAACGGCCGCGGCCGCCGGCGCTCGAGGTTGCGACCGTCGGGACGTTGATGGCCGAGCGCTGGGCCGGCGTGAGCTCATCGAGGTTCACGGTGGCCACGGCCACGGCGCCCGCGAACCGGTTGGCCTGCTGCGCGCCGAAGCCGCCGAAGCCGCCGCCCGGACCGCCGGGACCAGCCGCCGCCGGCGCGCCGGGCAGCAGTACCACGAACTTGCCGTTTGCCTGCGCCGCCGTGATCTGCCGGGTCGTGTCGCCGGCGACGCCGCCGAAGATCACCGTCGCGTTGGCGACAGGGCGCGGTGCACGTGTGCCGGGCACCGCCACCCAGTCCTTGTCCCATGCCAGCGGATTGCCGTCGGTGGTGAGGCGCGAGTGGCTGGTGAAGTGCTTGGTGTGATACGGCAGGACCTGGAAGTACGTGCCGTTGTCGCCCGCCGGCACCAGCCCGATGCGCTTGGCTTCCGCGGCGATGTAGTCGGTGCCCTTCTTGTTGCCGATGCGGCCGATCTGCCGGCCCTGCATGGAGTCGTCGGAGAACTGGTACAGGCGGATCTGCAGGTCGCGCACCGAGATATCGGGTGTCGTCGGGGCCGGCGTGACGCGCGCTGGATTACCATACCTGTTGACCTTCGCGGCGGACTGCGCACCGGCGACGGACGCTGCCGCGGCCAGGCCGGCGAGGGCGAGCGGGACCAAGCGGACGTTCTTCATGCGGTCTCCAGACTGAGTGGTGCGGGCAAACCCTGAACCTACGCTTACGCACGCCACCGGGGCCGCCGTTGACGGCCGCCGGCGCGAAGGCCGCGCGTGTCATCCCAGTGACAGGTGGCTCTCCTAAGCTGTATGGTCTGGCCCATATCCAACCCGCCGTTTCCGACGAGGATCACATGTCCCGGTTCCATCGCATCCTGCCTGCTCTGCTCGCCGCCGTTGTCGTGGCGGTGCCCGCGTCGAGTTCGGCGCAGACCTTCACGGTCGAGAAGTGGAACATCGGGGGCGACGGCGGCCATGACTACATCGTGGCCGAGCCGGGCACCGGGCGGCTGTTCATCTCACGCGGCACGCACGTGATGGTGGTGGACGGCGCCACGGGCAAGGTGCTGGCCGACATCGCCGATACGCCGCGCGTGCACGGCGTGGGCATTGCGGCCAGGGAGAACCACGGCTTCACGACGAACGGCGGCGATTCGTCGGTGACGATGTTCGATCTCAAGACGCTGGCCGTCCTCAGAAAGATCTCGATCAAGGTGGGCGGCCTCGACGGCATCATGTACGACGACGCCTCCAACCAGATCATTCTCACGAATCACAGCCGGCCCGGCACGGCGGTTTCGCTCGACGCCAAGACGGGCGACATCACCGGCACCGCCGAGCTGGAGGACAACGCCCCCGAAGGCGCAGCGTCCGACGGCAAGGGGAAGCTCTACGTCAACAACGAGAGCAAGAACACCATCCAGGTGATCGAAACCAAGGGCATGAAGGTCGTTGCCAGCTGGCCGATCGCGCCGTGCGACGGGCCCACCGGCATCGCGCTCGACCGCAAGACCAACCGCATCTTCTCGGGCTGCAGCAAGCAGTCGGTGGTGGTGGACGCTACCAACGGCAAGATCGTCGCCACGCTCGACAACGGCGACGGCGTGGATGCGCTGGGCTGGGACGGTGGCCAGAAGCTGATCTACATTCCGGCCGGCCAGAGTGGCAACGTGACCGTCGTCCGACAGGACGGCCCCGACAAGTACACGACCGTCGCGACCGTGCCGACCATGCGCGGCACCAAGACGATCGTGGTGGATCCGGTGACGCATCGCGCCTACGCGCTGGCGCTCGAGCGTGGGCCGGCGCCGGCGCCGG
Source organism: Gemmatimonadales bacterium (assembly GCA_038208045.1). Classification (GTDB taxonomy): domain Bacteria; phylum Gemmatimonadota; class Gemmatimonadetes; order Gemmatimonadales; family Gemmatimonadaceae; genus PNKL01. The sequence goes on along the minus strand of JBBQZD010000011.1, from coordinate 14,584 downwards.
CCGCCGGTGCCTCGGCGGGCGGGCGCGGACCGCAGGGTCCGATTACGGGGGCGTGGCTGTTCGCCATTAGTCATTGAAGGGCGGAGTACGACAGAGGACGACAGAAGACGACAGCGTACGACAGAACGCCCGGGTCGCTTGATCCGGGCGTTCGTGCGTGGCGCGGGTGTAATTTGATCTGTCGTCCTCTGTCTCACTCTGTCGTCCTCTGTCGTACTCCGCCTTTCCATGTCCCTCCTCGGCCTCAACGACGTCACCATTGCCTTCGGCGGACCGGCGCTGCTCGACGGGGCGGGGTTCACCATCGCACGCGGAGAGCGGGTCTGCCTGCTGGGCCGGAATGGGGCGGGCAAGAGCACCATCATGAAGCTGCTCGACGGGTCGGTGCTGCCCGACGCGGGCGAGGTGGTGCGGCAGGTGGGCGTGACGGTGGCGCGACTGGAGCAGGAGATTCCGGCCACCGTGACCGGTTGCATCTACGACGTGGTGGCCGCAGGACTCGGCGAGCTGGGCGACCTGCTGGCCCGGTATCATCAGGCGAGTCACGCCCTCGGCACCCACCCGAGCGATGCCGCACTGCGCGAGCTGGACCGGCTGCACCACGCGCTCGACGCCGCCAACGCCTGGCACGTGCACACGCGCGTCGAGACGGTGCTGGAGCATCTCGCGCTCGACCCCGATGCCGACTTTGCCGCGGCGTCCGGCGGACGCAAGCGACAGGCACTGCTCGCGCGCGCACTGGTGGCCGAGCCCGACGTGCTGTTGCTCGACGAGCCCACCAACCATCTGGACGTCGACGCCGTCGAGTGGATGGAGGACTTTCTGGTCGCCCAGGGCATCACGCTGGTCTTTGTGACCCACGACCGCGCCTTCCTGCGCCGCCTCGCCACGCGGATCGTGGAACTCGACCGCGGTCGGCTGGTGGACTGGGGGGCGGATTACGACACGTATCTCGCGCGCAAGGAATCGGCGCTCGACGTCGAAGCGCGCGAGTGGGCGGAGTTCGACAAGAAGCTGGCGCGCGAAGAAGTGTGGATTCGCACGGGCATCCGCGCCCGGCGCACGCGCAACGAGGGGCGCGTGCGCGCGCTCGAGGCGCTGCGGCGCGAGCGCGGCGCGCGCCGTGAACGCACGGGAGCGGTGAAGCTCCAGGCACAGGACGCGGAACGCTCGGGGCGACTGGTGGCGGAGGCCAAGGGCGTGGGCTTTTCGTACGGCGACCGCGCGATCATCCGCGACTTCCGCACGACCATCATGCGCGGCGACCGCGTGGGGCTCATTGGCCCCAACGGCGTGGGCAAGACGACGCTGCTGCGCCTGCTGCTTGGCGAATTGCCGCCCGACCGCGGAAGCGTGCGGCTCGGCACCGGGCTCGAGGTTGCCTACTTCGACCAGCTGCGCGAACAGCTCGACCCCGAACGGAGCGTCTTCGACAGCATCGCCGACGGCGCCGAGTTCGTTGCGGTGGACGGCGGACAGAAGCACGTCACCGGCTACCTGCAGGACTTTCTCTTTCCGCCCGACCGCAACCGCACGCCGGTGAAGGCGCTGTCGGGCGGCGAACGCAACCGGCTGCTGCTCGCCCGGCTGTTCACGCGCCGCTTCAACCTGCTGGTGCTCGACGAACCGACCAACGATCTGGACCTCGAGACGCTCGACCTGCTCGAGGACCTGCTCATCGAGTACGCGGGCACCCTGCTGGTGGTGAGCCACGACCGCGCCTTTCTCGACAACGTCGTCACCAGCACGCTGGTGATGGAAGGCCAGGGACGCGTGGGGGAGTACGTGGGCGGCTACAGCGACTGGGTGCGTCAGCGGCCGGTTGCCGCCGCGGTGAGCGCGCCGAAGAAGGCCGTGCCGCCGCCGCCGACCGCCGCGAAGAAGCGAAAGCTGAGCTTCAAGGAGCAAAAGGAACTGGCCGCGCTGCCCGGCGAGATCGACGCGCTCGAGGGCGAGCGCACCGCGCTCTACGCGACGCTGGCCGATCCGGACTTCCTGCGCAGCGGTGCAGGGGTGGGGGCGGCGACGCTCCGGCTCGAGGCCATCGACCGTGATGTGGCGCGCCTGATGGCCCGTTGGGAGGCGCTCGAGCTCCTGGCGGCGGGCGCGGAACCGACCACGTAACTTTCTCGAACCTCCGCGCACACTCCCCGACGCCATGTCCATCGCGTACTACGCCAACGTCAGTGTCCACGTGCTCGCCGCGCTGATCTGGCTCGGCGGGATGTTCTTTTTCGCGCTTGTCGGTGCGCCGGTCCTGCGCGCCGTCGAGCCGGCGGCGTTGCGCCGCGATCTGTTTGACCAGTTGGGTCGGCGGTTCCGCTCGGTGGGTTGGATCACGCTCGGCGTGCTGCTCGTCACGGGCACCATCAACCTGCACTTTCGCGGCCTGCTGCACTGGAACGGCATCTGGAACAACGCGGCGTTCTGGCGCTCTGGCTACGGCACGGCGTTGGCCATCAAGCTCGCCACGGTTGCGCTGATGCTGGTGGTGGAAGGGTACCACGACTGGGTGCTGGGGCCGCGTGCGGGCCACGCGCCGACGGGCAGCATCGAAGCCGCGACGCTGCGCGCACAGGCCAGCCGCTGGGCCCGCGTGGCGGCCCTCAGCGACATCGTCATCGTCATCGCCGCGGTACGCCTCGCGCGTCCGTGAGGCGCGGCGGTGAGGCGCGGCGGTGAGGCGCGGTGATGCAGCGCGGCCCTGAGGCGCGGCCGCGGCGCGCCTGACGGCTACGACGCGGGGACGATCACCGTGCGCAACGGCGCGCGATACGCGTCGAGGTCGTCGAGCACGCGGTTCACTGCCGTGGCATCGAGCGGCACCGTCTGCGTGACGACGGGCGACAGGTCGAGCGCGCCGCGTTGCACGAGCTCGATGAGCAGCGGCATCTCCGCCAGCAGGTGATCGTTGACGCCGATGATCTCGGTCTCGGGGCCGAGCAGTTCGCGATAAGCGTCAATGGCCAGCGGCAGGCGTGACAGCCCGGCAATGGCCGCCCGTCCGTGCACGGCGAGCATGCGCACGGCCTGGTGCATCGTGTCGGGCGTGCCAATGAGTTCGACCGCGACATCCACGCCGCGGCCGTGCGTGGCGTCGCGCACGGCCTGCACGACGTCGGTCGCTCCCGCCTGAATGGTGACGGCGCCGAAGCGGCGCGCGATGTCGAGCTTGGCGGCATCGAGGTCAATGGCGAACACCTCCACGGCTCCCAGCGCGCGCGCCAATTGCACGGCCGAAATCCCGAGCCCGCCGATGCCGATGACCGCGACGCTCTCGCCAAGCGCCAGCCGCCCCCGGCGCAGCGCGTGCAGCGACGTGGCCGACGAGCACATCATCACGGCCCCGTGTTCGAAGGCGATCTCGTCGGGGAGGGGCACCGCGTTGCGCGCGGGCACCACGATGAACTCGGCGTAGCCGCCATCGCGGTTGTTGCCGAGCATCTGGCCGGCGGCGCAGAACTGCTCGCGGCCGGCAATGCAGTGGTCGCACTGTCCGCACGTCACCAGGTAGTGCAGGCAAACCCGGTCTCCAATGCGGTGCGACGTCACGCCGACGCCGAGTGCAACGACGAGGCCCGACACCTCATGGCCCAGAATGCGCGGCAGCACGTTCGAACCCGCCGCGCCGGAGCGGTAGTGCGCATCGGAGTGGCAGATGCCGGCCGCGTGCACCTGTACCACCACCTCGCCCGGGGCGGGTGTCGGGTCGGGAATCGTGCCGGCGACGAGCGGGGCGCCGTGCCGTTCGAGCCGCAGCGCGCGCATCAGCGGCGCCGCGCGGTGATAAGCACGCCGATCTCGTCGGGACGCCCGTTGATGAAGTCGAGCTGCACGCGTCCGTCGGGGCGCGTGCTCACGGAGGCGGGGATGGAACTGTTGGTGAGCATCCATCCCGCCGGCAGCACGACGGTGTTCGACGGCCGGCCGAAACTGCGGTCCCACACCAGCTCGTCGCCGACCAGCCGGTAACGCGCGGCGTCGGTGTACGTCTCCGACATGCGCAGGCGAATGGACGTGCCAGGCTGCACGGGCGGGAAACGGAAGACGACGACCTCGGTCTCCGGCGTCACACCTGGCACATCGAGCCCGGCCCGCGTGATGGCGTCGCCCTTCAGGACGTCGTGCGGCACCGGCTCGCCGGTGTCGAGGTTGATGGCGCCGGGGTTGCTCACCGTGCTGCCCGCCCGCACCACGTTCAGGTAGGTGCCCGTGCCAAGGCGCGACTCGGTGTAGTCGTGGTACAAGTCGAACGCATGCGTTTCGGGCTGCTGCAGGAAGTAGACGATCTCGCGGTTCTGCTGCGCGCGCTCGTCGAGACGCGCGGCAAGCGCCGGTTCGTGGCGCGGCGCAGCGGGACTCGGCGATTTCATCCGCACCGCTTTCATCGTCACCGCAGCCTCGCTCGGCGTGTTGTTCCAGAACGAGATGCCAACCCGGCCATCGGGCTCCTGCAGCACCTGCGCGGGGAAGGTGGACGCTGCCAATTCGTAGCCGGCCGGGAGCACCACTGCGTTGCGCCGGATGCCCAGCGGCCGCGTGAAGACAATCGTGTCGCCCCGAACGAAGTACGACAGCGAATCCTCGTACGTCTTGAGAATCAGGATGCGCTGTTCACCGCCGGTTGGCGGCACGGGCCGCGCCAGCGTGACGCGGATGTAGCGCTGCGTCGTGTCGGCCACGCGCACGCCGCCGGCCCGCGCCTCGAATGCGCCGACCTCGGCGAACGCCAGCGGCAGGCCCGACGCACGGTCAAGCACGCGCTCGTCGCTCGCCTTGCTGCCGACGCGGATGGGATTGAAATAGTACGCGGCGCCCGTCGTGGTGGCCGTGATCTCGTACGAGATGCGGAACTTCGCGGAGCCCGGGGCGAGCAGTTCGTACCGCGTGTACGCATCGGCGTCTGTCTGGCGGGGCGGCTGCTGCGCGGCGAGGGACGCGGCGCACGAGCCGATGACAAGGGAGGGGAGAAGTCGCATGCCTCAAGTTGCGCACACCCGAACCTGCGCGCCAACGCCGCGGTGCGCGTACTACGCGGTGCGCGCGGTCAGGTGCGCGCTACCAGCCGCGCCGGTGCAGCGCGCGCGCCGCCCAGACGCCGCCGAGGAAGCCGCCGAGGTGCGACTGCCAGCTGATGCCCATCTGCCCGGGCATCACACCGAACACCATGCCGCCCCAGAGCGCCGTGACGCCGATGCTGAGCACGACCGGCATGAGCTTGCGTGCCCACCAGCCGGCGAGCATCAGGAAGCCGAGGTAGCCGAAAATGACGCCGCTCGCGCCAATGTGCACCGACCCCGGCGCGCCGATGAGCCAGGCGACGAGGCCCGCGCCGAGCGCGGCGGCGAGTGAGACGAGCACGAAGCGCCGCGTGCCACCGGCGAGCACGAGCCAGCCGAGCACGAGGAACGAGGCGCTGTTGGCGGCGAGGTGCGCGACGCTGCCGTGCAGGAACGGGGCAAAGACGATGCCGCGCAGTCCCTCGAGCGTGCGCGGCTGCACGCCGTAGCCGGTGAGCGCGCCCCCGAGCAGTGCGTTGGCGCCGAGCACCAACCAGGCCCCGCCGAGCGGAACCGCGAGCGTCACCGCGTGCGACTTGACGGTGCGCGCCAACGACCTGCTGGTGCGCCGGACGGGAAGTGGGGACATGGTCATGGGCTATTGCGCGCGTGGTACGGCAGTCGGCAGACGCGGCATCAGGCGGGAAAGATAGCGCGCCGTTACGTTGGTGTCGTGCGCACACCATCACCGACGCGACTCTTCTCGATGGCCGCGGCCGCGACCTGGGCGATTGCCGTCGCTCTGCTGACGCTGCGTCCCGTGGGCTGGCTGACGCCGGTCCCGTTCTGGGCGTTCTGGACGGTGAACATGGCGGGGGTGGATGCGCTGCAGAACGTCGTGCTCTTTGCGCCGCTCGGATGGATTGCGCATCGCGCCGGATGGCCGGTCTGGCGCGCGGTGCTGGCGGGCTTGTTCATCAGCGCCTGCATTGAGTTTGCGCAGCAATGGGTGCCCGGTCGCACGAGCACGGCCATGGACCTGGCCAGCAACACGTCGGGGGCGGCGCTCGGCTGGTGGATGGCCACACCCGCGATGCGACCACGCGCGCGCACCGCGCTGTCGCTCGGCGTGCTCGCGAGTCTACTGGGATTGCACGCGTTGAACACGACGTGGCCGGGCGACGCCGAACAGGCAGGTGGTGCGGGCGCCTGGGCACAGGTGGCGCGGCATCCGTGCGACCCGGCGGCGCGTCCGTCCACCGTCTGCCTCACGCTGCGCAACCGGCGCATGGTCGGTGCGACGGTTGTGCAGATCGTTGGCGTGGAGGGCAAGACCTACGCGTACCTGCAGAGCCCTGCATTCGGATCGGTGCTGGGACGGCAGGACTGCGTGGTGACGCGGTTCGAGTCGACCATTGGAGCGTCCATGCGTTTTCGCCCGCCAGTGGCGCGCGCGTGCGGGCTGGTCGCCGAGGCCGATTCCATGTTCGAGGTGCGCGTGCACCCGCGGCTCGAGTACACGGCACGCGGCACGTGGGAACCGACGCGTGCCGGGAGCTGGATGTGGCCCGTCTGGCCGTTCGAGTCGTACCGGCCCGCGCTGCTGCGCGTCGTCGGTGCGCTGACGTTCGTCGTCGGCACGTCGATGCTGGCCGCGGTGGCGTTCTGGTGGATTCCCGCGAGCTACCTGTTGATGCTGTCGGGCACGGCGGCTGCGACCGGCATGAGCGGTCCCGGCCTGTGGGAACTCGGCTGGGCGGCCGTAGCATGGTTGCTGGCGGTGGCCATGGTGCGACTGGACGGATGGTGGCGGGACGGGCGGCCTAGCCCGATGCAGAGCGCGCCGTAGTTTCCAAGGGTCTCTCCCAGGAGCGTGATCGGTCGTGCCATCGCCGCAGATGCTCAAGTCGCTTTTCCAGAATGCGACCGATTTCATGGGCGTTCTCGACACTTCGGGCCGCCTGCTCCTGTGCAACAAGGCGTCCCGGCTCCTCATCGGCAAGGAATCCGACGAAATCCAGGGCGTACTGTTCTGGGAGACGCCGTGGTGGGACCACGATCCGACGGAACAGGCCCGGCTCCGCCAGGCCATCGCCACCGCGGCCGCCGGCGAGTTCGTGCGCCTCGACGTCACGCACCTCGGCGTCGACGGCGTGCTTCGCATCGTCGACTTCTCCATCACGCCTGGGCGAGACGAGCGGGGCGTCGTCCGGTGGATCTTCCCCGAAGGCCGCGACATCACGGCCCAGCGGCAGGCGGAGGTCGCCCAGCGGGAAAGCGAGGAGAAGTTCCGCCAGATCTTCCAGCGGAGCCACGATGGCCTCCTCCTGCTGGATGGCGACCGCTTCATCGAGTGCAATGCCGCCGCCCAAGTGATGATGCGATGCACCCAGCCGGAATTGCTGCGCATGCACCCGTGGGAGCTATCGCCGCCGACGCAGCCCGACGGCCGCCCCAGCGGAGACAAGGCGCTCGAGATGATCGCCCAGGCCCACGCAAAGGGCGGGCATCGTTTCGAGTGGATGCACCGCCGCGTGGACGGCACGGACTTTCCAGTCGAGGTCACACTCACGCCCTTTCCCCTCATGGGGCACGACGTGCTCTACACGTCGTGGCGGGATATCTCGGACCGCAAGCAGGAGGAGCGTGAGCGCATCGAGCTTGAACGGCGCGCGCTGCACGCGCAAAAACTGGAAAGCCTCGGCATCCTCGCGGGGGGCATCGCGCACGACTTCAACAACCTGATGACGGCAATGATGGGCCGCTTGGAGGAGGCGAAACACGCGCTCGCCCCGGGACACGGCGCCCTCGAGCACCTGCGGATTCTCGACGACATCCTGCACCGGGCCACGGACCTGACCGGACAGATGCTGGCCTACTCCGGGAAGGGCCGGTTCGTCGTGGGCCCGGCGGACCTCAGCCAGGTCGTCCGCGGCATGGCCGACTTGTTCTCCTCCTCGGTGCCGAAGAAGGTGGAACTCGAGCTGGCGCTCGCGTCCGGCCTCCCCAGCGTAGAGGCCGACGTCGCGCAGCTCCAGCAGGTGCTGCTGAACCTGGTCACCAACGCGTCGGATGCCATTGGCGACGTCCCTGGTCGCGTGCGGATCGAGACGGGCGTCGAGACGCTCGACGCAGCGACGATGGCGAATCTGCGGACTGAGGTCCAGCTGAGTCCGGGTCCGCATGTCTTTCTGGAAGTGAGCGACACGGGAACCGGCATTCCGGCCGAGGTCGCGCAGAGGATCTTCGAGCCGTTCTTCTCCACGAAGGACACGGGGCGCGGACTCGGCCTTTCGGCGATGCTCGGCATCCTGCGGGCGCATCGCGGGGCGTTTGGGCTGCACAGCACCCCCGGCGTCGGCACGACCTTCCGCCTGTTCTTTCCCGTCACGGCCACCCCCGCGGCGGTGACAACCGAGGTTCCGGCAGTCCGCGCCGAACTGCCGCCGGGCCTGCGCGTCCTGCTCGTCGAGGACGAGGAAAGCATCCGGCAGATCACCGCGCGCCTGCTCAAGCGTCTCGACTGCGAGGTTGCCACGGCGGTGGATGGCGTGGACGCCCTCGACGCGCTGGCGACAAAGGGACCGTTCGCCGTGGTGCTGCTCGACCTCACGATGCCGCGCATGGACGGCCGCCAGGCGCTGGCGGAGATCTCGAAGCTCTACCCCGGCCTGCCGGTCGTGATCTGCAGCGGGTACAGCGAGCACGAGATCAAAGGCGGCTGGCGGGGAGTCTTCCTGCCCAAGCCCTACTCCCTGGGTGAACTGCGCGGCGCCTTGCGGAGCGCACTCGCCGGCGTCGCGGCGTCGTCGGCGCCGCGCACGTAGATTCTCCGCACCGACGCGCCGCGATTACCGGGACGACGACGGCGCTCGGCGAACTGCTGGCCAACTGGTTCCTTCCGTGAGGACGTCCGTGCCTACTCCCGAAGAACTGCTCGATCAACTTGAGACCGACCTGCGCACCGCGGGCTTCGAAGATGATGAGGTGGCGGGGGGCATCGACCGGCGACATTTCATGCTGATGTCGCTCATGGCGGCCGCGGCCACGACGTTCGGCGCGGAGGCCGCTCGCGCACAGGGTGGTGGTGCGGCGGCCGGCGCCGCAACCGGCGCCGCGGCGGGCGCGGGCCAGCAGCCGCAGGCCGTGCCGCTGCCGCTCGGCAACGGCGAAGCGCCGGCCCTGCAGTTCCAGCCGTATCCCGGCGGCACCGGCGCGCTGATGGAGAAACTCGCCAGGGCGCGCGGGCGCGCGGCATTCGACCGCGCGGTGTTCACGGTGCAACCGTGGACCGGCGCGGTGCCCACGAACCCCGACGACATCGCCTTTCTTCCGGCGCACCGGCTGTCGGCGCTCCTCAAGGCGCGCAAGATCACCTCGGTGCAGCTCACCGAGATCTACCTGGCGCGCATCAAGCGGTTGAACCCCACGCTGCTCTGTGCCGTCACGATCATGGACGACTCGGCGCGCGCCGAGGCGGTGAAGGCCGATGCGGAAATCAAGGCCGGCAAGTACCGCGGGCCGTTGCACGGGCTGCCGTACGGCGTGAAGGACCTGTTCAACACCAAGGGCGTCCCGACCACGTGGGGGGCCAAGGACTTCGAGAACCGCATTATTGACGACGACGCGGAAATCGTCGTGCGCCTGCGCGACGCTGGTGCGGTGCTCATTGCGAAGCTCGCGACGGGACTGTTCGCGCAGAACGATCAGTGGTTCCGCGGGCGCACCAATAATCCGTGGAACCTCGTGCAGGGATCGAGCGGTTCGTCGGCAGGACCTGCGTCGGCGACGGCGGCGGGGTGCGTGGCGTTCAGCATCGGCACGGAGACGCAGGGGTCCATCGTCTCGCCGGCCATCCGGTGCGGGGTGAGCGCGCTGCGGCCGACCTTCGGCCGCGTGAGCCGCCGAGGCGGCATGGTGCTCGCCTGGAGCATGGATCGCGTGGGGCCCATCTGCCGCACCATCGAGGACTGCGCGATGGTGTTCAACGCCGTACACGGTGTGGACGAGCAGGATCCGTCCACGGTGATGGCGCCGTTCCAGTTTGACCGTGCGCTCAAGCTGTCCACGCTGCGCGTGGGCGTGGACCCGAACGCGCCGAAGGAATTGGTGGACCAGCTCAAGGCCATCGGCATCGTGCCGAAAGAAATCGGGGCGCGCCCCACGGTGGCGGGGTCGGGCAGCGGGCTGAACGTCGAGTATGCGGCGGCATTCGACGAGTACGTGCAGCGCAAGGCAAAGGAGATCGGGCTCGATCTTACCAAGCTTCCGGAGCCGGGCGTGCGGCCCGATTCGGCGGCGGTGCGGGCGGCCGCGGCGACCGCGGCCGCCAACCCGATGGCGCCCGCCGACTGGAATCCCCGATTCGTGAACGGACGCACCGTGCGCGGATTCGATTTCCTGCAGCAGCAGCGCCGCCGCTACATGCTCGTGGCCAAGTGGGGCGAGTTCATGAAGGACCTCGACATGTTCGTCGGCAGCCCGACGGCCGATGTCGGGCCCAATGCGCAGACCGGGCATCCGTGCGCGGTGGTGCCATACAAGTTTGACGTGCCGCAGCAGTTCCGGGGCACGGCCCCTGCTGGCGCGCCCGCGCAGCCGCCGCTCGAGCTCAAGGCACAGCCCATCTGCGGCGTGATCGTGGGCGGGTTGTTCCACGACGACCTGATCCTGTCGGTGGCGCACCAGCTGCAGGAGCACAACAGGCTGCATCTCAAGAGGCCGGAGTTGGGGTAGGCCGCGGGTCGGTGGACACCGGGCAACCTCCGCGGACAGCTCCAGCCGCTCTTGCAACGAACTAGTAGAGCAGACACGGTCCGGACCTCTGCGACGTCCATTCACTTTCGACAGTAAGGAGGCGTGAGGCGCAGATTGTTCGGCGGAATCGCGACGACCGTGGTGGTCTTCATCACGCACTCGGACAAGCTGCTACCCAAAGCTGCCGCCTGCCACGCCATGCGCGGCGTGCCCAGCGCGAACGGGTGGTCGCGCCCGTGGCCGCCGTTGAAACGATGTCCCTGACCCCGTTGAAGGCTGCGTGCATCGACTTTGTGCGAGGTCCGGGTGTCTGCCTGAAATCTGGGGAAGCACGTGAACAGCGCCCTCGAACGCGCGAAACGCCACGTCTTGTATTCGAGACAAGTCAGCGGAACGGCACTCGCAACGCTCGAGACGTGCGATTTCCAATCGTCCAGAGCCGGATCGTCAGTCCCATTTGGCGGGTAGGGCGGGGGGCCCCGCAGACGGCCCGCACCGCCGCCCGCCGCTCCTCGCGCGGCTCGGAATTGCACCGTATACTCGAACGCCCCCGACTGGATTTCTTGTCCCGAGCGAAGTGAGGCTCGATTGAAGCTCCGACCGCTTCCCGCGATTCTGATTGCCGTTGCTGCGGCATGCATCCTGGCGGCCCCGGGAATGATCGGGGCACAGCGAACGCCGTCACCGCATCCCGCAAGCCTGACGCCGCAGGCGGCGGGAGCGCCGATGCGCATCCTGCTCGTCGACGACGACTGGTCGGACAACAACAACAATCCCTCTGATTCGCGTCGATCGCCCTCCGATCTCGTCTTCCGCCGGCTCGTGTTGGACGCCGTGGGCGGCGATACCAGCGCGGTGGGGATCGAGGTCGTCAGGGCGTATGCCAACGGCCCGGACATCGACCGGCTCCGCAAGTATTCCGTCATCGTCTGGTATACGGGCATGTCATACGGCGGCAACGCCGACAACGCGTCCGTGCTGAGTATCGACGATGAGAAGACGGTGCGGCGCTACCTCGAAGAAACAGGCGGCACCGTCATTCTCGTGTCCCCTGGTTACGTCAGCAAAGTCCTCGGGAGTGGCAGCACCTGGGAGAAAGCCGACTGGCCGTTCTTGAATGAAGTCCTCGGCATTAAGGGCGGCAAAGGCCTTGCCCAGCGCTTCCAGGCCGGCACCGTGCTTGCATCGGACGGCACGAAGTTCAGTGTCGGGAAAGGCAGCGCGACGGTGGAAACGCAGTTCAGCACCGTCAACCCGGACAACGCATCCGTGGTGTTTACCTCTCCAGTGGCGGTCGGGGAGACCGGCGGACAACCGGCGCCGGTTGCCACCGCCTCTACGTACGGTCTCGGCCGAATCGTCTACATCGGCTTCACGTTCGAAAACCTCGATGCGCCGGATCTCCTGCCGGCCTTCCGGTACCTCCTGTCGGCCAGTGGGCTGACGGCAGTGACCGTTGCGGCAGCACCGCCCCCAGCTCCGATCAAGCGGGAACCGTCGACACTGCCCCGTCCGATTCCCGTCGAGCGCAACACGCCGCTGCAACCCATTGAGCCGCCGCCATCGCCGCCATCGCCGGCACCAGCACCACCACCGGCACCGGCACCACCACCAGCTCCGATTCTCGTCGGCATCGGCGTAAGCGACATCACCGGCCCGGTGGCCGAAGTGGTGATGATGGGCTACGCCAATGGATCACAGGTCGCGGCCGGGATCAGCCAGCGCCTCTATGCGCGCGCTTACGTCTTCGCGAACGCGAATGGACAACGCGTTGTCTTTGTGAGCGCCGAACTCGGTCAGCTCTTCGGTGGCGTGAAGCAGGGCGTACTGCGCAAACTCGCCGTGCAATTCGGCGGCCTGTACACCGATCGCAACGTGATGCTGTCGGCGACGCATACGCACGCCGGTCCCGGTGGCTATGCGCACTACGCGATCTTCAACTTCACGTCGTTCGGCTTCGTCCCGCAGAACTATGACGCGATCGTGAACGGGATCACGGCAGCGATCGTTGGTGCACACAACACGCTCGCGCCAGCGACGGTCAGCGTCGGTACGGGGCCGGTGAATTTCGCGAGTATCAATCGCTCCGAAGTCGCATTCAACGCAAATCCCGACGCCGCCGGGCAGCCGTCGATGAGCCGCGACATGACGTTGCTGCGCATCGATCGCGCGAGCGGGCCGGTGGGTGTGGTCGCGTGGTTCGACGTGCACAACACCTCTCTCACGCGCACGAATACGTTGGTGAGTTCGGATCACAAAGGCTACGCATCGTACTTGTTCGAAGCCGAGAAGGGCACCATTCAGCCAATTCAGGAGCCGAACAAGTTCGTCGCCGCGTTTGCGAACGGTGCGGAGGGCGATCAGTCACCGAACATCAATGCCGGCTTTCATGGTCCTGGTGGCAACGATGAGTTCATGTCGATGCGCATGATCGGAGAACGCGAATACGGCGCTGCCGCCGCGATTTTTGGCGGTTCGCTCGCATCGGTGCGCGGCAGCGTCGATTTCCGCCATTCATTCGTGCAGATGCCGGGGCTCCTCGTCGCGTCGACGGAACCCAACGGCTCCGGTACGCTCTGCAATGGCGCGTATGGCTTCTCGTTTGCCGCCGGCGCCGAGGACGGCCCGAGCGGCGCCCCGGGGTTCGTTGAGGGCATGCTCTTCTCGCAGAAGGACGCGAACGGCTGGAGCAACCTCGCCAGCGCATTTCGCTCTACGCTGATGCCGGAGTTTCTGCGCAACGCGTTCAACGTCACGTCGAGTACGTTCAACGACGCCTGTCAGCGGCCGAAGCCGATCCTCATTCCCGGCGGCGCCCTGGGCTGGACGCCGGATATTCTTCCGTTCCAGCTGCTCCGGATCGGCAACGTGGTGATCGCCGGCATTCCCGGCGAGATGACGATTCAGGCCGGCCGTCGCTTGCGTAGTGCGCTACTGTCGTCGCTGAGCCGTGTTGGCGTGACGCAGGTGATTCTCGCCGGCCTGGCGAACGAATACAGCGGTTACATCACGACGCCGGAGGAGTACGACACGCAGCAGTATGAAGGCGCCTCGACGCTGTACGGGCGACTGACCTTCGCAGCGTATCGCCAGCTGTTCGTCAAGCTCGCAGGGGAGATGAGTACGGGCACGCCATCGGCTCCCGGCCCAACGCCGCCTGACCTCTCTGGCCGCCAGGCGTCCTTTCAGACCGGCGTCGTCTTCGATGACAAGCGCGTCTTCGAGGCGTTCGGCCAGGTGCTGACCGAACCGCCCGCCACCGTGCAGCTCGGCGGCACCGTGAAGGTCACGTTTCGCGCGGGCCATCCGAAGAACAAGTTGAATACCGGGTGGTCGTACTACTTCATCGAGCGCCTGATGCCGTCGGGTATCTGGGCGGCGCAGGTATGGGACTCGATGCCCGAGGGCACGTTTACGTGGCGGCGCGACGATGCAGTCGATTGCGGCGCCTGTTCGCTCGCTGACGTGACGTGGAACATCCCCCTTCGCGCGCGCACCGGTACGTATCGGATCACGCACAACGGTGCATGGAAGAACGGAGTGACCGGCGTCGTGTCGGCGTATGCAGGGGTCACACGAACGTTTCAGGTGCGGTGAGCATCATCAAGGGAGTGGCGCGCCGCGCAGCGATCGGCGAGGCGCGTATTCTGCTGACCCCCGGTGTCAGGATAGTTGTCGCATGGCCGGTGTGATTGCATCGGTCATGAGGACGGATCACGGTCGGGGGTGATTGGAGTGCCGATGCCGATGTACAGCTCGACGTTCAAGGCTCGGATGGTGCAGCGGTTGGTGGGGCCGCAGGCGGTCAGTGCGACGCGCCTCGCGAC
>JBBQZD010000010.1:0-30290 GCA_038208045.1 Gemmatimonadales bacterium | reverse complement strand
GGCCGCGCGGCGGCTCCGCGTGCTGGCCGACGCCTCGCGCGTTCCGTAGTATTTGAGCTACCGCGACCGAGGCCTCCCCCTCTGTTGCCAGCGCCCCCCGCGCCGTGCCTGGCGCTGCTGGAGGATCCGTCGTGATCGACGCCACCAGACAGCGGCTCGCCGCCGCGCTTGCCGACCGCTACCGCATCGAGCGCGAGCTCGGTGCGGGCTGGCAGCGCGCGGCACGGCTGAACCCACGCAACCTCCCGCCACGGGACGGTATCCAATGACCGGCACGGCTCGGTACGCCGCCGCAGGACTCCTGTCGCTCGCGTTCGCTTCGGTGCCCCTCCACGCCCAGTCCTTCGACGTCGTCGAGGCCACGATCACCGGCGTCCACAAGGCGCTCGACTCGGGCAAGCTCACCTGCCACGCGCTGGTGCAGGCGCACCTCGATCGCATCGCCGCCTACGACCAGGCCGGCCCCATGCTCAACACCATCCAGACCGTCAACCCGCGCGCCCTCGCCGAGGCCGACTCGCTCGATGCCGTGGCGCGCACCAAGGCGCCGCGCGGTCCGCTGCACTGCGTGCCCGTGCTGGTGAAGGACCAGATCGAGACGCGCGACATGCCGACCACCTATGGCTCGGCGATCTTCAAGGACTTCACCCCGCTGCGCGACGCGACCGTCGTCACGAAGCTCAGGGCCGCCGGTGCGATCATCCTCGCCAAGACGAACATGGGCGAGTTCGCGTCGCGCTACGTCGGCTCGGCGTACGGCATCATCCGCAACGCGTACGACCCCACGCGCAACCCGAGCGGTTCGTCGGGTGGCTCGGCGTCGGGCGTGGCCGCGAGCTTCGGCCTCGTCGGCGTCGGCGAGGACACGGGCGGCTCCATTCGCGGCCCCGCCTCGGTGACCAGTCTCGTGGGCCTGCGGCCGACGCTGCCGCTGGTGAGTCGGCACGGCATGCTCCCCGCGAACCCCACGCAGGACACCATGGGCCCCATGACGCGCACGGTCTGGGATGCGGCGCTCATGCTCGACGTGATGGCGGGCTATGATCCCGCCGACCCGGTCACTGCGTACAGCGTCGGGCACATTCCGAAGTCGTACACGACGGCCCTCCGCACCGACGCCCTGCGCGGCGCGCGCATCGGCGTGCTGCGCGAGCCGATGAACAGTGCCGCCGATCCCGCTTCGGAGGACTACGCCAAGGTGCACGCGGTGATTGACCGCGCCATCGGCGAACTCCGCGCGCAGGGGGCCACGGTGGTGGACACGGTGGTTATTCCGGACCTGAAGGAGCTCTGGCACCTCGGCAACGACTACGAGACGGAAGAGGCGACCGACGCCTACCTCAAAGAACATCCGAATTCGCCGGTGAAGAGCTTCAAGGCCGTCATGCTTTCTGGCAAGGTCGTGCCGTGGCGGGCCTCCGCCCTCATGGGCCTCGTCGGCAAGACGACGAAGGACCCGGGCTATCTCACCGTGATCCAGAAGCGTGACGCGCTGCGCGTGTCGGTGCTCAAGCTGATGGCCGACCAGCGTCTGGACGCCATCATCTACGCCACCTTCGACGACCAGCCGACGAAGATCGCCGACGACGTGCTGACGAATGCCCGCACGAAGGACGGCTACGGCCTGGGCGACAACCGCGGGCTGAGTCCCGCGCTCGGCTTCCCGGCCCTGACGGTCCCCGTCGGCTTCACCACCGACGCGTTGCCGGTGGGGCTGGAGTTCCTCGGGCGCCCGTTCACCGAGGAGATGCTGCTCGGCTTCGGCTACGCATATGAGCAGGCGACGAAGCATCGCCGGCCGCCCACGGCCACGCCTGCGCTGACGACCGGCCGATGAACGGGCGCTCCGTTGGATCCACCGTGTCTGGGGGCTGCCTGCTAGCGCTCCTCGCGTTGGGTATGGCGCCCGCCGCCCTCCGTGCCCAGGACGCCTACCCGCGCCAGCCGCTCGACGTCGAGCACTATCGTTTCGCGCTCATGCTCAGCGACAGCACCGACCGCATCGTCGGCGAGGCCACCGTCCGTCTGCGGTTCCTCGACGCCGGCACGCGCACGGTGTCGCTCGACCTCGCCGCCGCCACGCCAGCCCGGCAGGGACGTGGCATGCGCGTGAGCGCCGTCACCAGCGCGGCCCGTGCACTCGCGTTTACGCAGGCGGACGACCGCGTCGTCATCACGCTTGCCGCGCCCAGCGCCGCCGGCCAGACCGTGGAACTGGACGTGCAGTACGCCGGCATCCCCGCCGACGGCCTGCAGATCAAGCCCGACCCGCACGGCGACCGCTCGTTCTTCTCCGACGACTGGCCCGACAAGGCGCACCAGTGGCTGCCGACCATTGACCACATCTCCGACAAGGCCACCATGGAGATGGACGTTTCGGCGCCCGCGCACTACCAGGTGATCTCCAACGGC
The DNA here is from genome assembly GCA_038208045.1 of Gemmatimonadales bacterium. GTDB lineage: Bacteria > Gemmatimonadota > Gemmatimonadetes > Gemmatimonadales > Gemmatimonadaceae > PNKL01. The sequence continues at coordinate 27,878 of JBBQZD010000010.1, read as the reverse complement.
CTCCGCGTCGAGACCACCGACCTCCCGGGCGAGATGCGCCGCACAGTCTGGCGAGAGTCGGTGCCCATCGCGCCGTGGCTCTACGTGCTCGGGGTGGCCCGCTTCGCCGTGCAGCACGTCGGCGACTACCGCGGTATCCCGCTCGAGACGTGGGTCTTCGCCAAGGACCGCGACGCCGGCTTTTACGATTTCGCCGTGCCGGTCAAGGACGTGTTGGCGTATTACAGCGAGTTCGTCGGACCCTTCTCGTACGAGAAGTTGGCCAACGTGCAGTCCAACTCGGTGAGCGGCGGCATGGAAGCCGCCTCGGCCATCTTCTACAGCGCCGGCAGCGTCACCGGCACGCGCAGCCTGCGCTGGCGCAACGTCATCATCCACGAGATCGCCCACCAGTGGTTCGGCAACGCCGTCACCGAGCGCGACTGGAACGATGTCTGGCTGAGCGAAGGCTTCGCGACCTACTTCACGCTGCTGTTCATTGAGCACGCCTACGGCCGCGACGAGTTCGCCGCCGGGCTGCGCACGTCACGACAGACCGTCGTCAGTTTCTACGCCAAGGACCCCGCGTACCGGGTGGTGCACGAACGCCTCGCCGACATGTCCAAGGTGACGACGTCCATGACCTACCAGAAGGGAAGCTGGGTGCTGCACATGCTGCGCCAGCGCATGGGCGACGACCGCTTCTGGGCGGGCATTCGCGACTACTACGCCAGCCATCGCGACGGCAGCGCCTCCACCGCCGACTTCCGGATGGCGATGGAGCGCGCCGGGGGCGAGGACCTCTTCGCGTACTTCGACCAGTGGCTCTACCGCGGCGGCATCCCCATCGTCGAGGGCACGTGGCACTGGGACGCCGGCACCAGGCAAGTCGAGATCGCACTCCGGCAGGTGCAGGCCGGCACGCCGTTCGCCATGACGCTTGAAGTCGGCATCGAACTTGCCGGCGCCGCGTCGCGCACCGAACGATTGGTCTTCACCAACGGCTCCGCGACGCTGACCGTACCGGCGGACAAGGAACCGGCGTTCATCACGCTCGACCCCAACGTGCGCGCGCTCTTCCACGGACACGTCACACGGCGGTAGCGCCAGGCCGGCAGCAAGCCGCCCTCAGCCCGGCGCGTCGTCCCCTTCGAAGCTCACCGTCCGCTGGCGCTCGCGGTTCACGACCAGCCGCGTGACGTCGGGCCGCCCGTAGTGGCCGGCCGCGTCGAAGTTCTGCCGCTCCTCGCGCACGCGCCGGTGGTCGAGCGTCGCCACCAAAATGCATTCCTCGCCGACCACGGGCTCTGCCACCCACGACCCGTCCGGCGCCGCGATGCACGAGCCGCCGTTGGCCATCATCTCCGGTGCGTCCTGCAGTAGCAGATCGCGCTGGGGCATCCCCTCCGGAATATCCGCTCGACGCATCAGCCCGCTCACCGAGATCACGTACGAGCGCCCCTCCTTCGCGAGAAACCGCGTGAGATCGTGCGTGTTGTGGTAGCCGCCCGGCCAGATCGCCGCGTGCAGGTCCTCGCCCTCGGCGTACAGCGCCGCGCGCGGGAGCGGCATCCAGTTTTCCCAGCAGTTCAATCCGCCCACCGTGAACGCACCGAGCCGGTGCGTGCGCAGCCCGTGCCCGTCGCCCGGCGACCAGGCCAGCCGCTCCTCGTACGTGGGCATCAGCTTGCGGTGCACCGACCCGATGGCACCGTCAGCACCGATGTATACGAGACTCGCGTACACGCTGTGCCCGCCGCGGTCGAGGGGGCGCTCAATGATGCCAAGGACCACGGCCAGCGAGAGCGAGCGCGCCGTGTCGCGCACCGCGTCGAGGTGCCCCGCCTCGATCTGCACCGCCTGGTCGAGGTAGTGCGCGTGGAACTCCTTCTGCACCGGCGACTCAAACCGCGCGCCGTCGGTGCGCTCCAGCCAGAACGGATAGCCGGGCAGCAGTGCCTCGCCGAACGTCACGAGCTGCGCGCCGGCATTCGCCGCGGCCTGCATCGCGTCGATGACCCGCTCGGTGGTGCGCGCGCGGTCCAGCCAGATGGGCGCGATCTGCGCTGCGGCGACCACGAGCTGATCGCGTGCTTCCGCCGGCCGGCCGGGCGCACTCGCAGCCGTCGACACGACGCGAACGGGAACTGCTGAGGTCGAGGCGTTCATGCATCCAATTTGGTGGTGAGCGCCCTCGGCGGCCAATCCCTGCCGACAGGCAGCTGCCTACGCCTCGATCGTGATCTCCCGCCACTTCCCCGCGCGGAACCGCGCGATCGTCAGCACGGCACGCGTCATGTGCCCGCACAGGATCGCCATCCAGATGTGGTGCGGCGCCAGCGTGGTGTAATGCTGCAGCGTGAGCAGCAGCCCGATGGGCAGCGCCACCTGCGACACCAGCGAGATGTACAGCGGCCCCTTCGTGTCACCCGTCCCGGTGAGTCCGCCGCTGAACGTCAGCGCGGTGGTGATGAACAGCCCCGACAGCGCCAGCCAGCGCAGCAGTTCCGTGCCGAGTGCGAGCGACTGCGGATCGTTCAATCCGAAGAGGCCGAACAGGAAGTGCGGCACCAGCAGGAAGAGCAGGCCGACGAAGACGGCAATGCCGAGTCCGATGCGGTTGGCCACGTGCACCGCGTGCACCGTGCGGTCGGGGCGCTTGGCGCCGAGGTTCTGCCCGGCCACCGAGGCCGCCGCGCCCATGAGCCCCACCGACGTCCACGTGATGAACGAGAACAGCTCGCTGTAGCCCACCGCGTACACGGCCTGCACGTGCCCGCTGAGCGGCAACGCCCCCATGAACCGCAGCAGCATCACGCCGCCGATGTTCATCGCCACGCCCTGCACGCCGGCCGGCAGACCGAACCGGAACAGCTGCTTCACGACCTTCCAGTCCCAGCGCAGGTCCATGCCCCGGTGCCAGTGGATCACCAGTCCGCCGCGCATCAGCAGGTACACGCCGTAGATGCTCACCAGCGTCGACGCGATCACCATGCCGAGGGCCGCACCCATCGTGCCGAAGGCCGGTATGGGCCCGAGCCCGCGGATGAGCGTCACGTTGAAGACGATGTTGAGCACCGTCATCATGATGCCGAGCCGGAGCCCCGTCTTGGCGTCGCCCGCGGCGCGCAGCGCGCCGCTGATCATGAAGCCCATCATCATGCCGAAGCCGCCGACGAACAGCGTGCGCAGGTAGGGCAGGGCCTCGCGCTGCACCTCGGGCGTGGCGTGCACGAGGTCGAGCAGCGTCGGCGCCAGCACCCAGCCGAGCGGCGCGAGGATCAGCAGCGCCATCGCCGCCGCTGCCAGGAAGGCCTGCCACGACGTGTGGTTCACCGCCTCGGCGTCGCCCGCCCCCGTGAAGCGCGACACCAGCACGCCCATGCCGGTGAAGATCGACATCACGAAGGTGATGACCACCAGGAAGATCTGGAACGACACGCCTACCGCGGCGTTGCCCGTGTAGCCCACCAGGTGGCCGACCAGCGCGTGGTCGATGATGCCTTGCGCGCCGCCGATGACGTTCTGCAGCACGGTGGGCCACGCGATCATCCAGACGGCGGCGATGATGGGGCCTTCGACAATGGAACGGTCGAACGGCTTGGCGGCGGGCGGCTTGGGGGGCGTGGCCACGAGTTCCTGTTAATTGATGGGCGCGGCGCGTCTAACGCACCGCATCCATGGCGATCACTGCCATGTCGTCCGCGCCGTGACCGGCCGCGATCAATGCGTCCATCCGCTCGGCGATCAGCGGCAGCACCGTCATCGGCGCGTCGCCGGCTGTCTCGAGCATCAGGCGCACGTCCTTTCGCGCCATCTCCAATTCGAAGCTCGGCGAAAAGTCGCGGGCGACGATGCTCTTGCCGCGCCCCGTGACGATCCCGGCCGGGCTGAAGAAATCAAACAGGTGCATCGCCTCGGGCGCGCTGACGCCCGCGCGCGACGCGATGGTGAGCAAGTCCGACATCACGCCCGTGGTGCCGATGAGATATGCGTTGCCGCACAGCTTGATCACCGCGGCCAGGTCGGTGCGCTCGCCCAAGTACTCCACGGTGGCGGCCTGCCGCGCCAGTGCCGGCTGGATCTCGTCGAACAGCGCTCGTGGCCCCGAGGCGAGGATGATGCCGAGCCCCTTCCGCGCCATCGCCGGCCCGATGAACACGGGGCAGTGGATGTAGCGCACGCCCTCTTCAGTCAGGCGATGCGCGCGCGCGGCCGTCAGCGCAGGCTGCGTCGTCGTATGGTCCACGATGATGGCGTCCGGCGACAGACCGGAGCGCAGGTCGGCAATCACCGACGTGACGACGGCATCGTCCTTGAGCACCAGGTGCACGCGTGCGGCGCCACGCACGGCCTCGGCGGGCGTCGCGGCAAACGTGGCCCCCATCGCCTCGAGTGCCCGCGCCTTGTCGGCCGAGCGGTTCCAGACGGTCACCGCCTCGCCGCGGCCGAGCGCGGCCTCCACGAAGCCAGACCCCAGTCTGCCAGTCCCAAGAAATGCAATGCGATCTGACATGCCACGCCCCAGTTGAGAATTTCGGACTGCGGAATCTACCACACTCCCCCCATTCCCATGCCCCACCCTTCCCCTTCCCCTTCCCAAGCCCTGCCCCTTCCCCTTCCCACACCCTGCCCCTTCCCCATCCCAAGCAAACCTTCCCCCGCTCCTGCCACTTCGGCATATTTCTCGAACACGCGAGCGTAAATCCTCGCCAACATCTCGACCCAGACCGCGGGCCCAGCGCCCGCTCCGAGTGCGCCCAGTGTCTGCCGAAAACGCCACCTTGCTCAAGACCCCCTTCTACGCCCAGCACGTCGCCCTGGGCGCCAAGATGGTTCCGTTTGCCGGGTACGAGATGCCCGTGCAGTACCCCATCGGCATCACCGCCGAACACAATGTCGTGCGCACCGCCTGCGGCCTGTTTGACGTCAGCCACATGGGCGAGTTCCTCATTACCGGGCCGCAGGCGCTCGAGTTCGTGAACTACGTCACGAGCAACAACGTGGCCGCGCTCGCCATTGGCCAGGTGCACTACTCGGGCATTCTCTACGAGAACGGCACGTTCGTGGACGACTGTCTCGTCTATCGGTACGCCGATCACATCATGATGGTCGTGAACGCGTCCAACAAGGACAAGGATTTCGCGCACATCAGCAAGTACCTCGGCAAGTTCGATTGCACGCTCGAGGACATCAGCCATCGCATCGCGTTGCTGGCGCTTCAGGGCCCGAAGGCGCAGGAGATCCTGAAGAAGCTCACCGACGCCGACCTCGACGCCATCAAGTACTACCATTTCACCGAAGGCAACGTGGCCGGCGTCGGCCCGATGGTCATCTCGCGCACGGGCTACACGGGCGAGGACGGCTTCGAGCTGTACCACGACGTCAAGGACGCCAAGGTGGTCTGGGACGCGATCATGGCCACGGGCCAGGTGCAGGCCGTCGGGCTTGGCTGCCGCGACTCGCTGCGCCTCGAGATGGGCATGGCGCTGTATGGCAACGACATTGACGACACCGTGACGCCACTCGAGGCCAATCTCGGCTGGCTCGTGAAGCTCAAGAAGGGCGACTTCGTGGGCAAGGCGGCGCTCGAGGCGCAGAAGGCGGCCGGCGTGCCGCGCAAGCTCGTGGGCTTCACCATCGCCGAGAAGGCATTTCCGCGGCACGGGTACCCCGTGTTCGTCAACGGCGAGCCGAGTGGCCTGGTGTGCAGCGGCACGATGAGTCCGTCCCTGCAGGTTCCACTCGGCACGTGCTACGTGCCCACGGCGCACGCGGTGGTCGGCAACAGCATCGAGATTGACCAGCGCGGCAAGCGCGTGACGGCGACGATCACGGAGATGCCGTTCTGGAAACACGCGAGCCACAGGTAGAGGGCTGATGGCAGCTGGCGGATGTCGGCCATCTGCCATCCGCCTTCCGCCATCCCCTCATGATGAAAGTCCTCATCACACTCACCGACGTCGAGCCCGCCATTCGGCTGAACGCCCTGCTCGAGGGCTGGTCGGACGTCGAGACGTTCGTCGTGTCGCCCATGGACGACCTGCCGGGGGCGGTGGCGAAGCACAAACCCGACGTCATCGTCTTTTCGGGCGCGCTGCTCGATGCCCAGACCGTGGCCATCGTACGCGACCAGTTGTGGCTGGGCACGGCGATCATCGGCCTCGCCGACGTCGGCGACGCCGGACTCGAGGCGCGGCTCCGGCAGATCGGATTCTCGGAGGTGCTCGCGAAGCCCATTCCCACCGAGGACGTGGCGCAGGTGGTGCGCCGGCTGCTCGAGCGGCACGCGCTGGCCAAGCTCACCGGTTTGTGGGGCGAGAGCGACGCCGTGCGCGAGGTGCTCGTGGCCGTCGAGCAGATGGCGCCCGTGACGAGCACCGTGCTCGTGGAGGGGGAGAGCGGCACCGGCAAGGAGCTGGCGGCGCGCGCCATTCACACGCTGAGTCCGCGCCGCAGCAAACCGTTCATCGCGGTGAACGTCGGCGCGCTGCCCGAGACGCTGCTCGAGAGCGAGCTGTTTGGCCACGAGAAGGGTTCGTTTACCGGGGCGGCCGAGCGTCGCATCGGGCGGTTCGAGCTGGCCCACGGCGGCACGCTCTTTCTCGACGAGATCGGCGAGATCCCCACGAGCACGCAGGTGAAGCTGCTGCGTGTGCTGGAGGAGCGGCACGTGACGCGCGTGGGCGGCACGCAGAGCATCCCGGTGGACGTGCGCGTGATCGCGGCGACCAACCGGCCGCTGAAGGCGCAAGTGGAGAGCGGGTCGTTCCGCGCTGATCTCTTCTACCGCCTGAACGTGCTGCGCATCTACCTGCCGCCGTTGCGCGAGCGCCGCTCGGACATCGGCTTGCTGGTGCGCCGGTTCGTGCACGAGTTCGCGACGATGCACGACCGCGAGTTCCACGGCATCAGCGCCGACGCGATGGATGCACTGGTGAATTACGGCTGGCCGGGGAATGTGCGCGAGCTTCGCAATCTGGTGGAGAGCATGGTGGTGCTGGCGCACGGCCGGGAGATCGGGCCGGCCGACATTCCGCCCGCCATCCGCGAGCGCGGCACCGACCGGATGTTGCCCATTCCCATTGGCGCCATGCTGCGCGATGTGAGCAAGGCCGACGGTCGGGAGCTCGAGTTCATTGTGCGCAGCCTGCTGGAGCTCAAGCTCCAGGTGGAGGACCTGCGCCGGCGGGTGGATGAGGATCGCGGGGTGCTCCAGCAGTTCGGCGCCCCGGCTGACGGACGGCTGGTGACGCCGTACGGCGCGGGGCTGGGCATCGAGCCGCCGGGGCTGGCGAGGCCGTCGAACTCGGTGACGATTCACCCGGGGATGACGATGGCCGAGATCGAGCAGGTGGCCATCGAAAGTGCGTTGCGCGAGACGCGCGGGAATCGTCGTAAAGCTGCGGAGATCCTGGGGATCGGCGAGCGGACGCTGTACCGCAAGCTGAAGGAGTATGGGGTCTCTGACGACGTTGGTATTTCGGACAATTAGTCCGATACTGTTGCCAACTGGCTACAAACTGTACATTTAGTTGATCGGAATGGCAGAGCCGACGCCGGCTCCGCATCTCGTGGCTACCGTCATTGGTGGATACGAAGGAACCGGTCGCGAAGATTGTTCATGGTCGTTGACCGGGTTCCCTGAGGAATCGTGAGCCAACAAGCGCATTCGGGCAGTGATCCGGTAATCGCCGGGACGGTGTTGCCGCTGGTTCGGGCCGAAGAGCTGATTTCGACGCTCGCGGGCGTGGTGAGCGTGCGCATCGTGGCCACGGAGTCTGGCCTGGTCGACACGATTCACGTGCTGACGACCGGCGAGACGGCGCCCAAGCAGATGGTGCGCAACGTCGAGAGCGCGCTGATGGCGCATCTTGGCATGCGGGTGGATCATCGCAAGGTGAGCGTGGCGACGACGTCAGCGCGCGCGACCCCGGGTTCCGCTCTTCCGACGCCTGTCGTGCCGTCGGCCAAGCGTGAGGAGAGCGTGGTGCAGGGCGGGTCGTCGGCGCGCACGCTGTACTTCGAGGATGTCGAGATTCGCGGGTCGCGGGCCAAGGGGGTGGCGTGCAAGGTGACGCTGCGTCGCGGGCCCGAGACCTATGTGGGCGAGGCGGACGGGATGGAGAGCGACCGCAGTCGCGTGGAGTTGGCGGCGCGGGCGGCGCTGGTGGCGATCACGAGCAGCGAGGGTGACCGCGCGCGCGTGTTGAACCTCGAGGGGTGCAAGGTGTTCGAGGCGTTCGACCGCGAGTTCGTGTTTGTGGGCGTGACGGTCCGGTTCGGGCGCGAGAGTGCGTTGCTGACCGGGAGTGTGGAAGTGAAGGACAGCGCGGAGACGGCAGGTGTATTGGCCGTGCTGGATGCAACGAACCGGTGGGTGGCTGGGCGGGCGATGTAGTTCGGTCGTCACATCAGTGGTTCGCGTGGTACAGGGGTTCCCCGTTCCCGACGGAGCGACAGCGAGCTGAGCGGTACCGGTGCACACAAGCACCATGAGCTGAGCCGAACTTAGCGGCAGCACGATCAGGCGAGCGCCTGGCGTGACTCTGCGAAAGGGAGGTGAAACTCAAATGTCGTATTTCCTCAAGTTCTTCAGCTTTGTCCTCGGCGATTCGATTTCGTGGGGCTAGGCGATGGAAAGTGGGGAACGGGCTCCCCGTCACTATGCATAATGATGAGTAACTCCATCACGCGGCGTACACAGCTATATGTGCTTGCAGTGAGCGCCGTTACGCTCGCTGTGACAATCGCGGTTGTGCGCGGTACGAAGATGTGGGATCGCCACGACGCAGAAGCTGCCGCGTTCTTCTTCTTTTTCGGAGTGTTGGCTCAGCTCTTGGGATACAAGCGAGGACACGGTCGTGTAGGTACCATCGCCTTCCTGCCGTACCTCTCAGTAACCGCGCTATCGCCGAACGGCGCCGCACTGGCATCAGTGGTCGGTTCGCTTTGCGTTGGTGAATTGCTCAATCGGCGAGAGCCGATCAAAGCCCTTTTCAATATTTCGATGCACTTGCTCGCCATCGCGCTCGCGATGACGGCGTATTTGGTGTTTGGAGGGGCGTCACTCTTGGAGACGCCTTGGCCTCAGATTCCCGCGTTCGTCGCGATGTTCTTGACGTACATGCTGGTAAATCGAGCTGTTGTAGGCGGGATTCTCTCTATCGTCAATCGAACCGCGATCCGCCGAGAGCTATACGTGGCCACTCGCGGAACGGTCATCAATGATATTCTCGCCTTGCCTCTAGTCCTGGTCTTCGCGTTGATGTACGCTAGGCTTGGCTCGGGGTGGTCCGCGCTATTAGCTCTGCCGATGATTGGAGTTAGGCAGTTGTACAAGGCGGTCTTCGAGCTGGAACAAATCAACGAAGAATTGCTTCAGTTGATGGTCGCAGCCATCGAAGCTCGCGACCCGTATACCTCCGGGCATTCTCAACGCGTGTCTCGGTACAGTCGGGTCATTGCGCGGATGTTGGGCTTGGGGTCCCGTCAGGTTGAGGAAATTGGCACCGCGGCCCTATTGCATGATGTGGGCAAGATTCATGAAGAATTCGCGCCGCTATTGCGGCAGCCGCGCAAGCTATCGCCGGCTGAGTACATCGTCATGCAGACGCACTCGGCGAAAGGAGCGTTGCTGGTCTCGAAAGTGTCGCAGTTCAAAGCGATCGTACCGGCGGTGCGCGGTCACCACGAGTCTTGGAGCGGCAGGGGCTATCCGGACGCTCTGGCGGGAGATGAGATTCCACTTGGTTCTAGAATCATCACGATCGCGGACACAATCGATGCGATGACGACGGTGCGACCGTACCGGCCGCCTCGAACGCTCGACGAGGTACTTGCGGAACTCCGGCGTGTGGCGGGCGTTCAATTTGATCCCAGGATCTGCGCTGTTGTACTTTCCGCGGAACACTGGCGCGAACTTAGTCTAGAGGTGGAAATCGCTGCGCGCGAGTTTCCGGCCGATCAAACTGCGAGCGTTCTTGCCAGCGACGAGATCCCGCGGCACTCTATGCAGTTTCCGACTGCTAGCTAGCCGATAGATCCAGCAAGCACTGCGGTGGTGGCAGGCGATCTCTGCGTGCGGTATTCAAGTACCAGTGCGCGAACGTCGAGGCTTCCGCTCGACCTCGGAATCGATCGATCGCCCCCGCGTATGCCACCGCGATCGAGTCCGGCCCAGAATGTCTGAACAGTCTATCGTGAACCGAGTCGATGTGGGTAAGGCACTCGAGCGCGACGGCGCGTTCATCAAAGTGCGTCGCGACAAGTAAAGCCGCCGCAACGCCGAAGAACTGGGCTCGACAAGTTCCGTGCGCGAGAATGTCTCGCGGCAACTGCGCTAGGTCACGTGCATCGTGCCATCGCCCAGTCGTAGCAAGTAAGAACATCTTGGTATAGCTGGCAGATCTCGCCCTGAATGTCCCCAGCGTCGGCCGGTAGTAGGACTCGGCAATGTCCAAATGCGCCGTGGCGTCATCAATGCGGCCGTAGTCCAAGAATACTCCCGCCAACATGTCGTTGATGGTAGCCAACGAATGGCTCTGCTGTCTGCGTCTAGCGTGCTCTCCGGCTTCGAACAGCCGAGAAGTGGCGAGTGCCAAAGAGCCGGCACGTCTTGGTGGATAGGATGCGTATTTGAGTGCTACTTGCAACGCTGAATCATCGTTCATCGTACGCGCGACGGCAATTAGTTCGACCGCGAAGTCCTCGGCTCGCACTAGGTCCCCCACGGCGGTCTCGAGGACGACGCCGATCTGAAGCTTCCTGTAGCGTTCATGCGGCGATTGTATATCGATATCAGAAATTGAGTCTGCAAACCACCGGACTCCTCCGGCGTCAAAGGCGTTGTCGGATGCGGCCATTCCCAATACCGCCGCATCAAGGCGCGAGCGGGCTGATAATCTAGGTGAAGTAACGATCTCTCTGAGCCGTGACAGGATGGAGGTGTCGCCGGCGGAGAGCGACCACCGCGCGGAGAACGCTGTGAGTTCCAACGCAGCGTCAGTCTCGATAGATATTGGGATGTCAAGCGCGCGAATCTCCAACACGCTAGTGAGGATGTCATCCCATTCCTCAAGCGCCTGAAGAGTGCCGACGCGGCCGGTCAGAGCGTCAAACGCGGCGCGCGGCGAGTCAGCGTACTCGGCAGCGATCATGTATGCGCGGTTAGCCTCGGGAAACGCGCCGGTTCGCCCCAAATACTCCGCACACCGCATCATCGTCGCGTACGCGAGCTTCTTCTCCCCGCTCTCGCGATAGAGCTTCGCCGCGTCCCAGTGGAACTCGATGCTCCCGTCGTGCGCGGCGTCGGCCTCGAGCACGCGCGCCACGCTCACCGCCAGCGCCCGGAACACCCCGGCGCGCATCCCCGCCCGGATGCGCTCGGCCCACAGGTCGTGCGGGGCCATCGGCGCCGCCGTGTCCGTCGGCAACACCAGCAGATCGTCGAGCTCGCTGAATGGCGTCACCAGCTCCGCGGCCGTCACTACCAGCACACGCTCGATGCGCGACAGCGTGGAGTGCTGGCCGAGCAGTGAGCACACCTGCAACACGCGCAACGCCGCCGAGGACAGCAAACGCAATTGCGCGTCCATCAGCGACGACAGGTCCGGCGGCAGCGCCGACGCCTCGGCCCGCGCCCAATGATGATGCAGTAGATGGCTCAAGAACAGCGGATTGCCCCCCGAGGCCCCGCCGAGCCGCTGCGTGGTGCGCTCAAAGTCGGCGTCCGAACCCAGACCGGCCGCCAGTGTGAAATCCCGCACGTTCTCCTCCGTGAGCGGACGGATCCGCAGCTGCGTGGCGGCGAGCACGTGTGCGGCCGACGCAGTCTCGACCACGGGCAGGCGCCGCGTGGCCAGCACTACGCCAAGCCGTGCCTTCGGACGGCTCTCGAGGTAACGCGAAAGCGCCGCCAGCGTCGTGAAGTCACACCACTGCACATCGTCCAGGATCAATACCAGCGACCCCTCGGCGAGGACCGCATCCATCAGGTCAACCCACGACAGATAGATGGCATGCTGGCGGCTGCGGGCCTCCTCAGGCGGCAGCGGTTCCTCGTTCGTCTCCGCGCGTCCCAACTGCCGCATCAACGACAGCGCGTGGGGTTCGGCGCCGAGCGCCCCGGGTGCGTCGAGCACAGCCGGCAGGATTCCCGTGAGCAGCGCGAACGGGCGCTCAGGGTACGACGGCCGAGCATCGGCGAAGACCACCGTGCCGCCGCTCATCTTGGCGCCCCGCTCGACCTCGCGCAGCAGTCGCGACTTGCCTATGCCCGGCGGCCCCACGAGCCACAACGCTGTGCTCTCGCCGCGCCGCGCGGCCGCCAGGCCATCCTGCACGTCGGCGAGCAGGTCATGCCGCCCCACAAACGGCACCGATGTGGCCTGGACGCGACGCTGCGACGTGTCCGTCAACTCCGACACGCGCTTGCGCAGCATCCTGGCCGGCAGGCCGATCATCTTCTCGCGGTCACCGAGCTCGGCCAGGTAGGCGTCGAGAATATCCATCGCCTCGTTCTTCGCCCCGACCATCGCCGCCGCCTCCGCCCGCGCGAGCGTCGCTTCCTCGTTCAACGAGTCGGCCTGCAGGCACATCAGCGCCCAATGGTCCACCTCCCGCCACCGCCCCTCGCGCTTCACTGCGGCGATCCGGCGGAGCACCGCACGGCGATACTGCGCCGCCACCCGAGAGCGCAACGAATCGATGAACTCGGCAGCTGCGCCGTGTTCATGTGGCGACACCCCGGGCAACACCGTGGCGGCCAGCTCGATGTCCCGCGGCTCGGCCTGCTCGGGCCAGTCCACGGCGAGCACCCTGGTGAGGTCGCTGTCCACCAGCGCGGGGTCGAGGGATATGTCCTCGGCGCGATCCGCCGTGACCAGCCCCGCCTTGTGCAGCCGGTACAGTGCCTGACGCAACGTGTGGCGCGCGGACTGCTCGCTGGCCCCCGGCCAGATGAGCGCGCGCAGGCTGGCCCGGCTCACACGCTCCCCCGCCCGCTGCGCCAGCACCAGCGCGAGCATGAACAGGACGTCGGATTCGGACGCCAGCGACAGCGCGCCGACGGAAACCGTCGCCGCACCCAGCCCACGCACCACGAGGATCACCGGCTCGTCGTCAGCCATATGAAGGAAAGGAATTGATGCCGTCACCTGGCCGTCACACGGACGCGGCGCCGGATGCCGCGGACCCCGCCGACGCGGCGAACGACCACGGGTCGCCCCGGCAGACGGTAGCCCAAAGCGGGGCGACACCGCAACCTCGGGTGCCCGGCTCGGCCCGCCGACAACCCCGGCACGGCTGCAACGAAAAACGGCCCACGATGCTCCGTGGGCCGTTCCGCCAATCCTGCCTTGCCTACTTGAGCCCGAGGATCTTCTCCACGCTCATGTTCTCGGCTTCAGCCTGGAAGTTCAAGACCACGCGGTGCCGCAGCACCATGTTCGCCACCGCCCGCACGTCGTCCAGGTCGGGCACCGGTCGGCCGTCCATGGCTGCGCGCGCCTTGGCGCCGAGCACGAGGTTCTGCCCCGCACGCGGCCCGGCGCCGAACGCGATGTACCGCTTCACCAGGTCCGTCGCACCCGGCTCGGCGGGCCGAGTGGCCCGCGCCATCTCCACCGCGAACTTCACCACGCTCGGCGGGGCTGGCAGGCGGCGCACCAGCTTCTGCATCTCGCGCAGTTCTTCCACACCCAGCACCGCCTTCATCTGGTGCGTGTGCGCGCCCGTGGTGGTGCTGACGATGAGTTCTTCCTCTGCCTGCGACGGATAGCCCAGTCGCAGTTCGAACATGAAGCGGTCGAGCTGCGCCTCGGGCAGGTGGTACGTGCCTTCCTGCTCGATGGGGTTCTGCGTGGCGAGCACGAAGAACGGGTCGGGCAGGGGATAGGTGTTGCCGGCGACGGTCACCGTGTGCTCCTGCATGGCCTGCAGCAGCGCGGCCTGCGTCTTCGGCGGGGCGCGGTTGATCTCGTCGGCCAGCACGATGTTGCCGAACACCGGCCCCTTGGCAAACGTGAAGCTCCGCTTGCCCGTGCCGTGGTCCTCCTCGAGCAGTTCCGTGCCGGTGATGTCGCTCGGCATCAGGTCGGGCGTGAACTGCACGCGCGAGAACTGCAGGTCCAGCGTCTCCGCGATGGTCTGAATCAGCAGGGTCTTGGCGAGGCCCGGCACGCCGATGAGCAGCACATGCCCGCCAGCGAGGATGGCCGCGACCATGCTGTCGACGATCTCATGCTGGCCGATGATGCGGTGGCCAATCTCGTCGGCGATCTCCCGGTGTGCCACCTTCAGGCGGTCGAGCAATCGCAGGTCTTGGGCGTCGGCGGTAGACACGATGGCGGATGGCGGATGGCGGACGGCGGACGGCGGACGGCGGACGGCGGACGGCTGGCATCGTACGGCGAATCGCGTACGGCGTAGAGCGTAGAGCTTCGTTTGCCGTCAAGAAACAACTACGGGCGTCTCCGATGTAAGAAGCACGCCCGTGAAATCTACGCGGCAGCAGGCCGAACGTTCAGGGAAACGCGAACTCCACACGCTGTTCCTGCGGGAAGTTCTGCGACACGAGCCGCACGACGGCGGTGTAGCGCCCAGGCGCCGGCGAGCGCCAGGACTCGCTGAACGAGAGCGTGTCGTCGCTGCGCAGCACGCGGTTCTGGTACGCCGAGGTGAACATCCGTCCGTCGCTCCAGCGCCAGACTGGGCGTCCGGCGGCGTCGAGCACTTCGATGTCGTGCGTCTTGCCGCTCTCGAAGTTGAGCTCGACCTTCTTGTCGCCGTCGTTCATCACGTGCAGCGCGAAGTGCACGCCGTCATTCACGCGCACGTCGAGCGACGACGCGACGGCGGTGCCCTTCTTGTGATGCGACTTGCTGGCGGAGACCAACTCACTGGTGCGCGAACGCGTGCACGCAAAGGCGAGCACAGCAACTACCAACATCACGAAGGAGACGCGACCGTTCATGCTCTTCGGGGTAGGGCGCACATTTGTGACCTCAACGCGGCGAGATCATGCTGTTACAACGTGGAACATACTGCCTCATTGACGATCCGTCAAACAGATGGTCACCACCCAAGTGCCGGATTGATGGGCACTTGGTTCATCGGTCAGGATGACCGGGCGTCGATATGACGGCGCGTGATGGTTCTGTCCCGAAAAGTGACGGTAACGAGGTCGAAAATTCCTGGTTGTCCACCAGAAATCGGCGTCCATTCTCGGCGTGCAAGAGGTCACTTCGTCGCATCGGTTCGCTTGCGAAAGATTTCACAAGCGGATAATTTATCAGGCTGTGGCGAGAGATCCGAAGGACGGGCGCGAGGACGCGCGCGCGCGCGACGAGTTCCCTCGAAACGAGGGGAGTTTCGGGTCCGGCCCAGCCGCCCAGTTCATGGGTCTTGGGTTGCAGTTCGTGCTCTCGTTGCTGCTCTTCCTGTACCTCGGGAAATGGGTGGACACGAAGCTCGGCACCTCGCCGTTGTTCCTGATCCTTGGTGTCTTCGCCGGCGCGTCGGCGGCCTTCTACAGCATGTATCGCTCGCTGAAGACCGAAGAGCGACGGGAAGAGGCAGAGGAACGGCGCAAGAAGGAGGGGGCGTGAAGCGCACCCTTGGCTTCGCCGGAGTGTCGTTGGTGCTCATTCTGGGGCTGGCGTGGATGCTCACGCTCTACTGGCCCGATCCGATGGCCCGACAGGCCATCTGGTTCTCGGCGGGCGTGGCGCTGGCGATTCAGCTGGTCGGCTTCGTTTTCGTTCGAGTCCTGATGCCGGCCAACATGCTGGCGGGCTGGGGTGCCGGACTGTTGCTGCGGTTCCTGACGCTGGTCTTTCACGCGCTGGTCGGCACCAAGGTGATGGGATATCCTCCCGCCCCCGCCCTGATGAGCCTGGCTGCCTTCTTCTTTGTCTCCACGCTGGTCGAACCCGTTTTCCTCACGTCATGAAGCCTGGATATCTGGCGCTCGTCGCGCTGATCAGCATTGCCCCGCTGGGCGCGCAGGAGCATGCGGCCGTCCCGGCGCCGGCGGTCGTCGCCGACACCGCGGCGCACGAGCCGCCGCTGACCGGCATGGCCAAGCGGGAACGGGCGGAGGAGAAGGCGGACCTCATCACGCCGCACATCACCGACTCGCGGCACCTCGAGGTGCCGTCGCTGAATGCGGCGCACGGCTTCACGCGCGAGATCGAGTTGCCGACCGGCTGGCCCGTCTTCCATATCGGGCGCATGGAGTTCGACACCTCGCCGACGAAGCTGGTCGTGATGATGTGGATCGTGGCGGCGCTGCTGATCGTCGTGTTCGTGGGCTCGGCGCGCTCGCACACGAAGCGCGCGGCGCAGGGGCTGCCGCCGAAGGGCATGGCCGGCGCGGTCGAGGCGATGATCCTCTACATGCGCAACGAGGTCATCCTGCCGAACGTCGGCCACCACGGCGAGGGCTTCGTGCCCTACCTGCTGACGATCTTCTTCTTCATTCTGTTCGCCAACCTGCTCGGGCTCATCCCGTACCTCTCGACCGCCACGGGCAACATCGCCGTGACGGCGACGCTCGCCATCATGACCTTCGTGGTCATCGAAGTGGCCGGCATGCGGGCGCTGGGCAAGGGCTACATCAACACCATCATCTACTGGCCGCACGACATGCCGCTGGCGATGCGCATTCCGATGTCGCTGATCCTCTCGCCCGTGGAACTGATCGGCAAGATCACCAAACCGATCGCGCTGACGATCCGTCTGTTCGCCAACATGACGGCGGGACACATCGTGGTGCTCGCGCTCGTCGGGCTGATCTTCACGTTCGGGAGCTGGGCAGTGGCGCCGGCGCCGGTGCTCATGGCGGTGGCGATCATGCTGCTCGAGATCATGGTGGCGTTCATCCAGGCGTTCATCTTCACGCTGCTCAGCGCGGTGTTCATCGGATTGGTGCGGGAGAGCCACTAGGCCTCGACGGGCACAGCAAGCTTTACGCGTTACGCTGTACGTGATAGGCCGTACGAGGGACGTCGCGACATTCACCCAGTCGCGATGGTACGTAACCAGCCGGGTGGCTGGTGAGGTCCGCTGGGCCCGGGGTCCGTTGGCGGATGGTGGCGGGAAACCGTTGCGGGTGCTGACACGCAGTATCACAACCTGTTCTCTGGAGCTTACACCACATGATGTATCCCCTTCTGCAGGCAGCGGCGGAGTACAACAAGGAGTACATGGGCGCGTGGGCGATGATGGGTGCCGGCCTTGGTGCCGGTCTCGCGATCATCGGCGCCGCCATCGGCATCGGCCGCGTCGGCGGCCAGGCGGTCGAGGGCATGGCCCGCCAGCCGGAAGTCGCCGCCAAGATCCAGACGGCCGCGCTGATCTTTGCCGCCTTCATCGAAGGCGCCGCGCTGTTCGCCGTCGTCGTGACGTTTCTGATCCAGAACAAGTTCTAGCGGTCTGGCGGCCTGTCGGCCCCGGGGCCGGCAGGCGGCTTCCCCTCATTCATTACCCTCGCACCAGACCCATGCGCTCCTTCATTGCTCGCGCGTTGCTGCTCACCGCCACCGTCGCCTCGCCGGCTCTTGCCAGCGAGGGGGGCGCGCCCGCGCGGGGCCTGCTGGACCCGGCCGGCGGCCTGATGTTCTGGACGCTGGTCATCTTCCTCATCCTGTTCTTCGTGCTGTCGAAGTTCGCCTTCAAGCCGATCCTCAGCGCCGTGCAGGCGCGCGAGGACGCCCTGCTCGACGCGATGGCGCAGGCCAAGGCCGACCGTGCGTCGGCGGCCGCGGAGCTGGCCGAACAGCTGGCGCTGCTCGAGGCCGCGCGCAACGACGCGCAGAAGATCATCGCCGACGGCCGCGTGACGGCCGAGAAGATGCGCACCGACCTGCTGGAGCAGACCAAGGTGCAGCAGGGCGAAATGCTCGAGCGCGCCAAGCGCGACATCCAGGCCGAGAAGAACGGCGCGATCGCCGAACTGCGCCGCGAGGCGGTGGACCTGGCGATCGCCGGGGCCTCGAAGGTGATCGAGCAGAACCTCGACGACACGCAGAACCGGAAGCTGATCGAGAACTACCTGGCGTCGGTCGGGAGCCGGTGATGCACAGCTCGGCGATCTCCCGCAACTACGCCGAGGCGCTGCTGGCGCTGGCCACCAGGGACGACGCGCGCGACGCGTACGGCGCGCTCATCAACGGCCTGGCCGACGTGCTGGAGAAGGACGCGACGTTCCGGAGCTTCCTCGAGGCGCCGCAGGTGAGCGAGGGGCAGAAGAGCGAGGTGCTGGGCAAGGCGCTCGCGGACCGCGCGCCGGTGCACTTCGTGCGCTTCGTGCAGAAGCTGGTGAGCAACCGCCGCCAGATGCTGCTGGCCGAGGTGGCGCAGGAGTTCAACGACTTGCGCGACGCGGAAGAGGGGCGCGTGCATGCGCGGGTGACGGTGGCGCGCGCCCTGAACGAGGCCGACACGGCGGCGCTGGCCGAGGCGCTGGGCAAGGCGCTGGGCAAGGTGGTGGTGCCGCACGTCGCGGTGAACGCGGCGATCCTGGGCGGCGTGGTGGTGCGCGTGGGCGACACGGTGATGGACGGGTCGGTGAGCCATCGGCTGGAGCGGCTGCGGGCGCGGATGCTGAAGTAGCGGGCTGGGGCTGGGCAGGGGAACGAGCGGGAATCGATGGTGCGATCGGGGCGGCCTTGGGGGGCCGCCCTTTCTTCGTGGTGCACCGCGTCACCGGCCGGCAGCGAGGCGTGCCGCGGCCTGTCGTTTGCGCGGTGCGGTGGCCAACTTTCACTCCATGGCCGACACGCCCCTCGACCGCCGCGGCTTCTTTTCGCACGGCCTCTCCCGCCTGTTGGGTGAGGTGGCGGACGCCGTGTCGGTGCGGGTGGCGCCGGGCAACTTCATTCGCCCGCCGGGGGCAATCGCCGAGCCGGCGTTTTTGGCGGCGTGCACGCGGTGCCGGGAGTGCAGCGCGGTGTGCCCGGCGAAGGCGATCCGGATGCTGCCCACCACGCACGGATTGGCGGGCGGCACCCCGGCACTGGAGGTGGACGACCGGGCATGCGTGATGTGCGAGGACATGCCGTGCGTGACGGCCTGTCCGACGGGGGCGCTGCTGGCCCCGGAGCGGGGCTGGGCGGACGTGAAGATGGCGTTGATCGGCGTGGACGACCGGCGCTGTCTGGCGTTCCAGGGCATCGAGTGCGGAGTGTGCGCGCGGGTCTGCCCGGTGGGGGAGAAGGCGATCGGACTGGACGAGAAAGGGCGGCCGTTCATCGGCGCCGCGTGCACCGGCTGCGGCCGCTGCGTGACGGCGTGCGTGACGACGCCGAGCGCGATGACCGTGCGACCACTGAGGAATTGAGATGGCCGGAAAGACTACGGTGCGCATCGTGCCCAAGCCGTGGGGGCACGAGGTGATCTGGGCCGCGAGCGAGCTGTACGTGGGCAAGGTGCTGCACATCAAGGCGGGACACTCGCTGAGCGTGCAGTATCACGAGCAGAAGGACGAGACGATCCACCTGATGAGTGGGAGCATGATCTACCGCGTGGATGAAGGGAAAGGGGCAGGGTTGGTGGAGGTGCCCTTCGCCGTCGGGGAGAGCTTCCGCAACACGCCGGGCACGGTGCACCAGATGGAGGCCGTGACCGATTGCGACGTGCTGGAGGCGAGCACACCGCACCTCGACGACGTCGTACGACTCACTGACCGCTACGGGCGGGAGGGGACGAGCGCACCGTGAAAGTGATCATTCCGCTGGCGGGGAAGGGGACGCGCCTGCGTCCGCACACGCACACCGTGCCGAAGCCGCTGATGAAGGTGGCGGGCAAGCCGGTGATGGACTACGTGCTCGACGACGTGCGCAAACTGGGCGACGTGAGCGAGGTCATCTACATCACCGGGCACCTGAAGGACGTGGTGGAGGCGCACGCGCGGTCGCGCTACAGCGACATGCCGGCGACGTTCATCGAGCAGGTGGTGCAGGACGGCACGGCGGGGGCGGTGGCGCTGGCGAAGGACCGCGTGGACGAGCCGGTGCTGATCATCTTCGTCGATACGATCTTCGACACCGACCTCGGTGTCATCAAGGCGAGCACCGACGACGGCATCCTGTGGACGAAGGAAGTGGAGGACTACCAGCGCTTCGGCGTGGTGGTGACCGACGCGAACGACCACATGACGCAAATCGTCGAGAAGCCGAGCACGCCCATCAGCAAGCGGGCCAACATCGGGTTGTACTTCATTCGGAACTGGAAGCTCTTGTATGAGGGGATCGACTGGACGCTGCGCCAGCCGAAGAACAAGGGCGAGTACTACCTGACGGACGCCTTCCAGTACATGATCGACCACGGCGCCAAGCTGAAGGTGATTGACGTGGCCGGCTGGTACGACGCCGGCAAGATCGACACGATGCTCGACACCAACCGCGTGATGCTGGAGAAGGGGTTGGCGCGGACGCCGGCGGGCCTCGAGGACTGCACGATCATCGACCCGGTATACGTCGAGGACGGGGTGGTGCTGACGGGTTCGACCGTGGGGCCGAACGTCTCCATCGGCGCCGGCAGCACGCTGCTGAGCTGCACGGTGAGCCACACCATCATCGGGTCACACAGCAGGCTCGCGCGCTGTACGCTGTCGAACTCCCTGGTGGGGGACCACGTGGTGCTGGAGGGGGTAAAAGGGGAGGTGACGGTGGGGGACCATGGGGAGGTGCGGAGCAGGGCATAGCTGGTGGGGCGGACGGGAAACGAAGCTTTAGGCTGTACGCTGTACGCAATGGGCCGTACGGGCGACACTTTCCACGGGTGGATCAATTGATGAAGGCGACGATGCGATGGATGGGATTTGCGATGGCGCTGGCGCTGGCGCCGGCCCTTGCGGGTGCGCAGGCGCACGACATGAGCACGATGGGGAAGGACACGGCGAAGAAGGACTCGATGGCCGGGATGCAGGGCAAGATGGGTACGAAGATGAAGATGGACTCGGGCATGAAGCACGACATGGCCGGCATGCACGGCGGCATGGGTGCGGGGATGCGGATGTCGACGGGCTGGGGCGAGCTGGACGCGCTGCACGGGATGCTGATGACCACGTGGCATCCGGCGGAGAAGGACAGCCTGGCCCTCGCGCGGTCGCTGGCGCCGGCCCTGGCGAGCGTGACCGACGCATGGACCCGTTCGAAGGGCCCCGCCAGCTGTGACAACGCGGCTGCCCGAAAGCTCATGCCCGTGGTTGCCGCGGATGTGAAGGCCTACGTGGTCGAGGTGGCGCGGAAGGGCACCGATGCCGATGTGAAAGCGGCATTGAAGCGGGTGCACGATGGCTTCGAGAAGGTGGCGATGCCGTGCATGATGGGCGGGATGAAGGACATGAAGGGCATGAAGCACTAGCGACCGGCGCGCCAGGTCGTGTTCCTGGCAGGGAGGCATGCACGACTGGGGCGCCGCGATGGCGCTCCCGTTTTGCATCCTGTGCTCTCGCGGTCCGGCGTCCTCCCCCGTAGCTTCTTCCCGTCCTGTACGGGGAGCCGGAGTCGTGTCGAATGGCCATGACGATCGCGCGGGGCTGACGCGCCGCGACCTGCTGAAGTCCGCCGCGTTCGCGGGGGCCGCACTGGGCACGTCCGGCGTCTTTTCGCCGGCCCTTGCGGAGACGGTGACGGCGGGGACCCAGCCGGACCTGGCGCCGCCGACGCGCGCCGGTGCGAGGACGATGAAGGGCGTGCCGTTCGAGCGCCGCGACGTCGTGCGCATCGCCATCGTTGGCACGGGCCTGCGGGGCCGCTCGGTGCTGCACGAGTTCCTCGGCTGTCCCGGCGTCCGCATCACGGCGCTGTGCGACAACGTGCCCGACAAGGCGCAGCGGGCGGCCAAGATGGTCACCGACGCCGGGCAGCCGGCGCCGGCGCTGTACACGGACGGCGACCAGGCATTCGAACAGCTCGTGCGGCGCGACGACATCGACTTCATCCACACGGCGACGCCGTGGGAATGGCACGTGCCGGTGATGCTGGCGGCGCTCAACGCCGGAAAGCACGTCTCGAGCGAGTGCCCGTTCGGGTCGACGCTGAAGGAATTGTGGGAGCTGGTGGACGCCAGCGAGCGGTCGCGGCGGCACTGCCTGCAGCTCGAGAACTGCAACTACGGCTACACCGAGATGCTGGTGAACCGGCTGGTGCACGCGGGGATCCTCGGCGAGCCGCTGCACGGGGCGGCCGCCTACCTGCATGACCTGCGCGAGATTCTGTTCGAGGACCGCGACGAGGGCCTGTGGCGGCGTGCCTGGCACACGCGCAAGAACGCCAACCTGTACCCGACGCACGGGCTCGGGCCGGTGTCGTGGTACCTCGACATCCACAAGGGTGACCGTTTTGCGTACATGGTGTCGATGAGCACGCCGGAGCGCGGCCTCTCGATTCACCGCGACGCGACGGTGAAGGACCACGCGAACCCGAAGTGGCAGGAGCGGTACGTTACGGGCGACCTGAACTCGTCGCTGATCAAGACCGAGCAGGGACGCACGATCCTGCTACAGCACGACGTGTCGAACCCGCGCCCCTACTCGCGTCTCAACGCGATCCAGGGGACGAAAGGGATCTTCGAGGACTATCCGGCGCGCATCTATGTGGACGGGCAGGCAGGCGGGGAGCGCTACACCAACCTCGACACGTGGAAGAAGGACTTCGAGCACCCACTCTGGACCCAGCTTGGCGAGCAGGCACGCAACGGCGGGCACGGCGGCATGGACTTCGTGATGGCCTGGCGCCTGGTGCAGTGCCTGCGCGAGGGGCTCGTGCCCGACATCGACGTGTACGACTCCGCGGCGTGGAGTGCGCCGCTTCCGCTGTCCGAGATTTCGGTGGCCAAGGGTTCGGCCCCCGTGAAGTTCCCTGATTTCACGCGCGGCAACTGGAAGGCGTAGGCACTCCGCCTCGCATCCACCGTCCACCGTCCACCGTACTTCCCACATGCAGCTGACCTCGTTCGACTGGTGGATCGTCATCCTGTCCATCGGCATCTCGTTCGTCCCGGCGGTCATGATGGCGCGCCGCGCCGGGTCGAGCACCGCCGAGTTCTTCACCTCGGGCCGCTCGGCGCCGTGGTGGCTCATCGGCGTCTCGATGGTGGCCACGACGTTCAGCACGGACACGCCGAACCTCGTCACCAACCTGGTGCGCGAGAAGGGCGTGGCCAACAACTGGGTGTGGTGGTCGTTCCTGCTCACCGGCATGATGACGGTGATGTTCTACGCCCGGATGTGGCGTCGCTCGGGCGTGCTCACCGACCTCGAGTTCTACGAGATCCGCTATTCGGGCAAGGCGGCGGTCTTCGTGCGCGGGTTCCGGTCCATCTATCTGGGGCTGTTCTTCAACTGCGTCATCATGGCGACGGTGAACCTGGCCGCCGCGAAAATCGCCAACGTCCTGCTCGGCTGGCCAATGTGGCAGACGCTTGCCGTCTGTGCGGTGCTGAACGTGGCGTTCGCCGCGACGTCGGGCCTGTGGGGCGTGCTGGTGACGGACTTCATCCAGTTCGGTATCGCCATGACGGGGTCGTTCGCGGCGGCCATCTATTCGCTGAAGCAGCCGCAGGTGGGCGGGTTGGAGGGACTGTTCACGAAGCTCGACCCGCACGTCTTCTCGCTGCTGCCGAACTTCAACGACTGGACGATGACGCTCACGGTCCTCATCCTGCCGCTCACGGTGCAGTGGTGGTCGGTCTGGTATCCGGGCGCGGAACCGGGTGGCGGCAGCTACATCGCCCAGCGCATGCTGGCGTCGCGGAGCGAGAAGGATGCGCTCATCGGCACGCTGTTCTTCAACGTGGCGCACTATGCGCTGCGCTCCTGGCCGTGGATCATCGTGGCGCTCTGCTCGATCCTCGTCTTCCCGAACCTCAGCGACATCTCGCACGCGTTCCCGTATGTGGACAAGGGGATGATCGGCCACGACATGGCGTACCCGGCGATGCTGACGTTCCTGCCGCCGGGGCTCCTCGGGCTGATGATCGCCGGCATGCTGGCGGCCTACGTGTCGACCATCGCGACGCACCTGAACTGGGGCACGTCGTACCTGGTGCACGATTTCTACCGCCGCTTCGTGAAGTTGGAGGCGTCGGAAAAGCACTACGTGCTGGTGGCGCGCCTCATGACGGCTGTGCTGATGGTGCTTGCGGCGGGCCTGACGTTCGTGATCGACTCGGCGAGCCGCGGGTTCACGCTGCTGCTCTCGATTGGCGCGGGCACGGGCCTGCTGTACCTGCTGCGCTGGTACTGGTGGCGCGTGAACGCGTGGGCCGAGGTGGCGGCGATGGCCGCGTCGTTCTCGACGGCCGTGGCATTCGAGATCATCCGGCGCATGGGCACCCCGATTCCCGACCACGTCTCGCTGCTGGGCACCGTGGCCGTGACGACCGTCGTCTGGATTGCGGCGGCGTTCCTGGGGCCGAAGACCGACCAGGCCACCCTGGTGAAGTTCTATGCTCTCGTGCGGCCGGCGGGCCCGGGCTGGAAGCACGTGCAGGCGGAGGCCGGCGTGGGGCCGTCGCCCGACTCGCTGCCGCAGGCGATGCTGGGCTGGATGCTGGGCTGCATGTTCGTCTACTCGGCGCTGTTCGGCTCGGGGAGCTTCCTGTACGGGAACACGCGGCAGGGCATCGTGTTCAGCGTCTTCTTCGTGCTCAGCGGCTATGGCGTGGTGAAGGTGCTGCAGGGCTTCTGGAAGACGTCGAGCGACACGTGACGGTGCACGAGGCGCGGCGCCGTTGACGACACGGACCACACAGGCGGTGATTCTCGCACGCGGCCTCGGCTCCCGGATGCGGCGGGCCGAGGCCGCGGTGGCGCTCGACGCGGCGCAGGAGCGCGCCGCTGCGTCGGGACAGAAGGGGATGATGCCGACGCTCGGGCGTCCGTTTCTCGACTTCGTGCTGTCCGCGCTGGCCGACGCGGGCATCGTGGACGTGACGCTCGTGGTGGCGCCCGAGCACGCGACGATGCGCGACCGGTACGAGCGGGAGGCGCCGCCGCGGCGCGTGCGCCTGCGCTGGGCCGTGCAGGAGGCACCGCGTGGCACGGCCGATGCCGTGCGGGCGGCGGAGGGCGCCGTGCGCGACGCACCCTTTCTCGTGCTCAATTCGGACAACTATTACCCGGTGGCGAGCCTGGCTGCGCTTGCAGCAGTGGGCGGCGCGGGGCTGGTGGCCTTCGAGAGCGAGTCGCTGGTTCGCGCGAGCAACATCGAACGGGACCGCGTGATGGCCTTTGCGCTGCTCGACATCGTCGATGATCACCTGCACGCCATCGTGGAGAAACCCGAGGCCGATCATCCGCTCGCTCGGCGCGCGGAGCATTGGGTGTCGATGAACCTGTGGAGCTTCACGCCGGCGATCTTCGAGGCGTGCCGGCGCGTGGTCCCGTCCATGCGCGGGGAGCTGGAACTGCAGGACGCCGTGATGATCGCCATCGGCGAGCTGGGCGAGCAGTTCCGCGTGGTGCGCGCGCACGAGGGCGTGCTGGACCTGTCGCACCGGACCGACGTGGCGGCGGTGGCCGAGCGCCTGCGCGGCGTGGGGGTGGATCCGTGATCCGGCACTACCGCGTGCCGGGGCGGGTGGAGCTTGCCGGCAAGCATACGGACTATGCCGGCGGGCCGTCGGTGACTTGCGCCACGCCGATGGTGATGGACGTGAAGGTGCGGCGGATCGCGGAGCGCGTGCTACGCGTGCACGACCTGCGCAGCGAGCGGTTCGCCGAGCTGCCGCTGGCGACCGACGCGGCGCCCGGGCGGGAGCGCTGGTCGGTGTACGTCGCCGCGGCGGCTCGGCGTATCGCGCGCGATTTTCCAGCAGCGCGCCATGGCGCCGACCTGCAACTGTCGAGTGCGATACCGCCGTCGGCGGGGCTCAGCAGTTCGAGTGCGCTGGTGGTGGCTGGGGTGCGGGCCCTGTTCGACGTGAACGCCATCTGGGAAACGACGGCGTGGGTAGCGGCGGCCGGTGGCGAACTCGGGTTTGCGCAGTACTGCGCGGCGGTGGAGAGCGGCGCGCCGTGGGGGCCGTTTGCCGGGGACGCCGGCGTCGGCACACGGGGCGGCGCGCAGGATCACATCGCCATCTGCGCGTCGCAGGAGGGCCTGGTTGGCGAGTACGCCTACCTGCCCGGGCGGGTGGTGCGACGGGTCGCGTGGCCGGCCGACTGGCGCCTTGTGGTGCTCAACAGCGGCGTGAAGTCCACCAAGACGGGCAATGCGCGCGTGGCCTACAATCGCGTGGCCGACTCGGTGCGCGCGCTCGTGGCGGCGTGGAACGCGGAGACGGGGCGCATTGACGAGACGCTGGCCGGCGCGCTCGCGTCGTCCGCCGGCGCCCTCGACACGATGCGCGGACTCGCCGGGCGTGCCGCGACGGCGGACCTACCGGCCGCGTACCTGGCGGGCCGGCTCGAGCAGTTCGTGGAGGAAACGACTTGCGTGGTGCCCGGCCTGCTCGACGCCATCGCGCGGGCCGACGCTCCGGCCGCGGCAGTGATGATGGCCAGGTCGCAGCACCTGGCGGAGGACTCGCTGCAGAACCAGGTGCCGCAGACGACGTGGCTCGCGGCGCACGCGCGCGCACTGGGCGCCGCGGGCGCGACGGCGTTCGGCGCCGGCTTCGGCGGCGCCGTCTGGGCCCTGGTCTCCGAGCGCGAGGCGACGGCGTTCGCGAAGCGGTGGATTGACGAATATCAGCAGGTGTTCCGGATGCCGGCGGCACGCGTCGGCGTGCCGCACGTGATGCGCCCGTCGGCGGGCATGGCGCGGGAGGGCGCATGAGCGACCAGAAGGGCGAGGCGCCGGTGCAACTGCCGCGCACGGTGAAGGCGCTGGCGACGGTGAGCTTCTTTACCGATGCATCGAGCGAGATGATTTATCCGCTGCTGCCGGCCTTCCTCACGGCGACGCTTGGCGTTGGCGCGGCGTGGGTCGGCGTGATCGAGGGCGCGGCCGATGCCACCGCGTCGCTGCTGAAGCTGGCGAGCGGGTGGTGGTCGGACCGGATGCCGCGGCGGAAGCCGTTCGTCGTGTGGGGGTACGGCATCGCGTCGGTGCTGCGGCCGCTGATTGGCCTGGCTGGGACGGCGTGGCAGGTGCTCGCCATTCGCGTCGGCGACCGCGTGGGCAAGGGCATTCGCGGCGCGCCGCGCGACGCGATGATCGCGGACTCGGTGCCGTCGAGCCGGCGCGGTCGCGCGTTCGGCGTGCAGCGCGCTGCCGACCATGCGGGCGCGGTGGTGGGGCCGTTGATCGCGTTTGCGCTGCTGCGGTGGGCGGGCGTGAGCGTGCGCACGGTCTTCCTGCTGGCGGCAATTCCCGCGGCGGTCGCAATGGTGGTGGCGATCTTCGTGGTGAAGGAGGATGGCGGACAGCGCACGGCGGACGGCACATCACGGACGGCAAACCGCGCACTGCGAACGACGGACGCGGCCCCGCTCGGGGCGCCGTTCTGGCGGTACCTCGCCGTGCTGGTGCTCTTCACGCTCGGCAATTCCACCGACGCCTTTCTGCTGCTGCGCGCGTCGCAGCTCGGCGTGAGCGCGGCGCTGCTGCCGATCTTGTGGGCGATGCTGCACGTGGTGAAGTCCACGACGAGCATTCCGGCGGGTGTGTGGGCCGACCGCGTGGGCCATCGCACGGTGATCGCCACCGGCTGGCTCTGGTACGCGCTGGTCTACGTCGGCTTCGCGTACGCGAGCCTCACGTGGCATGCGTGGGCGTTGTTTCTCGCCTACGGGCTGTTCTTCGGGCTCACGGAGGGCGTGGAGCGCGCGCTGGTGGCCGAGCTCGTGCCCGCGGATCGCCGCGGCACGGCGTTCGGCTGGTACAACGGCGTCATGGGCGCCGCGCTGCTGCCCGCGTCACTGATCTTCGGGCTGATCTGGGACT
>JBBQZD010000009.1:0-30648 GCA_038208045.1 Gemmatimonadales bacterium | reverse complement strand
CGTGGATGCGCGCGAACGAAGCGATGCTCGCCCCGGTCTTCCGCGCATGAGCGCGCCGCTTGCGCCGCGTGTGCCGCTCGCGCCGCTCGCGGCGGTCGCGCCGGTCGCGCCGGTCGCGCCGGTCGCGGCGGTCGCGGCGACCCGGCCGCGCCTGACCGTGCTGATTCCCGCGCACAACGAGGGCGGTGCCATCGTCGGCACGGTGCGTGCCATCGAGGGGACGCTGAAGGGCGCGGGCATTCCGCATGAGATCCTCGTCTCGCTCGACCACTGCACCGACGACACGGAGACCGTGCTGCAGTCGTTGATGGCTGAGGTGCCGACGTTGCGAACCTCCGTGAATCCCGGCGCCGGCGGGTTCGGCTTTGCGGTGCGCCACGGGCTCGACGTCTACGCGGGCGACGCGGTCGTGATCGTCATGGCGGATGCGTCGGATGATCCGCGTGACATCGTGACGTACTACCAGAAACTCGAGGACGGGCACGACTGCGCGTTCGGATCGCGCTTCATCACCGGGGCGGCGGTGCGCAGCTACCCGTGGCAGAAGCTGCTGATGAACCGCCTGGCGAATTGGGTCGTGCGCGTGCTCTTTCGCGAGCGGTACAACGATTTCACGAATGCCTTCAAGTGCTACCGGCGCTCGGTGATCGACGGCTGCCGCCCGCTGCTGTCGAACCACTTCAACCTGACCATCGAGCTGCCGTTGAAGGCGATCGTGCGCGGCTACTCGTGGACCGTGGTGCCCACCAACTGGTACGGGCGCGAGGCGGGCGAGTCGAAGTTCCTCATCAAGGAGATGGGGAGCCGGTACGTCTACATCATCCTCTACGCGCTGATCGAGAAGTACTTCTCGCGCGGGGACTACCGGCGCGCCGACGTGTCCTGAACGGCGGCCTGCAGGGCGTCGCACGACGGCGCGGCCCCCGGGCGGGCGTAGGCCACGAGGCGCGGCGAGAGCGCGCAGACGCGGCGCCCCGGAAACCAGAGTGAATCGGTGGGCGCCAGCGACGGGTCGCGCAGCACCGCGACGACGGGTTGCGCGCGCGCGGCCTCGATGCCCACGACCTCGGGAAATCCGAACTCACCCTGTACGGCGCGGCCGAAGCCGCGTTCGACGAGCAGGTGATCGCGAAAGACGAGCGCTGGCGCCGCTGCGGCCGCCCGGGCGACCAGCGAATCGGGCAGGTCCAGCCACGCCACGGTCGGGGCGCCGGCCGCGTACCGGCTCTGCAGGTAGGCATCGTGCCGGAAGGCCGACATCGTCGCGACGCCCTGCGCGGCAAGCTGGCGCACCGCGCGCGCTTCATGGGCCGCCAGCGCCGTGGCGTCGCGGGCGGCGCCCGATGCCGACTGGAACGAGAAGAGCGCCGCGCGCGCCAGCAGGACGAGGGCCAGCCAGCGCACCTGGCGCGGCAGCTGCTCGACGGCAAACGCGCACACCGTCGCCACGGCGAGCAACGCGGGCGCCGAGTAGCGCAGCACCAGCAGCGGCTTCAAGCCCACCGACAGCAGCACGACGAGCAGCGGCACTGTGGCCGTGGCGAGCAGGGCGATCGACGTGATGTCGAGGCGCGCCGTCTGGCCGGTGGCGGCGCGGCGGAACTGCGGCAGGGCGCGGCGCGCCACCGCGACGAGCACGCCCGCGGCGATGAGATGGAGCGCCGGCCGCCATCCCCAGATGAACCCCAGAAAGTACGCCACGTCGCCGGACGTGACTGGCGCCACCCAGCTGCGGCCACTGGTGGTCGCCAGTTGCGCACGCGCGAGCGGCAGGAGCGCGAGCAGGGCGAATCCGCCGGCAGCGAGCGGGGCCACCACGCGCGCGCACCGCGTCCAACGCTCGTGACGACCGAACCGGAGAAACGCGGCGGCCGCGGCAGCGATCGCCACGAGGGAGAGGATCCCGAAATAGTGCGACGTGCACAGCGCGACGGCCGCGGCGGCCGTCAGCCAGCGTCCCCACGAGGCGTCCACACGCAGCGCGACGGCCGTGAGCGCCGTGGCGAGAATCCAGAGGGCGTAGGGCCGCGCCTCGAACGCCTGCCCGATGAAGAACGGGTGTGCCGCGAGCGCCAGCGCGCCAGCGAGCGCGGCGGTGGCAGAGAGCCGAGTGCGCAGGAACGCGCCCAGCACGAAGACCGTCAGCGCGGCGGCGACGATCGAGGGGAGGCGCGCCGCGAGGGCGTCGTTGGCGTCCAGCAGCCAGCCAGAGAGCCAGACCAGCGCGTAGTGCGGCGGCGGCTGGAAGTCGACGCCACTGCGCATGGCATGCAGAATGCCGCGCGGCGCCGTCGCGACCAGCTGGGTCACCACTTCGTCGAGCCAGAGCGGACGGTGAATGAGCGCACCGGCGCCCGACCAGATGGCGACGCCGATGGCCACGGCGACCGCCGCGCCGCCGACGAGCGGCGCGGCGAGAAGCGGCGCGCCGGCCGCGGCGCGGCGCGTCGTCTCGCGGGTCGGCGCGGCGGGGGCGTCGAGGGGACTGGAGGTGGCCATGGCGGCGGGGCGGTCGGAATGTCGGCGCCGGCGCCGGATGCGGCGGCGCGCGACGTTCAAAGATGCGCGGTGGTGCGCGCCGCGGCGAGGCGACGCGAGACGACACGCGGGCTCCGGATGCCGCGCGCGGAGTGACGCGTTAGAATTCGACGTTGCGCTGGCCGATCACCCTCGATGCGAGCCCCTCATGCCGGTCATCCCGTTCGCCGACCTTCCCCGCGACAGCCGCGTCTGGCTGTTTGGCGCCGCCGCACCCGTTGACGATGTCGACGAGACACGCCTGCTGGCCGCCGTGGACGCCTTCCTGCTCACCTGGGCGGCGCACGGCCACCCGCTCTGGTGCGCCCGCGACTGGCGGGACGAACGCTTCCTCGCCGTCGGCGTGGACGACACGCGCGAGGGCGCATCGGGCTGTTCCATCGACGGCCTCTTCCGGATACTCAAGCAGCTCGAGGGCGGCATCGGCACGACGCTGCTCGACAACTCGCTCGTCTATCACCGCGATCCGGCCGGCTTCGTGCACGGCATCTCACGCGATGACTTTGCGTATCTGGGGCGGACGGGTGCCGTGACCGGGGAGTCTCAGGTGTTCGACCTGTCCATCACCAGCGTGGGAGCGTACCGGGATGCGTTCGAGCGGCGCGTCAGCGAGAGCTGGCATGCCGCGCTGATGCCTTGAGCCAGTCCCCGCCCACCGCCCCGCCCACGGCCACGGTGCGCGTCGCGTCGCTCGACGGGCTGCGGGCGGTTTCCATTCTCCTCGTGGTGCTGCACCACGCGGCCGGCAGCGCCGGGGCGCCACCCGCGCTGCTTGCAGCGGCCGCCGCCATCGACGCGGGGAACCTCGGGGTCCGGGTCTTCTTCGTCATCTCCGGCTACCTCATCACCGGCATCCTGGCGCGCGAGCTGGCCCGCACGCAGACGATCTCGCTGCGCACCTTCTACTACCGCCGCACGATTCGGATCTTTCCGCCGGTCTACTTCTTCATCGGCGTGATGCTCGTGCTGGCGCTGTCTGGCGCAATCGTCGCGCATCGGGCGGACTTCGTGGCCGCATTCACCTTTACGCTGAATTTCCAGTCCAGCCCGTGGAACTGGTCGCTGGGCCATCTCTGGAGTCTTGCGGTGGAGGAGCAGTTCTACCTCTTGTGGCCCGTCGGACTGCTCCTGCTGGGTACGCGGCGCGCCGCCTTCTTCGCGGCCGCGCTGGTGCTGGTGGTGCCCTGGATGCGCATGGCAGCCGCACTCGGGCGCGTGCCCGGGCTGTTGGTCGCCGTTCTTCCGTTCGCGGTGCACGCCGACTGGCTCGCGGCCGGCGCGCTGCTGGCACTCGGCGCCCGCACCCTGCGTCGCGCATCGCGATATCGCCGATTGAGCGCGAGCGGCTGGTGGACGTCTTTCCTGGTCGCGAGCGCGTTGGTGGCATGGACCGCGGGCGGTCACTGGCGCGCCCGGGAACTGACCTCCGGCTGGACGGTCGTCGCCGTGGCCCTGCTGATCGACCAATTGACGAACGACGCGCATGTCACCGCGGCGCGCCTGCTCGCCGCGCCCGCGATGGCCTGGATAGGACGAATCTCGTATTCGCTCTACCTGTGGCAGCAGGTCTTTCTGTGGAACCACGCCAGCACGGCGTGGTGGGCGGCCTTCCCCGCAAACATCATCCTGGCGTTCGCGGCGGCCAGCGCGTCGTACTACGGCATCGAGCGCCCGGTGCTGGCGTGGCGCGATCGCGCGCGCCACACCAGCCCGGCGTAGCTCAGGCGCGCTGCCAGTCGGCCTGCCAGTCCTTGATGGCGCCTTTGACGGCCTTCTCGCCAGACAACTCGCCGCTGAGCACGCGCTGCACCAGTGACGGCAGCTCGGCGTCGCCGGCAAAGCGCAGCCAGACCAGCTGGCGGACGGTCAGGCGCAGGATGTCGGGGTGCTGCGCGGCGGGGAGAAGCCCACGCAGGCGCAGCCGCATTTCGAGCCGGATGAGCCGGTCCTGCACGGTAAGCGCCATGCTGCGCGAGGCGAAGACCGCCACAAGGATGCCGATGGCGAAGACCACGTTCCACCACGCCATCCGCCCGCCGGCGTACCAGGCGTGCCGGCCGGCGACGAACACGTTGATGAGCGTGATCGGCGCGGCAATGAAGTGCCAGGCCGGGTACCAGCGGGTGTGGTTGGAGGCGCTCTGGGGCTTTTCGGGCATGGTGGGGTTTCCGTGGGATGGTGGGGGAGCCGTTGCGTCACTCCGGTCGCACCCGACGTTCGGCGCGCCGGACGCGGGCTTGGCGCGGAGTCGCGAGATCAGCCCCTAAGGGTACGACGCACCGAGGACTTCGGCAAACATTCGCGACACGGGTGCCGGTGCACGCGACAGTCAGCCAGCGAGTTCGTCGGCGCGGGGCGCGCTACCGCTCTGGCGCCCGCGCGATGAGCAGCAGCGAGCTGCCGAAATTCGGCGAATGCCGGCCGAGGAGCGCCTGTTCCAGCCGGCACGTGCCGGTGAGCACGCCGTTGACGAACCGGGGTGGCACGGCGGGTGCGTGCGGTGCGCGCCGGCGGAGCCACTCGATGCCGCGCACGGCAAGCTTGGCCACGGCGAGCAACACGAAGAAGTAGCGTGCGTGCAGCACCGTGAAGCCGTGCCGCTCGACGAGCGCGACCAGCTGCGGCCGTGAAAAGCGGGTGACGTGTTCGTTGAGGTCGTCGTGCGCGGTCCAGAGCGCGCGCAGGGCCGGCACGGTCGCCAGCATGACGCCGCCGGGCCGCAGCGTGCGCCGCGCGGTATCGAGAAACCCATCCGGGTCGGCGAGGTGCTCAAGGACGTCGAGGGCGAGCACCAGGTCCACCGGTTCGGGGCGCGCGTACGAACGATCGAACGGACCCGCGTGAATGCGTGCGCGGAACGGCCCATCCGGGTCGAGAATCGCTGCGGCGGGCTCGACCCCGTACGGCTCGCCGAAGCGGCGGAGTTCGGGGAAGAAGAGCCCATTGCCACAGCCGACATCAAGGATCGTGCGGATCTCGTGTTCGGCGGCGAGCGTCGCGATCTCGCGCAGGAGCAGCGCCTCGCGGGCGCGCCACCACCAGTGCCGCCGGTAGAGCTCCTCGTACGCCGCGAGGTAACCGTCGTCCATCAGGGCGACTCGTGGCTGCCGCGCGCGCCGATCACGCGTTCAACGATATACAGCGGTCGTCGCTTGACCTCGGCGTAGATGCGCCCGACGTACTCGCCGATGATCCACAGGGCGATGAGCAGGATGCCGATCAGGAAGGTGAGGACGACGATGAGGGCCGTGAAGCCCTGAGGAGATTGTCCGAGCACCACGCGGGCGTAGATGGCGTACAGGCTGAACAGCAACGCGCCGCTGAACGCGATGAAGCCGAGGCCCGCGCTGAGACGGAGCGGCACGACCGAGAACGAGAACGCGCCGTCCAGGGCCAACGAGATGAGCTTGCCCAGCGAATACTTGGTCTCGCCCGCGGCCCGTGCCGCCCGAGGCACCTCGACCGTCGTCTGCCGAAAACCCACCCAGGTGCGCAGGCCGCGCAGGTAGCGCTCGTGCTCGGGCAGCGACCGCATGGCATCGACCACCCGGCGCGACATCAGGGCGAAATCGCCGGCATCGACCGCCAGCGGGATGTCCGACATGCGGGCAATCAGGCGATACGCCGTGTGGTACGCGGTGCGCAGCCACCACGACTCTTTTCGCTCGATGCGCCGCACGACGACGACGTCGTATCCCTCGTCGAGCCGGGCCAGGAGGTCGGGCAGTACCTCCGGCGTGTCCTGCAGGTCGGCGTCCATGGCAAGCACCACGTCGCCGGTGGCGTGGTCGAGCGCGGCCGTCAGCGCCGCCTGATGGCCGAAGTTCCGGGAAAACGACACGATGCAAAGGCGCGGATCGCGCGCGGCCGCGGCCGTCAGGATCTCGAGCGTGCGATCCCGGCTGCCGTCATTGACGAACACCACCTCGTGCGGGCCGCCGGGGATGGCATCGAGCACGGCCGCGAGACGCCGCAGCAACTCGGGGAGCACCTCCTGTTCGTTGAAGACCGGAATGGCGAGGCTGACGCGCCGGGTCGTGCTCATCGTGGTGTCCCCCGGCAGTAGCACATCTCCCACAGAGTGAGCCCGGAGATGCCGAGCGCAAACTCCTCGAATACCTCGACGGCGAAGGCCTCGTCAAACAGTGCGCGCCACTGCGCCGCGGGGCGTGCGAAGTGCCCGCGGTCGAGTTGCGCGAAGCGCCGGGCCGCGCCGAGGCGCAGGGGCAGCACGAGGTCGAGGATGTAAATATGCCCGCCCGCGCTGACGAGCCGGGGCAGCCGCGCGAGCAGGGATCGCACGGCGTCATCGTCGAGGTGATGCAGCAGCGAGTTTAACAGCACGCCGTCGAATCGTTCATCCGGCAGCACGGCGGGGTCCGTCACGTCCCCGACGATGAACCGGCCGCGAAACCGGCGGCCCGCGTACGCCACGTACTCGGAATTGATGTCGATGCCCGTATAGTTGGCGCGCTGAAAGTGCATGGCGTTCGTGCCAGGTCCGCACCCGATGTCCAGGATCGATCGGTCCGGTCCGACGTCGACATCTCGCAGGAACGGTGCGAGCTTGCGCTCGGCGAACGGTGCCTGCAGCATCCGATAGACCCAAGGGATTTCGAAGGCGCGATCGGCGGTCCGGCGCAGGGGCATGGTTGGGAGCGGGAGCGGCACGATCAGGGTACCTTTGCTTGCCAGTACGGAACACGATGGCTCGAACTGCCGGCGCGTCGCGTGCACGATCACGGGACATGCGCCACGGCAGCGGGTGACGTACCGGCACAATCCGCCGCACGTGCCAGTGTGCGAGAAGCTACGGTCGGTCGAGAGAGGCAGCAACCGCACGACGCGGATTCACCACCCGAAGATCCCGGCTCAACTGAAGAACCAGTGCACGAACAGCCCGCATGCGATGACGACACCGGCGGCAACGCCGGCGCCCTGAACACCGGCCGAGTTGGTGACGCGCCACGGTGGACCGTGGGCGACACCGTCGCGTGTGCGCTGCTGCTGCTGTTCGCCACCACCGCCGTGTGGCCCGATCTGTTCACCGGCTGGAACTATGCCGACGACGGCGGCATGGCGCAGGTCGCCGAGCGTGTACTCCGCGGCCAGCTTCCGCATCGCGATTTCGAGGATCCCTGGTCAGGCGGCTGGAGCTATTTTCAGGCCCTGCTCTTCCACCTGTTCGGGTCGAGGCTGTCGGTGCTTCGCGGCCCGATCTTCGTTGCGTGGCTTGGGGCCCTGCTCGTTGTGCAGCGTCTCGCCCGGCGTGCGGTGAGCCCGGCCGTCAGTCTCGTCGTCGGCCTGGCTTGTGGGGCGTGGTCGCTCTACGCCTATCACCTGCCGCTGCTCAATTGGTACTACGCGCCCCTGGCGTTGATCGCCTGCTGGTGCGTGTACCGCTTCGAGGAGTCCCATCGCCGGCGCTGGCTGCTCGCCGCGGGCGCCTGCGCGGGCGCTTCCATTCTCGTCAAGATCACAGGCCTGTTCACCCTGGCGGCCCTGCTGCTCTGGTGTGCGGACTGGGCCGGGCGGCGTCCCGTCGCGGCCGGCAAGTCACGAGGACTGGGCTTCGCGGCGCTATTGGGCGTGGTGCTCTCCGGCTACGTGGCCGCGGTGCTCGTCTTGCTGCGTGGGATGCCCGCTGAGCTGTTCGGATCTGCAGCCGTACATTTTCTGCTTCCCCAAGTGCTGCTGACCGGCTGGCTCGTGCGTCGCGTCGCACGGGGTGGCCTGGGCGCGCGGCCGGGTATCGGACATCTTCTGCACGTCGCGGCACCACTGCTCGCGGGCGTGCTGCTCGCGCTGGCGCCGTTCGTGCTGCACTACGTGCGTGCGGGCGCCGTCGCGGACCTGCTGGTCGGCCTTTTTGTTCGCCCGGCGATGCGCCTGCAACACTTTGCCTTCGGGCCGCCGGGTCGGCTCGGCACCGCGCTGGCGCTGGCCGCTCCCTTGGTGTTCTTCGCGGGCCTGCGATTCGTGAAACCGGTGGTGCGGCCAGGCACGCCAGTCCTGGCGCTCCTGTTCGGTGCGGTGCTCGGCGCGGCGACTCGCCTCATGTTCGGGGACGCCGTGAATTCCACGCCGTTGTTCGTGCGCTCGGTGCCCATCGTGTTGCCGCTCGTGGGCCTGCTGTGGGAGGAGCGCACCGACCGGGCCGGGGAGATCGGAAGCGGTGCGCTCCTGCTCGTGGCGCTCACGGTGACGTCGCAACTCGTCCAGGTGCCGTTTGCCTGGTATCCGTACTTCCTGTACGTGGCGCCGATCGGCATTCTCGCCACGTTCGCGCTGCTCTCGTCGCGTGGCGTTGTCGGGCCCGCCGCCGCGCTCTTCTGGAGCGGGTTCCTGCTGATCGGCGGGGTGGACCATGTGCCGGGGAGTGCGCTCGCGAACCGGACATCGCATCTGGCGCAGCTGCCGTTCCGACGCGGCGGTCTGGAAGTCAGCGTGCTCGATAGTGCGCGCTACGCCCGCGTCGCCGACATCGTCGCCAGCCGGCCGCCGGGACCGCTCTTCGTCGTCGGCGATGTGCCCGAATTGCAGTTTCTGCTCGAGCGGGAAAATCCCGGACCCCTGATCTACGACGTCATCACCGACTCGGCGGGCCGCAATCCGGCGGCGATGCTCGCGATGCTGGATCGCGCACAGGTGCTGACGGCCGTCATCAAGCACTGGGGTCCGGCGAGGGACAGCCTGAGCCGCGGCCAGATGGAGGCGTTGCGCGTGGCATTTCCGTACGCACGCGTCGCATGGAAGTTCGAGGTGCGCTGGCGTGCGCGCGTCGGTAATCGCTGATGCGGCACACAGGGGAGCCTGTCATTCGTCGTCCCACGCTTTCGAGCGCGCGGGACGGACGGTCTGCGCCGTGGGCCCTGGTGGTGATCCCGGGGTGCTGTGTGCCCGTTCTGACTTGGCGACCCTAGTGGCGAAGTTCCTTCCCGGCACGCGCGGGCCGTGGGGCAGGGCGGACCGCATCGCCATGTCCGTATCACTCATCATCTCCCTGGCCTTCGTGCTCCCTGTCCTCTATCACGGCTGGGTTCCGTTTGATGAGGGCTGGATAATGGAACAGGCGCTGCGCGTGCTGGACGGACAGCTTCCCCACCGGGATTTTGACGATCTCTGGACAGGTGGCTGGAGTTTCGCGCATGCTGGCATCTTCGCAGCCGTTGGCCATTCGATGGCGCACATGCGCACCGCGATTCTCGGTGCCTGGCTGGTGGGTCTGGTCCTGTTGTATCAGCTGTCGCGCCGATGGGTCGAACCGGTAGTCGCCGGCGCTGCGGTGGTCGTGTCCGCGCTTTGGACCCTCTGGGCCTGGCAGCTTCCCCTCCTCAATTGGTTTTACTTCCCGGCTGCGCTGAGCGCCGTCACCGCGGCGATGCGTGCCGACGACAGTGGACGCGACCGATGGCTCGTGGCGGCGGGGGCCGTTGCCGGCGCGCTGTTCGTGCTGAAGCTGACGGGACTGTTCCTCCTCGCCGCGCTGCTTCTCTGGGTCCTTGCGCGCACTGGGCGCGTAACCTGCCGAACCGCGGGCGGCGCATCTCCAGCGCCCGTGCATCTCCTGGCGGATTCCCGCTGGATGGCGATCGTCATCTGTGCCGTCTACTCACTGCTCGTGCTACGGCTCGTCTCCGGGATGACCGGGGCCGAAAGCGCCGTGGTCCTGATCGGTGGACCGAACGTCCTGCTCTCCGTCGCCACGGGCGCCGCCGTGTGGCGCGGTGGGCCAATGCGCTCGACAACCTTCGTGCCGATCCTCGTTCGGCAGGTCACACTGGTGCTGATGGGATTCGCAGTGCCGATCCTGTTGTTTCTCGCACCCTACATCGTGACGCACTCGCTCGACGCGCTGATCAACGGCGTGCTCCTGACGCCCGTGCGGCGCATGAGCACCATCACGTTCCCGCCACCATGGTGGCGGCTCGCCGTCAAGTTCAGCGCGCCCGCGATTCTGCTTTGGCTCGGGGTCTCGCGTGCGCGCTGGTCCGACACGGTGTCGACGGCGTGGCAGGCAACCGGCCTCGGGCTCGGGCTGGGTGCTACGCTGGCTCTGCTCCCGGCGGGACCATCATACTTGCTGCCGCTGCTGAGCACTCTTCCAGTGACCATTCTTGGCACGTGGTGCTGGTCACTGCTGGCGTCGCGCGGGGGGACGGGTGACGACCGGGAGCTTCTGCTCGTGTCCGTCGCGGCGACGGCGCTGTTGGTGCAGGTGCCATTCGCGACGATCAACTACTTCCTCGCGTCCGCGCCGCTGCTGGTGCTTGCCGGCCTTGCCGTGGCGGCCCGCGGCCCTCGTCGCGCCCCGATGCTCTTTGTGCTCGCGGCGCTTGGCGCAGCAGGCGCGCTGGGCGCCAGGCGCATTCCCGTCATGAACAATGACCTGAAGCTCTGGGGGAACGCGCGCCCCCCAAGTGGCGATGCCATTTGGATTCCGCGGGCGGACAGCATACGCTACGCGCGGGTCGGCCATGTCATCGCACAACACCTCGCGGGTGGTGGCTTGTACGTCTTTCCGCTGCACAATGAGATCTACTATTTCGCCGGAAAGAGCAACCCGCTCAGGCAACTCACCGCGCTGCTGTCGTCGGACGACGAACTCGATCCTGGCAGCGTGCTGTCACGCTTGCGCGCCGCGGGTACTGAAGTGGTGGTCGTCATCTCCACGGGCAGCGCAACTTGGCCGCCGGCTTGGACGAGACTGGAGGAGGCGCTCCAGGCGGCCTATCCCTGTCAGGAACTCGTGCAAGGCTGGGCGCAGGTCCGCTGGCGACCGCGTGCCCCAGGCGGCACCGCTACGGCTTCCGCGTCACCACCGCCAGGTTGTCACTGAACAACCGTCCCCGCAGCAGGCCGAACGACAGCCCCTGCCACGTGAGGTTCCCGGCCTTGGGCACACCGCCCCGCGCCGTGTAGGCGAACTCGGGCCGCTCGAAGCCGGTCTCGGCGCAGATGCGCGACAGATCGGTGCGCAGCAGCGCGGTAATGTGCGCGGGATAGGCGCGGTCCCGAAACGCCAGGAAATGTCCGGTGAGCACGAGCGCGAGCAGTGAGCGGAGACTCGCCTGGTTCGGCGTCGTCAGGATCAGCAGTCCGCCCGGCCGGAGCACGCGGAAGAGATCGCGAAACATGGCCCGTGGGTTCTCGAGGTGTTCGATGACTTCGGACGAGACGACCACGTCGAACGCCCCGTAGGGCAGCGGCAGCGGCTGGTTGAGGTCGCATTCGACCCACTGCGTATCGCCCGGCAGGCCAGCCGGCCGCGGCAGGATGTCGGCGCCCGTCGCCGTCACCGGGAACCCGGCGTTGCGCAGCAACCGAAGCAACGTGCCCGTGCCCGCTCCGAAATCCAGGAGGTCGCCGGCCACCTGGTGGCCTCGGCACAAACGAATCACGAGGTCGTAGATCGGGCCGTCGCTGATGCCGCCGCTGGCTTCGGCGGCCGCGCGATGCTGGTCGTAGAGGACGTCGGACATCATCTCACTCGGGCGTGATGGCGCGCGGGGGTGCCGGCCCTCGAGCGCGCCTGACCGTCGAACGCCGCGCCGGACGCCGCGCCGCCCGGCGCTAGATGCGGGAGACGTCCCACGTGTAGTCCTCGGCATACACCATCATGTCCGGACTCCAGTCGTAGTCGGCGCGCGACAACCCGTCCATGGTGATCTCGAACGGGCAGAGGTTGGTCAGGTGCTCGTAGATGGTATGCGTCGCGCGATCCGTGACCCAGACGGTCACGGTGTAGCGGCCGAGGACGAGCCGGTACTTCGGGACGTCGATGCGCACACGAAACTGCCCCGTGGCATTCCGGAATTCCGGCCCGTCGCCGTAGATCCAGAAGTGGTTCACTGCGCGGTCCGTCTCGTCCATGATGTGCACGGAAAAGCAGAGCTGGCTCACCGGCACCGGCACGTCGAGGTTGAACGCCAGGGCGAACGGATCACCGTGCCGCTGCAACCCGTCGCTGATGGACGTCAGCACCCGGCCGTCAATCAGGTGCACGCCGCTGCGCCCCGCGGGCGCGCGGTACGCGTGCGGTGAATCCGCCCCCGCCGACTGCAGTTGGCGGTAGAACGCGAGTCCGTCGGTCGTGCTGCCGTCGAACGCAATGCGCCCCTGCTCGAGCACCAGCGTGCGCGTGGTCAGCGTCGAGATGGCGTGCAGCGAGTGGCTCACGAAGAGCACCGTGCGGCCCGCCCCCGCTACTTCGCCCATCTTGCCGAGACACTTGCGCTGGAACTCGAGATCGCCGACGGCCAGCACCTCGTCGATGACGAGGATCTCGGCGTCGAGATGCGCTGCCACCGCGAAGGCGAGCCGCATGTACATGCCGCTGCTGTACCGCTTCACCGGCGTGTCGATGAACGGCGCGATGCCGGCGAACTCGACGATCTCGTCGAAGCGGCGCGCCACCTCGTGCTTGCGCATCCCCAGGATGGCGCCATTCAGGTAGACGTTCTCGCGGCCGGTCAGCTCGGGGTGGAAGCCCGTGCCCACCTCGATCAGCGACCCCACCCGCCCATGCAGTTCGGCCCAGCCCGTCGTCGGCGTGGTGATGCGGCTGAGCAGCTTGAGCATCGTGCTCTTGCCCGCGCCGTTGCGCCCGATGATGCCGACGGCCTGGCCCCGCGTGATGTCGAAACTGGCGTCGCGCAGCGCCCAGAAGGGTTCGCCGGCGCCGGTGCCGAACGGGTGCCGCACCGCATTCACCAGGCGCTCGGCGAGCGTCGAGGCGCGCGCCCCACGGCCAATGCGGTACGACTTGCCGAGGTCCTCGGCCCGGATGGCGATCAGGTCAGATTTCATCGGCGAAGCTCTGCTCGATGCGGCGGAAAATCCACGCTCCCGCCAGGCACAAAAGGAGCGCGGCGCCCACGCTGAACAACAGGCGGCCGGCAGTCGGCGCGGGCGTGCCGAGCAGCGACCAGCGCATCAGCTCTATGGGCGCGGCGAGCGGGTTGGCGTAGTACGCCCAGAGCCAGCGCGCGGGCACGGCCGACGACGAGTAGGCGATGGGACTTGCGTACAGCGCCAGCTGGATGGCGACCGGCAGCAGGTACTGCACGTCCCGGTAGCGCACCGCGAGGGCGGCGGCCGCAAAGCCCGTGCCGAGCGCGAGCGCGCCGAGCAGGCCGAGCGCGAGCGGCAGCGCGAGGATCGCGGCGCCCGGCGTGCGTCCCTGCGACAGCGCGATCACGAGGAACATCGCGAGGGTGACGAGCAGGTCAACCAGGGCGGCGGGCACCACGGCCAGTGGCAGGATGAGCCGCGGAAAGTAGACGCGCGTCACGAGCTGCGGGTTCTGGATGAGGCTCGTGCTCGCCCGTGTCAGGACGCTCGAGAAGAAATTCCAGCCCGTCAGCGCGGCGAGAGAAAACAACAGGTACGGCTGTCCGTCGGTCGGGACCTTGGCCACGAGCCCGAACACGAACGAAAAGATGCCGGCGGCGAGGAGCGGTTGCAGCACCACCCACGCGACGCCAAGCGCTGTCTGGCGGTAGCGGAGCCGCAGGTCGCGGACGCCGAGCGCGCCGAACAGGTCGCGGTAGTTCCAGATTTCGCGCACCGTGCGGAACGGCGACGACGCCCCAGCGCCGATGCGCACCACGCGGGCCTCGCTCACGGCCTCGCTCACGGCGCGGCGCTCGGCGCGACGAGCGCGACCGGGGCGGCCGCGAGCACGATGTTCTCGCGCTGGAACGCCGAGTAGGCATGCAGCAGGATCGCCTGGCGCGCAGCGAGGGCCAGGGCGAAGTCGGCGTGCGTCACGAGGAAGGCCGTCTCGAAATCGTGCCCCATCGGCGTGGTGCCCACCAGGTGCGAGCGTTGCAGCGTCACGTAGGGCTGCGCGGCCACGGCCTGCGTGAAGATGTCGGGCACCAGCGAGAGCTGCGTTGCGTCGGTCTGGAGCGCGACGGTCGTGTGCACGAGGTACCGCCGTCCCTCGCGCCGGGCGAGGTTGCGGATGTTCGAGCGCAGCAGGCTGGCGTTGGAGAAAATCACCATCTCGCCGTTGATGCTGCGCAGGCGCGTGGTCTTCAGGCCGATCTTCTCCACCACCCCTTCGTGCTGGTCCACGACGATGGCGTCGCCCAGCACGAACGGCTTGTCGAGCACGATTGACAGCGCCGCAAACAGGTCGCCGAGCACGTTCTGCACGGCCAGCGCGATGGCGATGCCGCCGACGCCCAGGCCGGTGAGCAGCGCCGTCACCTGGATGTTCAGGTTCTGCAGCGCCAGCACGACGATCAGCAGCCACAGGCCGACGCGCACCGCGAA
Source organism: Gemmatimonadales bacterium (assembly GCA_038208045.1). Taxonomy (GTDB): domain Bacteria; phylum Gemmatimonadota; class Gemmatimonadetes; order Gemmatimonadales; family Gemmatimonadaceae; genus PNKL01. The sequence goes on along the minus strand of JBBQZD010000009.1, from coordinate 15,828 downwards.
GCCGAGGGCCGCGAGCGTCGTGCCGTCGCTCTGCTGCGGGTTGTTGCGGGCCCAGCGGGCCAGCCAGAATGAGACGAGGGTGCCGGCCCAGCTGAATCCCTGCAGTGCCAGCGAGAGGACGAGGAGATACCGGACCGCCGAGTCCAGGCGCCCCGGAAACTCGAGGAACGCGTCGAGCGCGAGGAGCGTGACGAAGACGAAGAGCGACGTCTTGATGCCGCGCAGCAGCTCGGCCGCGAAGTCGTCGGCAAGCGTCGCGGTCTGCGCCGCCGCGCGCGCCAAGCGGCTGCCCACGAACGTGCGCAGCACCCAAAGCACCGCGATGCTCGCGGCCGCGGCGGTGAGGGCCTGCAACCAGCGTTCGGGCGAGTTGCCCAGGACGGCGTCGGTGGCGACTTCGGCGAGCGGCATCGGAGCGGGCGGGCGGTGGTCGAACCAGGGAGGACGTCCGGCATCGGCGGGTCCGGCGCAACTCTGTGCGCCCGGCGCGCGTACTGGAAGTTACGCGCGCCGCGCGGGGACGTCAGTCCGGCCGCAGGAACATTCCAGCGGCCGGACCGGTATGTTTCCTTACGTTACCTCAAATCCCCCCATGATCATTCGCCCCCGCTCCCCCAGCGATCTCGCGTCGTCGGACATCACGCCGGAATCGCTGTACCTGACCCGCCGCGAGTGGCTGGCTGCCGCCGGCCTGGCCGTCGGCGCCATCGCCGGCGCCGGCGCGCTGCTGCCGAGCGCGGCGCCGGCGCAGCAGCCGCTCGGCAAGCCGTTCGGACTCCAGCCCGACGACAAGCCGACGCCGTGGGAGGACGTGACCACCTACAACAACTTCTATGAGTTCGGCACGGGCAAGGACGAGCCGGCCGTGATGTCGAAGGGGTTCAGAACACGTCCGTGGACGGTGAAAGTCGACGGCCTGGTGAACAAGCCGGGCGACTACGCGCTGGACGACCTCCTGAAGGCGGGTCGGATCGAGGATCGGATCTACCGGCACCGCTGCGTCGAGGCCTGGTCCATGGTCGTGCCGTGGCGGGGCATCATGCTGGCCGATGTGCTCAAGCGCGCCGAGCCCGCGCCCGGCGCCACGTACGTCGAGTTCACCACGCTGTTCGACCCCAGCCGCATGCCTGGACAGCGCTCGAGCGTGCTGCGCTGGCCCTACACGGAAGGCCTGCGCCTCGACGAGGCCATGCACCCGCTCACGATGCTCGCCTCGGGGGTCTATGGCCGCGACCTGCCGAACCAGAACGGCGCGCCGCTGCGGCTGGTGACCCCGTGGAAGTACGGCTTCAAGGGCATCAAGTCCATCGTCCGCATCCGGCTCACCGACCGGCAGCCGAGCACGGCGTGGAACGACTCGGCGCCCAACGAATACGGGTTCTTCTGCAACGTCAATCCCACGGTGGACCACCCGCGCTGGAGCCAGGCCAAGGAACGCCGCATCGGCGAATTCCTCCGTCGGCCGACCCTCATGTTCAATGGCTACGCCGACCAGGTGGCGTCGCTCTACTCGGGCATGGACCTCCGCAAGAATTTCTGATGGCGACGCCGGCGTGGTGGCACACGGTGCGCGCCGCCACGCGACCGTGGTGGTGGCGGTGGGCCGTCTGGATCGCGATCCTCGCGCCCGGCCTGGCGGTCATCGCCGGGCTGCTCTCGGATTTCCTGATGAACACGCGGTGGCTCGGGTCGAACCCCGTCAAGGAAGGGGAGCTGATCCTGGGCCAGCTGACCATCAAGTACCTGGTGGCCATGCTCGCGGTGACGCCGCTGCGGCGGCTGCTCGGCTGGAACTGGCTGGCGCGCGACCGCCGGACCTTCGGGTTGACGGCGTTCTTCTACGGTTTGGCCCACTTCCTCTGGTTCGCGCTCCTCGACATCCAACTCGACGGCGTCGAGCTGGCCGACGCGCTGACCAAGCGGACCTACATCATCGTGGGCTTCGCGGCGCTGCTCGTCATGCTGCCGCTCGCGCTCACGTCCACGAAGGCGTCCATCGTGCGGTGGAAAAAGAAGTGGACCGTGCTGCACCGCTGGGTCTACCTGGTGCCCATCCTCGGCGTCGTCCATTGGTGGATGTCCGTGAAGGCAGATATCGGGGAGCCGATCCTGTACTCGGCGGTCTTCGCCGTGCTCCTCGGCTGGCGCGTGTGGCATGCACGGCGCGAGACTTCGTCCCATGCCGCCACGACGCCCGCAGCTCCCGCTTCCGCTTGATGCACTGATCGTCACGGCGCCCGGCCTCGAACCGTTGGCGCTGGCGGAGCTGTCGGCGCTCGGCATCCGCGCGACGACGGAAGAGACGGGCGCCGTGAGCGCGGCATTGTCGCTGCGGGATCTCTACCGCGCCAACCTGCACCTGCGCACGGCAAGCCGCGTGGTCGTGCGGCTCGCGCAATTCAAGGCGCTCACGTTCGCCGACGTGGAGAAGCATGCGCGCCGCGTGCCCTGGGGCACCGTCGTCACGGCCGGGCAGCGCGTGCGCTTCCGGGTGACGTGCCGCAAGTCGCGGCTCTATCACTCCGACGCGGTCGCCGAACGGCTGATGGATGCGCTGGCGCTCACGGTGCCCGGCGTCATGGAGGCCGGAGGAGCGGCGGAGGACGACGAGGACGGAGGCGATGCGCAGTTGTTCGTCGTGCGCGTGGTGCGCGACCGGCTGCTGCTCAGCGTCGATGCCTCGGGCGCGCTCCTGCACCGCCGCGGCTACCGCCAGGCCGTGGCCAAGGCGCCGCTGCGCGAGACGCTGGCGGCCGCGATGCTGTTCGGTGCCGGCTGGCGCGGCGACACGCCACTGGTCGACCCGATGTGCGGCTCGGGGACCATCGCCATCGAGGCCGCGCTGCTGGCCCGCCGCATCGCGCCCGGACTCCACCGCACGTTCACGTTCGAGCAGTGGCCCGGGCACGACGCGATGCTTTGGCGCGCGCTCGTCTGGGAGGCCCAGTCGGACGTGCTGCCGTCGTCGCCCGTGCCGATCGTCGCGACCGACCGCGATGCCGGCGCGATTGCCGCAACGCGCGCCAACGCCGAGCGTGCCGGCGTGCTGGCGGACCTCACCGTCGCCCAGCAGTCGCTCAGCGACCTGACGACGCCTCCAAACCCGGGAACGATCATGGTGAATCCCCCGTACGGCGTTCGCGTCGGCGAAAAGGCACCGCTGCGCAACCTGTTCGCGCAACTGGGCAACGTGCTCCGGGCGCAGGCGGGGGGATGGACGCTGGCGATGCTGAGTGCCGACCGCGACCTCGAGCGGCAAATGAAGATCCCGCTGACGGAGCGATGGAAGTCGTCCAACGGGGGCATTCCCGTGCGGCTCGTTACGGCGGAGGTGAAGTCGTATGGCCGGTAACCAGGGTGTCATCGTCTCGATCAACGTGTCGCCGGGCGGCGTGCCCAAGCTGCCGGTGGACGCAGCGCAGGTGTCCGCGTCGGGGGTGGCCGGCGACCGCCAGCGGAATCTCGAGCTTCACGGTGGTGTCGACCGGGCGGTTTGCCTGTACGCGATGGAACGCATCGAGGCGCTGCAGGCCGCGGGGCATCCGATCGCCCCGGGCACGACCGGCGAGAACCTCACGCTGCGCGGCATCGACTGGGACCGTGTGGTGCCGGGCGTCGTGTTGCGTGCGGGAGACGTCGTCATGGAAGTGACGGCGTACGCGAGCCCCTGCCGGAGCATCCGGCCGTCGTTTGCCGACGACGACTCCAACCACGTCGCCCAGAAAAAGCATCCCGGCTGGAGCCGTGTGTACGCCCGGGTGCGCGAGGGCGGCACGGTGCGCGTGGGAGACGGGGTGTCGTTCGAGCCGGGATCCTAGGCGACGCTGAGTCCGTGCCGAGACCCTCGGCGGCGGACGTCACGGCTCCCATGTCCAATGTCGAATATCCATCATCCCCATTAGATTTCCGCTCTATATGATCCCCCCGATCACCTCCGTCTTCAACGACGGCTACGTGGCCGAGCAGTTCGAGGCCTTCCGCCGCGATCCGAACTCGGTTGAGGAGTCCTGGCGCCAGTTCTTCCGCATGGCGGAGTCGCTGGGTGGCGCCGCGCCCGCGGCGGCACCGGGCAACGACCAGGAGTTCGCGCGCGCGGTCGCCGGCGTGGCACGCTACACGGCCGCCATCCGCCGCTACGGACACCTGGCGGTGCAGCTCGACCCGCTCGGCACGCCGCCGCCCGGCGCCGCCGAGCTGACGCTCGCGCACTACGGCATCACCGAGGCCGACCTCGATCGCGTGAGCGGCGCGGCCATCGACTTTCCGCACCTCGCCACCGCCCGCGATGTCGCCGAGCGCCTCAAGTTTCGCTACACGCGAAACCTGGCGGTCGAGTTCGTGCACTGCGGATCCGAGGAGGAACGCCAGTGGTTTCGTGCCCTCTTCACCGCCGAGCAGCTCACGCGCCCGCTGACCAGCGAGGAGAAGCGTTCGGTGCTGCGGCGCCTGTCGGAGGTCGACGGCTTCGAGCGGTTCCTCGGCAAGGCGTTCGTGGGCTACAAGCGGTTTTCCATCGAGGGAAATGACGCGCTGGTGCCGATGCTCGACGTCGCGCTCGACGAGGCAGCGGCCGACGGCGCGCAGCACGTCGCCATCGCCATGGCGCATCGCGGCCGGCTGAGCGTGCTCACGCACATTCTGGGCAAGCCGTTCGCGCACATCTTCGCCGAGTTCGAGGGACGGCACGATCACCTCGAGGACGCCTCAACGGGCGACGTGAAGTACCATCTGGGCTTCGAGGGCACGCGCCGACTCGCCAGCGGCCGCGAGATCGCGGTGTCGCTCGTACCGAACCCGAGCCACCTCGAGATCGCGAACCCGGTGCTGCAGGGGCTGGTGCGGGCCGAGCAGCGCCTCGACGGCCGTCCGCTCGAGCGCGACGACAACAAGGTGGTGCCGATCTGCATCCACGGGGACGCGGCGTTTCCGGGCGAGGGCATCGTCGCCGAGACGTTCAACCTCTCGCGCCTGCGCGGCTACACCGTCGGCGGTACGCTGCACATCATCGTCAACAACCAGGTCGGCTTCACCACCGACCCCACGGACTCGCGCTCGACGCGCTACGCCAGCGACATGGCCAAGGGCTTCGAGATGCCGGTGATTCACGTGAATGCCGATGATGCCGAAGCCTGCGTGGCGGCCATGCGCATTGCGGTGGCGTACCGGCAGGCGTTCAAGCGCGACTTCCTCATCGACCTGGTGGGCTACCGGCGCCACGGGCACAACGAGGGCGACGAGCCGACCTACACGCAGCCCACACTCTACGAGCGCGTCAAGGCGCATCCGACGCCGCGGCAGGTCTGGGGCGCCCGGCTCGTCGCCGAGGGCGTGGCGACCGCGGCGGACGTGGACGCGGCGGAGCGCGAGGTGGCCGACCGGCTGCAAGCGGTGTTCGACGAGATGCGTGCCGGCACCGCGGCGCACGCCGATGCCCACGCCACCGCGCACGGCGCCGAGGACGACGATCACACGCCGGCGCTTCCGCCCGGCGGCGACACGGCGGTGCGCGCCGAGTCGCTCGTGGCCATCAACGAGCAGCTGCTGCGCTACCCATTGGACTTCACACCGCATCCGCGCCTCGCGAAGCAACTCGAGCGCCGCCGCGACGCCCTGGGCGAGGCGGGCGGCATTGACTGGGGGCACGCCGAGGCGCTCGCCTTCGGCTCGCTGATTGCGGGCGGCACATCGGTGCGCCTCACGGGACAGGACGCGGAACGCGGCACGTTCTCGCATCGTCACGCCGTGCTGAGCGACGTGACGACCGGCGCCAAGTACACGCCGCTGCAGCACCTGCCGAACACCAGCGCCACGCTCGAGATCTACAACTCGTCGCTCAGTGAGATGGCCGTCATGGGCTTCGAGTACGGATTCAGCGTGGCTGCGCCCGGCACCCTGACGCTCTGGGAGGCGCAGTTCGGCGACTTCGTGAACGTGGCGCAGCCGGTGATCGACCAGTTCATCAGCGCCGACCGTGCCAAGTGGGGGCAGGACAGCGGACTCGTGCTGCTGTTGCCTCATGGCTACGAAGGACAGGGCCCGGAGCACTCGAGTGCGCGCCTCGAGCGCTTCCTGCAGCTGTGCGCGGAGCACAACATGACGGTCGCGTATCCGTCGTCGCCCGCGCAGTACTTCCACCTCGTGCGCTGGCAGGCGCGGCGCGAACCGCGCCGACCGCTGGTGCTCATGCAGCCCAAGTCGCTGCTGCGCCTTCCGCAGGCGTCCTCGCAGCTGTCGGACCTCACGAGCGCCACGTTCCGCGCGGTCATTGATGATCCGGCCGGCGCCGCCAAGCGGGAGAGCGCGCGGCGCCTCGTCTTCTGCTCGGGCAAGGTCTACTACGACCTCGCCGCCAAGGAGCCGGGAAACCACGTGGCGGTCGTGCGCGTGGAGCAGCTGTATCCCTGGCCACTCGCGGAGGTCTCGCGCGTCGTGGACCTGTACCCGAACATCGACGAAGTGGCGTGGGTGCAGGAAGAGCCGAAGAACATGGGCGCCTGGAGCTTCGTGGTGCCGCGCTTGCGCGTGGCGGCCGGCAACGCGCTGGTGATCAAGTATATCGGGCGCGCCGAGCGGGCGAGTCCGGCCGAAGGCTATTCCAAGTCGCACGCCGAGGAACAGGGACGGATCGTCGGTGCAGCGCTCGAGGTGCCGCCGCCGCGCGGCAGCTCGGGCGGACGCCGGTCGGCCGCGCTCGCGAAGTAGCCGTACCTCCTCTCACGGAGTCCGGATGACGTTTCGCTCCTCCCGCGCGATGCTCGCGGCGTTCGCCGTGCTGTCCTGCTTCGTCGCGCCACGGTCCGCCGCGGGGCAGGATCGCGGCGCCGCGGCGCTCGATCCCCTCGTCAATGGCATGATGGTCACGCCGCGCGTGCTCGTCATTGCCGCACACCCGGACGACGAGGACACGCAGCTCATCGCCTGGCTCTCGCGCGGCCGGCACGTGGAGACGGCGTACCTGTCGCTCACGCGCGGCGACGGCGGCCAGAACCTCATTGGCAACGAGCTGGGCGAGGCGCTGGGCGCCATCCGCACCGAGGAGCTGCTGGCGGCGCGTCGCATCGACGGCGGCTCCCAGTTCTTCACGCGGGCGTACGACTTCGGCTTTTCGAAGACGGCGGAGGAGACGTTCAAGCACTGGAAGCATGAGGAGGTGCTGCGCGACGTCGTCACGGTGATCCGCGCGTTCCGGCCGACGATCATCGTCGCCGTCTTCAGCGGCACGCCGTCCGACGGGCACGGGCATCACCAGGTGTCGGGCATCGTGGCGCGCGAAGCGTACGACGTGTCGGCCGACACGGTGCGCTTTCCGGTGATGACGTTCGGCCCCGCGTGGGAGGCCGCCAAGTTCTACCGGGGGGCGCGCTTCACCGCCGTGACGGGGACGCTGTCCATCAACGTCGGGGAGTTCAGCCCGGTGCAGGGACGCAGCTACGCCGAGATCGCGGGCGAGAGCCGCAGCCAGCACCGGTCACAGGGCTTCGGCGTGCTGCAGCGCCGGGGCGTGGCCATGGACGCGGTGGCGCGTGAAGCGAGTCGCGTGAACGCGGACACGCCGCCGGCCAGCGAACGCTCGCTGTTCGATGGCATCGACACCACGCTGGCGCGCCTCGACAGCGGTTTCGTCGGCGAGGCGCGCCGGCAGGTGCGTATCGCGCGCGAGCACGCCGACAGTGCGCGCATCTTGCTGGACCTGCGGCACCCGGACCGTGTGGTGCCGCACCTCGCTGCGGCCGCCGCCGCGCTGGGCGTGGCGCGCCGCAGCCAGCTGCCGTGCCTGCCGACGTATGAATTCTCTTCCGGTGCCCGCTTGCGCTGCAGCCCGGCGCGTCTCGACGCCGATGCGTCGCTCGACCTGATGCGGCGCCGAAGCGCGGATGCACTCCTTGTCGCTGCCGGCGTGGCCGTCGAAGCGACAGGCGAACGTGAACTGCTGGCGTTTGGTGATTCGATGACGGTCTCCATCACGGTGTTCAACCGCGGCACGCTGCCGGTGAGCGTCTCGGGGGTGCGCGTGCAGAACCGTCCGGTCGACGTGTCGCCGGTGACGATCGCGCCGGACAGCGCGTGGCGGTTCGTGCGCACCATCACCGGGCTGGTGGACACGCGCCCCTGGTGGCTGGGACGTCGCGACGGGGACCTGTTCGCCGACAAGCAGTCGCCTCCGGACGGACTCGCCCGCGTGTCGGGCGCCGGATCACGTGCCGTGCTGGGCACCTCGATTCGCGAGGAAGTACGACGCGAGAGCGACGCGAGCGTCGACGTGGAGATCGCCGGCGTCACCGTGAGCTCGGCGCGCACGCCCTTCGTCTACCGCTTCGCCGATCCGGTGCTTGGCGAACAGAACCGCCCCATCGGCGGTGCGCCAGCGGTGTCGCTCGCGTTCGACCGCGGCCTCGAGTGGGTGCCGGCCGGCAAGCCGATCGACCGGCTGCTGCGGCTCTCCATGCAGTCCCTCTCCACCTCGGCGCGCCGCTACACGCTGCGCGTCGTCGCCCCCAAGGGCATCACCGTGGATTCGGCGGACCGCGTGGTGGAACTCGGATCCATGGAATCGCGGGAGCTCTTCTTGCGAGTCCGCGGCTCATTGCCCGAGGGACGGTACGAGTTCGGCATCATCGCCGAGAACGACATGGGCAAGTACTACGAGGGGTTCCGGACCATCGAGTACGCGCACATCCGTCCCATCCGGCTGTACCGCTCGTCGGGGCTCTGGCTGCAGTCCGTGGCCATCACTGTGCCGGCCGGCATGCAGGTGGCGTACATCCCCGGCGTCGGCGACCTGTCCGCGCCGGGCCTGCGTCAGCTCGGCGTGCCGGTGACGGTCATCACGCCGCAAGAACTCCCGCTAGTGGACCTCAGCCGCTTCACGACGGTCATCGTCGGGCCGCGCGCCTACCAGGCGTCACCCGAACTGCGGGCCGCCAACCGCCGCCTGCTCGACTACGTGAAGGCGGGCGGCACCATGATGGTGCAGTACGGCCAGCAGGAAATGGCGCAGCCGGGCCTCATGCCGTACCCCATCTCGCTCGCGGGCCGGGCGCAGCGCGTGACGCTCGAGGACGCGCCCGTCACCGTGCTCGACCCCCGGTCGAGCCTGCTCACGTTTCCCAACCGGATCGGCGACAAGGACTGGGCCGACTGGGTGCAGGAGCGCACGCTGTACATGCCCAGCGTCATTGACCCGCACTACGCCACGCCGCTCGAGATGCACGATCCGGGCGAAGCGGAGAATAAGGGTGCGCTGTTGATGGCCCCCTACGGCAAGGGTACCTACGTGTACACGACGCTCGCGCTCTTCCGCCAGTTCCCCGGCGGCGTGCCGGGCAGCGCGAAACTCTTCGTGAACCTGCTTTCGGCCGGCCGCGCGCCGGCACGTCAGACCGCGCCACGCGTGCAGCCATGAGCACGCCCTTCCGCCGGATTTTGGTGAAGGTGCTCGCGGCCGAGCTGGTCGTCTGGCTGCTGCTGTTCGTGCTGCAGCACCGCTACGCCGGATAGCGCATGCACTGGATCAACTGGGTCATCGTGCTTGGCTACCTCGCGTACATCTCGATCGACGGGATCCGCCGGTCGCGCGGCACCACCAAGCTCGACGGCTACTTCCTCGGCAACCGCAACCTCCCGTGGTGGGTGGTCGGGCTGTCGGTGATGGCGACGCAACTGTCGGCCATCACGCTGATCGGCACCACGGGGCAGGGCGCCACCGACGGCATGCGCTTCGTGCAGTTCTACTTCGGACTGCCCGTGGCGCTCGTGATTCTTGGCGTCACCATCGTGCCGTTCCTGCACAAGGCGCGCGTCTACACGGCCTACGAGTTCCTCGAGAATCGCTTCGACGCCAAGACGCGTTCGCTCACCAGCTTCCTGTTCCTCATGTCGCGCGGCCTGTCGTGCGGCACCATCATCGCCGCGCCGGCGGTCGTCTTCTCGTCCATCTTCGGCTGGCCGTTGGCCTACTCGGTGGCGCTCATCGGCGTGCCGACGGTGATCTACACGATGATCGGCGGCGTGCAGGCCGTGGCGTGGACGGACGTCAAGCAGATGGTGCTGGTGGTGGCGGCGCTCACCGCCGTCATCGTCGTCCTGCTCGTGCGCATGCCCGTGGGCGTGGACGACGCGCTGCGCATCGCCGGCGCCGCCGGCCGCCTCCGCATTTTCGACTTCTCGTTCAACCTGCACGACACCTACACGTTCTGGAGCGGCATCATCGGCGGCACGTTCCTGATGCTGTCGTATTTCGGCACCGACCAGAGCCAGGTGCAGCGCTACCTCACGGCGCGGTCGGTGGACGAGGCGCGCAGCTCGCACCTCATCAGCGCCTACTGGAAGATCCCCCTGCAGGCCATGATCCTGCTGGTCGGCGTGCTGGTCTTCGTCTTCTACATCTTCTCGGCGCCGCCGCTCTACTACAATCCCGCCGAGGACGCGCGCGTTCGGGCGGCCGACGTCGCGGGGTACGATGCCACCGCGCAACGGTACGCCACGGCGCTCGCCCACCGCAGCGAGGCCGCGCTGTCCCTGGCCCACACGCCGCGCGGCCAGGACGCCGCGGCGCGCGTGGCGCTACGTGCAGGGGACGCCGAGGTGACGGCCGTGCGGGCCGCCGCGATGGCCGCGGCCACGAAGGCGTCGGGCAAGGAATCCAAGGACGTCAACTACATCATCCCGCACTTCGTCCTCACCGAGATGCCGATCGGGCTCGCCGGCATCTTCATCGCGGCGGTGATCGCGGCGGCCATGTCGGCCGTGGCCGGCGAGCTCGCGTCCCTCTCGAGCACGACGGTCATCGACTTCTACAAGCGCTGGGTGACGCCCGAGGCCGACGACGCGCACTACATGGTGGTGTCGCGCGCGGCGACCGGGCTGTGGGGCATCTTCGCCTGCGTCGTCGCCACCTTCGCCGTGTCGCTCGGCTCGCTCATCGAGGTCGTCAACCGCTTCGGTTCGTACTTCTACGGGTCCATCCTCGGCGTCTTCATCCTGGCCATGATTCCGGGGACGCGCGGCAATGGCGCGTTCTTTGGGCTCATCGCCGGCATGGCGTGCGTCGGCGCGGTGAACTTCGGCGTGCCGTCGGTGGCCTTCCTCTGGTTCAACGTCATCGGAGCGGTCACCGTGGTGGCGGTCGGCATGGCCTTCGGCCGAGCGCGCGAGGCGCGGGCCCCATGACCGGCGCGCGGCCACGCGTGGTGATCATCGGCGGCGGGTTTGCCGGCTTGCACGCCACCCGTGCCTTGCGGAACGAGGCGGTGGACCTCACGCTGCTGGACCGCACCAATCACCACGTCTTCCAGCCGCTGCTGTACCAGGTGGCCAACACGTCGCTGGCACCCAGCGATATCGCGGCTCCGATTCGCTGGATCCTGCGCGGCCAGCGCAACGTCTCGGTCCTGCTGGGCGACGTCCGGCGCGTCGATCCCGGCACGCGATGCGTGCATGTCGACGGGCACGGTGCGCTGCCGTATGACGCGCTGATCGTCGCCGCGGGAGCCCGGCATGCCTATTTCGGCCACGATCGCTGGGAAGCGCACGCGCCGGGGCTCAAGACACTCGAGGATGCGCTCGAGATGCGGCGGCGCCTGTTGCTGGCGTTCGAGCGTGCCGAATGGGAGACGGACGAGGCCGCGCGCCGGGCGCTCACGACCTTCGTGATCGTCGGAGGCGGGCCGACCGGCGTGGAACTGACCGGCACGCTGCCCGAGTTCGCGCGCGCCGCATTACGTCCCGACTTCCGCCGCTTCGATGCCGGCCGTGTGCGCGTGGTGCTGGTGGAAGGCGGGCCACGAGTCCTCCCCGCGTTTCCCGCGCGCGTGAGCGCGAGGGCGCAGCGGGACCTGGAGGCGCTCGGTGTCGAAGTGCGGCTGAACTCCGTAGTCACCGCGGTCGACGCCGATGGCATTGCCATCGGCGCGGAGCGCCTGGCGGCGCGGACGGTCTACTGGGCCGCCGGGAATGCCGCGTCACCCATTGGCCGGTCGCTGGACGCGCCACTCGACCGCGCCGGGCGAGTGCTCGTGCGCGACGACCTGTCGGTTCCCGGGCACCCCGAGATCTTCGTCGCCGGTGACCTCGCGGCCATCCGGTGGGACGCGGAGAGCTGGGTGCCCGGCGTCGCTCCGGCGGCGACGCAGATGGGCCGCCTCGCCGGGAGCAACGCGGCGGCGCGACTGAAGGGCCTCGCCACCGCACCGTTCCTCTACGTGAACAAGGGCGAAATGGCCACCATCGGGCGCAACAAAGCCGTGGCGGTGTTCGGGCGCCGGTGGGCGATCACCGGCCGGCTCGCGTGGTTCTTGTGGCTGTTCGTGCACATCATGTACCTCGTCGGCTTTCGCAACCGAATCAGCGTCCTGCTGCAGTGGGCCTATGCGTACCTCACCTTCCAGCGCGGCGTCCGGCTGGTGACGGAGTCGGCGCCGCACCGCGCGACGGGTGACTCGGCGTGAGCGCGCGCGAGATCGGGCCCCAGCGCACCGGCGACACGCCGCGAGAGCAGCGCCTGGCCGCCGCCGGCCGCGTGGCGGCCGGGCTCCTGCACGAGTTCCGCAACGTGCTGGGCCCGATCGGCAACATGGCCTTCATTCTCGAGCGGCAGGCCGACGACCCCGAGCGCGTGCGGGAGCTCGCCCGGCGGCTGACGCAGCTGACGCAGGCGCAGGGACGAGTGACCGATCGGCTGCGCGACTTCCTGCGGCAGGATGCGGCGCGCTTTCCGGAGGACGCCATCGTCGACCTGTCAGAGGTCGCGCGCGACACCGTCGCCCTCTGCGCAACGCTCGCCGCATCGCGCCCGGATGCGGCGCCGGTGCGCCTGACGTACGAACCCGGGGGCGCGCTCCCCGTGCGGGGCGAGGGTGCCGAGCTGCGCACGGCGGTCTTCGAACTGATTCTCAACGCCCTCGAGGCGCTCCCGCAGGGAGGCACCGTGCGCGTGCGCACCCGGCGGGAGGGCGACCTGGGCCTGATTGAGGTGCAGGACGATGGCACTGGCCTCTCGAGCTCCGCCGCGGAGGCGCTGCTGGATCCGTTCGCCACGACCAAGGACGACCCCGGCGCCGGGCTGGGCCTCCCCGCGGCCTGGGGAATCGCGAAGCGCCACGGTGGCGAGCTGGTGATCGGCCCTGGAACGGCGGGCGGAACCCTCGTCACGCTCCATCTTCCCCTGTCGCTGACGACGAATTGAGGACATCATAGCATGACCGTGACTGATACCCCCCCGACCGTTGCCGCCGCTGGAGCCCGGGTTCTCGTCGTCGACGACGAACTCGCCGCCCGCGAGACACTGCGTGACTTGCTGGTCTCCTTCGGCCACGTCGTGCTCGATGCCGTCGAGTCCGCCGAGCTCGCCAGCCTCCGCGCCCAGGAACTGCAGCCCGACGCCGTGCTGCTCGACGTCCACCTGCCGGGCGCGAGTGGCATCGAGGCGGCCCAGGCGATCTCGCGGGCGCTGCCCGGCGTGGCCATCGTGCTCATCAGCGGCGACGACACCATTCAGTTGACGGACGCCGAGGCGGAGGCCACGGGCGCGCTGGCCTTTCTCGTCAAGCCCGTACCGCCGCGCGTGCTCGACTCGACGCTGCGGCTGGCGGTGGCGCGCACCAGCGCGCTGCGCCAGGCCCGCAAGGAAGCGGCCGATCTCAAACAGATGCTCGAGGACCGCAAGCTCATTGAGCGTGCCAAGGGCATCCTGATGCGCCGCACGGGCTGCTCCGAACCCGAGGCGTACCGCATCCTACAGCGCTCGTCGCAGGACCGCTCGAAGCGGATGGTGGACATCGCGCGGGCCGTGCTCGATTCCGAGCCGGGCGCGGCGCCCTCGCCGCCGGCGTAGGGCCGGCGCAGCGCGTGTCTAGCCCGCCGCGGCCGTCGCCGGCTTGGTGTAGCTCTCCATGTCGAGTCCCAGCAGGATCGTGAGCAGCACGACCACGGCTGCGGTGTAGAACGGCACGCCGTGGCCGAGATGGTCGAACGCCCAGCCCGCGTACAGTGGGCCGACCACACGGGCCGTGCCGCCGAACGTCTGCTGGACGCCCATGTACAGTCCGCGCTCGTGCTGGGATACCACGCGGCTCAGCAGCCCCGTGACGCACGGGAACGTGAACGCCGTCCCCAGCGGCACCAGCGTCACGAAAATCGCGAGCGTCGGGATGCTGCCGGCCAGCGGCATGCCGCCCAGTCCCACGGCCAGCAGGACCATCCCGAGGCGTGAGAGCCGCGCCTCGCCGAGGCGGTCCACCATCTTGCCCAGGATGAGCGCGCGCGTGATCACCGAGACCACGCCGACGTAGGTGAAGAACCAGCCGATGGTCTTGGCGGTCACGGCAAACTTCCACGCAAGAAAGAGCGCCAGCGTCGTGGACATCGCCTGGAAGGCGCCCATCGTGATGGCATAGATCCAGATGAGGCGCGAGGCGGGTTCGGCGCTGTGCGACAACACGCGCAGCACCGCCTCGCCCGACGGCCGCACCTTGTGGCCCGACGCGTGCGCCGCCGTGAGGTCGTGCGATTCGGTGAGATAGTGATGGGCGAACAGCATCGTGATCAGAGACAGCAGCGCGGCGGCGAGTCCCGGCCCCCGCGTGCCAAGCACGGCCATCGCCGCCGACCCGAGCACGGGGCCCAGCGCCACGCCGGCGTTGGTGGCGGCCGACAGCCAGCCGAGCGCCTTGGCGCGATCCTCGGGCCTGGTGGCGTCGGCCACGTAGGCCTGAATCACGCCCACCGTGCCGCCGCCGGCGCCCTGCACGATGCGGCTGATGAACAGCCAGTCGAGGTTGCGCGTGTAGGCGAAGATCACGTAGGCAATGGCCGACGCGCCGAGGCCGATCATCAGCGCGGGGCGCCGGCCGAGGCGGTCGGAGACGCGTCCCCAGTACGGTGCACTCACCAGCTGCGCGATGGCGAAGCACGAGATCAGCAGGGAAACCACGGCGCCGTCGCCGCTCATGTGCACCAGGCTCAGCGCGTGCGACACGTAGCCCGTGCCGTTCATGTCCTTCGCATAGAACGGCAGGAGCGGGATGACCATGAGGATCCCCACCATGTCCATGAAGGCGGTGATCATCAGGACGACGAGCTTGCCCATATCTCTCTTCTTCGTGGGGGACGCCGCGCGTCACCGGCGTGGTGCCGCGCGCGGCGACGCTCCTCAGCGCACTGCGGCCGCGCAGGAACCTTGTAGATTCGCCAGCGGAACGAGTGGGAGCAAGGACGCCGCCCGCCGACCCGTGTCAGCCGATCGGTGCCGTGCCGGCCAGGACCGCCGTCACGGCGAGCACGAGCACCGCGAGCAGCGATTCGCCGAGCAGCGAGCGGCCGACCGCCGCCGCGTCCACGCGCTGCACTCGCCGCTTGGCCAGCTTCGCGTGGCCCGCCCCGAGCGCGCCGGTGACTCCGACCAGCAGCAGCTTGGCGACGAACAGGCCGCTGTACGTCGGGTCCGCGATTCCGACCGGGGCGCCCATGCGCAGCCAGGCCGTGCCGAGTCCCGTCACGAAGACGGCGCCTGCCGCGACCATCGCGATCGGATGAAACGCGACCACGAGTGCGGCGATCAGGCCGGGCGCGTCCGGTGCGTGGCGCAGGCGCCGCGCGGCAATCGTCAGCAACGCGAGTGATCCCACCCAGCTGCCGGCCGCGGTCACATGCACGATGTCGACGAGCATCGAGAGTGTGCGCCGTTCGGGATCGGCGACCGCGTGGCCCATGAATGCGGGCAGCATCGCGAGCGCCGCGACCGCGGCGTCCGAGATCGACACCCCGTGCCCGGCGCGGTCGGCGCGGTCGGCGCGGTCGGCGCGGTCGGCACGGAGGAGCGAGATTGCGGCA
>JBBQZD010000008.1:0-31548 GCA_038208045.1 Gemmatimonadales bacterium | reverse complement strand
CGATGCGGGGTATCGCAACAACGTGCAGGGCACGGAGCGGCTGTTGCACGCGCTGCGCCGCTGCGCGCCAGTCCGCGTGGTCTACGCCAGTTCCATCGGCGCCGTCGATCGCCTGCCGACCGATGACTGCACGGCGTTGCTGGACGAGGCGTCGGTGCCGCATCCGCTCACGAGATACGGCGAGAGCAAGCTCGAAGGCGAACGCCTGCTGGCCGCGTCGGGGTTGCCGTGGGCGACGGTGCGGCCGACGTGGGTGTATGGCCCTGGCATGCGGGCCGACAGTCACCTGCGGGTCTTCGTCGACATGGTGCGCGCCGGCCGCCTGGGAAGCCGCGTGCGATTCCCGGGCCGCGTCAGTCTCATCCACGTCGACGACCTGTGCGCGGCACTGGTGCTCGCCGGTTCGCATTCGGCCGCCGAGGGGCAGACCTACTTTGCGACGGATGGAGCACCCGTGGCCATCGGTGACCTCTTCCGCGAAATCGGCGACGTCACCGGCCATTCCGCCGGAGCCATCGCCGTGCCGCGCGTGGCCTCGGCGGCGGCGCGCACCATCCGGCGATGGCTGCCGCTGGCCGTCCAGTGCCTCAACTCCGATGTGCTGGCCGCGAGCGGTGCGCGCCTCGAGTCGCTCGGCTTCGTGCCGACCGTGCCGCGGCGCACGGGACTCGTGCAGCTTGCCCGCTCCACCGCGGCGCCTGGTGCCAGATGGGTTGTCACGGGAGCGGCAAGCGGCATCGGCCGGGCCGTCGCTGTGCAGTTGCACGCATCGGGCCATCGCGTGGTCGCCGTAGATCGCGATGCGCTCGGCGTGGCGGCGCTGGCGCAGCAATGTCCGGAGATTGCGCCGGTGACGGCCGATCTCACGACGGCCGACGGCCGAGCGATTCTGGGCGACGCAATCGACGACGGCGCCCTCGGCGGCCTGGTGAATTGCGCCGGCATTGGCGCGCGAGGCGACGTGGGCGAGGTGCCGCCCGACGTGCAGGCTCGCCTGCTGGCGGTGAATGTCGTGGCGCTGGCCGAGGCATCGGCGCGCGCGCTGCAACGGATGGCGGGTCAGGCCGACGGTGGCACGCTCGTCAACGTGGCGTCCTCCGCGGCGCTGCAGCCGCTGCCGGGCATGGCGGCGTACGCCGCCTCGAAGGCGTTCGTCCTGAGCTTCAGCGAGGCAGCGGCAGCGGAGGTCGAGTCGTCGCGGGTTCGGGTCATCACCGTCTGCCCCGGCGGTACGGACACCGGTTTTCAGGCCGCGGCCGGCGTGCGCCGAGTGGCGGGCGAGCGGCTGATGCCGGCGGCGAGCGTGGCGACGATCACCACGGCGGCGATCCGGCGGGGCCGCTCCGCGACATTGCTGGTGGGGGGGCGCACCAAGGTGATGGCCCTCATGGCGCGCGTGTTGCCGCGGCGCGTGCTCGTGCGCACGTGGGGCCGGCTGATGCGGACGCTGCGATAGCCGGACGGCGCGCCGCGCGCCGCCCGGGACTGCCGGCTGCTATCGCCGCAGGCCGCGCAGCTGCAGTTCGAAGTCGAGCGAGTTGGTGGCCAGGATCACGGCGACGTCGAAGGCGACGCGCCCGGCGATGACGAGGTCCGCCAGGTGCTGGTCGAACGTCTGCGTGCCGAACTGGGCGCGCCCCTCGGCGAGGACGACGCGGAGCTCGTGCAGGCGGCCCGGATCGCTGAGGACGTCGCGAACACCGGGGTGCATGGTGAGGAGTTCGCACGCCAGCACGCGCCCGTTGCCGTCGGCGCGCGGCAGCAGCCGCTGCGCGACGATGGTGCGGAGCGCCTCGGACAGCTGCAGGCGCACCTGATCCTGCGCCTCCGCCGGGAAGTTGGCGAGCAAGCCCTTGATGGTCGAAGTGGCGTCGCTCGCCTGCGTCTTCGCGATCACCAGCCGGCCCTGCTCGACGGCACGGAAGGCCATGTCGATCATTTCGGCGCCGTTCAGCTCTCCGACGACGAGGACGTCGGCATCCTGGTCGAGCGCGGCGCGCATGCCAGCGTAGTACGAGTCGGTGTCGATGCCCACCTCACGCTGCGTCACGGAGCACTTCTGGCTCCGGTGCAGGAACTCGATGGACGGCTCGACGCAGACCACGTGCCGGCGCGCCGGCGCGTGCACGTTCAGATGGTTGACCAGCGCGGCGAGCGTGCTGGTGCGCCCCGACCCCGGCACACCGCTGACGAGCACGAGGCCGAACTCGTTGAGCACTGTGCGTCCGAGGGAGGTCGGCAGGCCGAGCGACTCGAAGGTCGGCAGCACGTCGGGGATGACGCGCATCACGACCATGTACGACGAGCGCTGCTTGAGAATGCTGATGCGGAAGCGGGCGATGCCGGGCGCGCTCCACGGCCCCGTGTAGTCGTGCACCTCGTCGAGCGAGGGCGCGTTGGGCGCGGTGGCGAGCATGTGCATCGCCAGCTCTCGCGTGTCGAGGGCTCCGAGCACGGGCGTGTCGAGCGGGACGAGCTCGCCATGAATGCGCGCATACACCACGTCGCCGGCACGGATGTGCACATCGCTGGCGCCGCGCTGAATGGCTTCGGTCAGGAACTGGCGGAGTTTCTCCACCTGCGCCGCGCTTCCGCCGGGGCGGAAGCGCCGTTCATCACCGGCGGTCGGAGTGTCGTCAGGCTTCACGTGGGCCGGCATAGTCACGAGGGGGAATCCGAGCGGGGGCACGGTGGATGCAGATCACAGCGGTACGCGCCAGATGACGACCAGGCGAATGTAACGGCACTTGCGACGTGATGACTTGCGGCGAAGTGTATCGAAACTGTATACTGGACGAAAGATAGTCGGTTCCGTAACTTCGTGTCAAGAGAAGGAACCCTCGCTTCGCAGTTTTGGCGCCCGCGGCTGGCCGTTCCGGCCCAGGTGCCTCGGTTCCGCGTCTGCCGGGTCGCTGGCGCTTCGTTTGCCGCGTCGCGCACTTTCATTAGAGATATTCGGACACCCGCCTTCAAATCGTGCCTGCCGCGCCACACTTCTCCGTGACCCCGACACCTGCTCATCTCACGCGGTTGGAGCTGCGCCATCGTGCGCTCGACCTGCAGCGCCGGCGATTCTGGCGCGAGGTGAGCTATGGGGCGATCGTCGTCGCGGCCGACGTGCTGACGATGGCGGCCGTGTTCACGGTGCTGGCGATGCTCCCGCTGGGGCAGGTAGACGCCCTGCTCGGTCCGGGTGGGCATGCGTTCATTTCCGGTCTGCTGCCGAGCTCGCCGCCCGCGCTGACGCGCCGATTGACCTCGCTGGTCTTCTGCCTGATGGCCACGCGCAGCTATGGCTACACGGAGCGCGAGGCGATTCCGTGGCGGATCTTCATCGCGCTGCTGCTCGGGCTCGCCCTGCCGCGCTGGGCGGAAGTGTGGGGCCCGGGCGTCTTCGCGCGCTGGGTTGCGCTGTTCGTCGTCCTGGGCTCGTGCTGGCTGGCGCTGAGCGCCCAGCGTCGGGGCCTGGGTCGCGCGCTCGGCCCCATTGATCCGCGTCGGCTCGATCCGTCGCGCACGCTGGTGGTGGGACCGTCGGCCGAGATTGAACGGCTGCGCCGGGATCGGTCCACGGAGGCGGCGAGCCGCGTGATGCCGGCAACCTACGAACTGTTCGAGCGCTGGGGCGAGACCGGTCTGGAGGGAACGCAGCAGCTGTACGATCGGCTGGCGGAGTCCAACGCCGACTCGGTGGTGCTCGTCGGCCCGGTTACGGACATCGCGTTGCAGAGCGTGATGATCGCGGCGTCGAGCGCCGGCGCGCGCGTGTACGCGACGCGCCGGGAGGCGTTCCGGCAGCTCGACGAGCCGAGCTTCGTGCTGCGGCGGGCCGAGCCGCTGATGCTGCTGTCGCGCCCGGCCCTTGTCGGGTCGCAGCTGGTGCTCAAGCGCATGATGGACCTGGTGGGTGCGCTGGTTGGACTGGTGGTCCTCTCGCCCGTGCTGGTCATCGTCTGGCTGCTGATTCGCTTCACCTCGCCCGGACCGGTGCTGTTTCGGCAGGTCCGGGTGGGGCTGGGAGGCGATCCGTTCGTCTGCCTGAAGTTCCGCACCATGGTCGCAGACGCCGAGCGCCTGCAGGCCGACCTGGCGAAGGCGAACATCCACGATGCCGAGCAGCGCATCTTCAAGCTGCCGAACGATCCCCGCCTCACGTCGGTGGGGCGGTTCCTGCGCCGCTCGAGCCTCGACGAGTTGCCTCAGCTGTTGAACGTGCTGCGCGGCGAGATGTCGCTGGTGGGGCCGCGTCCGGCGCTGCCGTCGGAGGTGCTGCGGTACCAGCCGCACCACTTCGTGCGTTTCGAGGTGCTGCCGGGCATCACGGGTCCGTGGCAGGTGGGTGGGCGCAACGCCATCCGCGACTTCGAGGATGTGGTGAAGCTCGAGGCGAATTACGTGCGCGGCTGGACGCTCTGGCGCGACATCGTGATCCTGCTGCGCACGCTTCCCGCCGTGCTGTCCATGAAGGGCGCGTTCTGATGTCCCGTGACGCCAGCGCGCCGCGAATCGTTTTGTCCCGGATACACCTGTGAAGCGACTCTTCCCGATACGACCACCAATGTTGAGACAATACGCCCTGTCCCGGGCCGTCCTGGCCGCCTTCCTGCTGCTCACCGCCGCGTGCGCCCGACGCGCTCCCGTGTCGCTGGCGCCTTTGCCGGACCATCCCTGGACCGTGCTGGTTGGCGACGAGGTGCGCGTACGGGTGTACCGCGAGCCGGATCTGAGCGGACAGTTCCTCGTGAACACGCAGGGTGAGCTCCATCTGCCGGGGCTCGGCCAGCTGTCGGTCGAGGGCTTGACCGTCGACTCGCTCACCACGGCGATCGAGACCTTCTACGCCCGCCGCGTGGTGAACGCGATCGTGGACGTGGGCATCGTGCGAAGCCTGCCGGTGCTCGGCGAGGTTCGTGCGCCGGGCGTGTATGCCGCCGAGCCGACGTGGACGGTGCAGCAGGTGATTGCCCGGGCCGGTGGCGTGCCGAGCAGCCATCCCGACGTGCTGATCTTGTTGCGCAAGGGACGGGACCAGAGCCAGTACCGGCTGTCGGCCGACTCGCGGCTCGACCGGCTGCCGCTGGAGGCCGGCGACGCGATCGTCGCCGTGGACCCGAGCTTCTTCTCACGCAATGCCAGCCAACTGGATGCCTGGGCGCGAGTCGGCACGCTGACCACGCTCATCCTTCAGTTCTACATCATTGGAAGGAAATAGTGGACTCGCAACTCATCTTGTCGCCCGGCGGCGAACCGAATCAGGAGATCGACCTTCGGCGCGCCTGGCAGACGCTTGCCCGCAGCGCCTGGATCATCGTGATCTGCGTGGCGCTCGCCACGGCGGCCGCCATGCTGGCGGTGCGCCGGTTCGAACCGGTCTATAGTGCGGCCTCGACGGTTCGGATCGAGGAAAAAGCCAATGCGTCGGCCATGGGCGCGTGGTTCAGCACCGACTACGCCAACGTGCTGGCCACGGCGACGCAGATCCTGACCAGTCGCACGCTCGCATACGACGTGGTGGACTCGCTCGGCATGCGGCTGGGACTGTACCAGCCCGTCCGCAAGCAGAAGAGCGAGGTCGTGCGCAGTGCGCGCATCAGCGCGGACGCGCCGTCGCAGGCATACCGATTCGACCGGGCCGCGGCTGGCATGCGCGAGGTGCGGGTGCTCCCGAGCGAGAAGCTGCTCGGGACCTTTGCCGACTCGAGTCCGATCCCCATCGAGGGGGGCTTCGTGCAGCTCTCGGCGGGCGCCGCGCGATACGATCGCCTCGTCTTCAACGTGTATCCGCGCAACGACGTGGCGTCGGCGCTCCGGGACGCCATCCGGGTGACGCAGGCGGGACGCGATGCGAACGTCCTTCGCATCACATACAGCGGCAAGGATCCGATCGAGACCATGCTGGTGCCGAACGTCCTGGCGCGCGCCTACGTGCAGCGCCGCCTCGACCTCTCCACGAGCCAGGCGCGCAGCACGGTCAGCTACCTGCAGCGTCAGGTGTCGCTGATCGGCGACCAGCTGAACGAGCAGGAGTCGTCCATCCGCGACTATCTGCTGGCCCGCGGCGTGTCGAGCGTGGACGGGAAGATCCAGGATCTCGTCTCGGAGCTCAATCTTGTCCGCACCAACATGATCGCGGTCACGCTCGAGCGTGATGCGATCGCGCGGGCGCTGGTGCCCTTGGCGTCCGGCCCGGACGGCGCGAGCGAGTTCCTCCGCCGCGCGCTGGCGACCCCGGAGTTCCTTTCGGTTGCCGCGACGGACCTGAACATCCTGAGTGAGCTGAACCGGCAGCGCGAGGCGCTCCTCCAGCGCCGGTCGCCGGAAGACCAGGATGTGAAGTCGCTGGTGAACCAGATGGACGAGGTCAAGTCCCGCATCCAGGACCGGGCTGCGGCGTTCCTGAGCCAGCGCAATTCGCTGGTCGCGGACCGGCAGCGGCGGGTGGACTCGCTGCAGAAGGAACTGTCGCGCATGCCGGAACAGGCCATGGAATTTCAGCGCCTGGAGCGCGACCGGCTGGTGCTGCAGGAGACGATGCAGATGGTGCAGGGGCGCCTGAAGGAGGCGGAGATCAGCGCCTCGGTTCCCGACTCGTCGGCGCAGCTGCTCGACGACGCGGTGTCGGCCGACCAGCAGGCCAATTCCTCGGAAACGCTGATCTTCGCGGTCGCCGTCTTTTCGGGGCTCCTCGTCGGCGTTGGCGTGGCCTTCCTGCGCGACTGGCTCGACACGACGATTCACGACGAGGCCGACCTGCGCGCGATCGTTGGCGTGCCGGTCGTCGGCATCATTCCCAACCTGCAGCAGCAGTCGCGGGCGGGGGCGTACCGATTGCCACCAGTGCCGGAGGGTCAGGCCGCGGCGGCGCCGGGTGACGCCGGCAGCGCCGCGGGCGGATCGACGCCTGGCTCGATGCGAGAGTACCATACGCCCGCGGCCGAGGCCTACCGGGCACTGCGCACCAACCTGAACTACTTGTCGCCGCCGAACCCGCCGCGGGTGATCGTCGTGACGAGCGCCCTGCCGGGCGACGGCAAGACGACGACGGTGGTGAATCTGGCCATCACGCTGGCGCAACAGGGCCAGCGCGTGATCCTCATCGACGCGGAGACGCGGCGCGGCACGGTGCACGAGGCGTTCGGCATTCCGCCGTCACCCGGCTTCTTCGACCTGATGTACGGCCAGGCGTCGCCCGGCGAGTGCATCCGTCGCGTGTCGATGGAGACGGGCGGCACGGTGGACGTGTTGCCGCTGGGCAGTTCGCCGAGCGTGAACCCGGCCGATCTGCTCGTGTCCACGCGCCTCCAGCCGCTGTTCGACCGGCTGCGGCAGCAGTACGACTACGTGCTGCTCGACACGCCGCCGCTGAACCTGTTCACCGACGCGGCGCTGATTGCCGCGAACGCCGACGCGCTCCTGCTCGTCGCGCGCTCGGACAAGACCGACCGCGACGAACTGAAGTTCGCGGTGGCGCAGCTGCGCAACGTGCAGGTCAACCTGGCTGGCGCCGTGCTCAACGACGTCGAACTCCGCCGCGGCTCGCGGTACCGCCAAGGCTACGGCTACTATTACGAATACGGTCGCTGACCACAAGGATGATACGCGCCAATGGCCAGAACACCTGAGTCGGTTCCCAAGCAGCCGGAGCTGGTGCCGGATATCTTCGACACCGGCACGGAAAAGCTGCCCTCGTCCGGCCAGTTCAGCGCCGCGATGCTCTCGGGCGTCGTGCTTGCGGCGGCCGAGGTGCTGGTGGCCCCGGCGATCCTTGGCTGCACGTTTGCGGTCTCACTGCTGACGTGGTGGATCTTGGACGCTCCGTGGGCTGGCCGGCGCCGCCGGTCGTCACGCTCGGGACGGCGCTGGTACTACCCACAGCCACGGATCGTGTACCTGAGCACGCTCATGCTGGTCGGCCTCTGGCTGGCGACGATGTTCGTGTTCCGGGCCAGTGATCCCAACATGAACTCCAATTTCACGTCGACGCTGCCGAACATGATGTTCGGCATGGACGTATCGGTGCTGTCGCGGGTCAACGGCATGCAGGGACCGCTCGACACGGGGCCGACGGCGCTGCGCATCACCGACAACGAACTGGCCCCGTTCTCGATGTTCGCGCACGGCACGGCCTCGACGATCGCGGTGGCGCTGCTGACGTATGCGTTTCAGTCGGCACGGCGGCGGATTCGCCGGGTGCGCCGCAGTCGTGAGTTTGAGGAACTGCGCTCGCGGCCGACCGGCTCGGCACGATAGCGCGGGCCGGCACGCCCGTGTCTCTGCCCCGGCAATCGCTCAACGCGCCCCTGCCCGTGATGGCTCCGCGCCAGGCCCCCGCGCCCGCGGTGCCCGCGGTGTCCACGCGGCGTACGGGCTTCTCGATGTCAACGGTGCTGTTCGTGGTCTTCGGCCTTGCCACGCTGGCGGGCATGACGGGTGCCGGCGGGCCGCTCTTTCCGCCGGCGTACGTTGCCCTGGCGGTGTTCGCAGGACTGGCGGCGTACTACCAGAAGCCGGGGCGGTATGTCGCGTTCGTCTTCTGGCTCTGGTACTTCACGCCGTTCGTGCGTCGCGTGATTGACTGGCGGCACGGGTTCAATCCGACGAACCTCGTGCTGCTCGCCCCTGTGCTGGTGACGCTCATTGCCGCGCTGACGCTGGTGTACAAGGCGCGCGAGCTGCGCGGTACCATGATGTACCCGTACGTCTTCGCGTTGGCGGCCGTCGGCTACGGATACTCGGTCGGCATGCTGAAGGCCGGCCTCGTGCCCGCCACGTATGCGATGCTGACCTGGGTGGGTCCGCTGGCGTTCGCGATGCACCTGACCCTGAACTGGCGCATCTTTCCCGTGTTGCGGGACTCGTTCCTGCGTTTCATGCAATGGGCGGTGCCGGTGATCGCGGCGTATGGCATCTACCAACTCGTGAAGCCTCCCATCTGGGACCTGTACTGGATGCGCTCGGCCCAGGTGCTCTCGATCGGCAATCCGTTGCCGTTCGGCTTCCGGGTTTTCGGCACGCTGAACACGCCGGGACCGTACGCGGTGGCACTGCTGGTCGGCATGCTCTTCCTGCTCGGCAGCAACCGGCGTGGCATGGTCCTGTCGCTGACACTGGGCCTCGTTGCGCTGCTGCTCACCCGGACCCGAAGCGCATGGGTGGCGTTCGTCATCGGGCTGTTGATCGTGCAGTTCTTCGGTCCGATTCGTCGCATCGGGCGCAACTACGTCATCCTGATTTTCATGTTCCTCTTGTCGCTGCCGCTCCTGTCACTCGATGTTTTCCGCAACACGATCGCCGCGCGCCTCAGCTCGTTCGCGACGCTGGCGGAGGACAACTCCGTCCAGCAGCGCGTCATGCTGTCCCGAGAGGCGACGCGCGCCATCGCGCTCGGCGCCGAGGGGGCCGGCCTCGGCTCCACAGGCGGCGGCACCAAGCTGCAGGAAGCCGGGGGCGCGGCATCCATCGACAATGGGTTCCTCGAGGTGTTCTACGTCCTCGGCTGGCCGGGCGGCGCGTTGCTGATGATGGGGCTGATCGGACAGCTCCTCACGCTCATGCGCTTTCACGACGCGCGCGAGGACTCGTTCGCCAACTCGGCGCGCGCCTGCTTCTGGGCGCTGCTCAGCGTGTTGCTGATCGGCGACATCTTCAGCGGCGCGATCGGTACGATCTTCTGGGGCGCGCTGGGCTTTGCCTGCTCCGCGCATGCGTACAACTTCGCGATCGGCAAGGGATTGCAGTCGCAGCACGTGGCCCGCTCCCTTGCCGCCGCGCGCGCGGCTGTCCTCCAGCGAGGGTAGGGCGTTGTCCTGCGCCGGCGCGAGTACCGTCCCGCGTCCGCGCCGCGCTGCGCCGCGTGCGGCGCGCGACCGACGCGGACGTGATGCGTGACACCTGATCGCCACGGGGTGAGCATACCCGCCGCGGATGCGGCGGCACGGATTGCGCAGAATGTCGCGGCGCACGATGCCGTGGCGCGCTCGTATGACGCCGGGCATCCCGAGATCTTCAACGACGTGGAGCAGGCACGGCTGGCGCAGAGCATCGCCGAGGCACTCGACGCCGTGCGCGCACGGGGGCCGCACGGGTTGCGCGTACTCGACGTTGGCGCAGGCACCGGGAACCTGACGGCGCATTTTCTCAGGGCCGGCGCGCGCGTCACGGCAGCGGACGTGTCGGCGGAGTGTTTGCGCGTGGTGGCCGAGCGGCACGGCGACGGGGGACAACTGGAGACGGCCCTTCTCGATGGACGCGGGCTGGCCCAGTTCGCCGACGCCAGCTTCGACCTCGTCGCCTGCTATTCGGTGCTGCATCACGTGCCAGACTACGAAGCCTTGCTGCGCGAGATGGCGCGCGTCACGTGTCCCGGGGGCGTGATCTACGTCGACCATGAGCGGCACGACGCCTCATGGCGCCCCGACCCGGAGCGCGGCGCCTTCCTTGCCGAGGCCATCGTCTGGCCGCCGAAGCGCTGGACCCGGTTCCTGACGCCCGCCAACTACTGGCGACGAATCGCGCCGTACCTGTCCGTGCGGCGATGGCGGGATCCGCGGTGGATGCCCGAAGGCGACCTGCACATCTGGCCCGACGACCACATCGAGTGGGCGCGCGTGGAAGCAGCGCTCGCCGCCGGCGGCGTGATGCCCGTAAGCGTCCGTGATTACCTGCTCTACGAGTCGCGCTACCAGCGCGAGGCCTGGGAGCGGTGGCACCGCCGGATATCCGACTACCGATGCTGGATCGGGAGGAAGGCGTGAGCGGGGGCGTGCCGCTGCGCGCGCTGTTGCGCGCGCCGTTGCGCGTGGCGCTGCCGTGCACCGGACTCGGGCGCGAACAGCGCGGCTTCGAGACGTTCGCGCGTGAGGTCGCGGCGGCGCTCCGCACCGACGCCAGCGTCCAGATTGCGCTGTATGGCGGCGGTGGGGACGTCCGGCCAGGCGAACACGCGGTGTGGAACCTGCCGCGGGCGTCACGCGGCGCGCGCGTGGCGGGCGCGCTCGCTCGGCGCAGCCCGTACTTCGTGGAGCAGGTGACCTTCTTCGCCGGCTTCCTGCCGCGACTCATGGCCACCCGTCCCGACGTCGTGTACTTCTCCGATCTCAATTTCGGCAATGCCTGCTGGCACTGGCGGCGGCTCACCGGACAGCGGTTTCGCCTGCTCTTCTACAATGGGGGTGCCACGACGCGGCCGTTCAGCCGCTGCGACGTCGTGCAACAAGTGAGCCCTGAACATCTTGCTGACGCCATCGCGCGCGGCGAGCAGGCGGATCGCATGGTGTTGCTGCCGCACGGACTCTCGATACCCCCGACACTGCCGCCCCGTGACGCCACCAACGCGGTTACCCGCCGTGCGCTGGGCGTAGGCGAGGGACACGCGGTGCTGCTCGCCGTGGGCATGCTCGATGCCACCGTGAAGCGCATGCACGAACTGCTGGAGGTGGTGGCGCTGCTCGGCGAGGCGAGGCCGCACCTGGTGATGCTCGGCGCGGCGACGGATGAAACGGCCGCCCTGCGAACGCTTGCGCGCGACCGGCTCGGCGACCGTGTGACCATCGCGACCTGGCCGCGCGAGCGCATGGCCGAGGCGTACGCCGCCGCCGATGCCTTCGCGCTGCTGTCGCTGCGCGAGGGATTCGGCCTCGCGTACCTCGAGGCGCTGGCCGCCGGACTTCCGTGCGTGGCGCACGACACGGCGACGACCCGCTATATCCTGGACGATCATGCCTTCCTGGGCGACACGACGGATCGCGAGGTCACGCGCGCGCTGGTGCAGCGCGCACTCGCGAGCGCGGGCGACGCCAGCGCGCGCGCCGCGCGCCACGCCTGGGCGCGCGAGCGCTTCAGCTGGGACGTGCTGGCCCCGCGATACCGCGAGATGCTGCTCGCGTGCGCGGCGGGACGCCGGCCGGAGTTTGAGGTTCCATGAGCCGCGCGCCAACCTGGTCGGTAGTGATCCCGACGCGGGACCGGCCGCGCGAACTGGCCGAGTGCCTGCGGCGGCTGGCGCCCGGCGCACAGGCGCTCGCCGCGACCGAGTACGAAGTCATCGTCACCGACGACGGGGACTTTGCCGCCTGCGAGGCGCTGCTGCATGCGCAGTTCCCGTGGGTCCGTCACGTCCACGGGCCCCGGCGAGGCCCGGCGGCCAACCGCAACGCGGGCGCGCGTATTGCGACCGGAACGTGGATCGTCTTCGCCGATGACGATGTGGTGCCGGCGCGCGACTGGCTCGCGGCCTACGCCGCGGCCGCCACGGGCGAGCAGGTGCTGGAAGGGCGCACCACGTGCGAGGCAGGGCTGCCCTCGCCGCTCTACCACGCCCCTGAGAACAACGCGGGGGGCGCGCTCTGGTCGTGCAACTTCGCCATCCGGCGCGACCTGTTCGACGCAGTGGACGGGTTCGACGAAGGGTTCGTCTTTGCCCACATGGAAGACGCCGATCTTCGGGAACGCGTGCGCACGGCGGGGGCGACCCTGCGGTGGGTGCCGGCCGCGCGCGTGGACCATCCGCCGCGGCGCCTGCCGGCGGGTGCGCAAATGGGTGCGTATCGCGCGGCCGAGGTCCGGTTCCTCTACAAGTACGGCGCGCGCACGCCGGTGCGCTGGCGAATGATGCGCACGATCCTGCTGGACCGACTGGTGGCGATTCGCTCCCGGCCGAAGGGCGTCGATTCGGTGCGTGCGCTCGGCGCGCTGCTCGCTGAGCTGTGGCACGTGCTGTGGCACGCCAAGGAGTGGGAGCGCACGAGCGCTCATGAGTTCCCCCCTCGAGGTCGCGCGTGATGCCGCGCGTGTCGGTTCTGGTGCCGAGCTATCGCCGACCGGAGGCGCTGGCGCGCTGCCTCGCGGCACTGGCCGCACAGACGCGCCCCGCCGACGAAGTGATCGTGGGCATGCGCACCGGCGACGTCGCCACCGGTGCCGTCGCGGAGTCGGCGCGGGCGGCGGGGCTGCCGGTACGAGTGGCGGAAATGGCACGTGCCGGTGTCGTGGCCGCGATGCAGGCCGCGCTGGACGCGGCGACGGGCGACGTGGTGGCGCTCACGGACGACGACGCGCGGCCGCACCCGGACTGGCTCGCCGGTCTGCTGGCGCACTTCGCCCGATCGCCGGCCATCGGCGGCGTGGGCGGCCGCGACTGGCAGCCGTGGGAACGCGGCGACGCGTCACCGGTAGGCCAGGTGCAGTGGTTCGGCCGGATGATCGGCAATCATCACCTCGGCCACGGGCCCGCCCGTGACGTCCATGTCCTGAAGGGTGTCAACTGCGCCTTTCGCGGCGCGCTGCTGCGCAGCGTCGGGTTCGACGAGCGGTTGCGCGGCGACGGCGCACAAGTGCACTGGGAGCTCGGCGTCTGCCTGCCGCTGCGCCGCGCCGGATGGCGGATCGTGTATGATCCCGCGGTCGCCGTCGATCACGACATCGCCGACCGCCATGGCGCCGATTCCTGGCACCGCGGCGGATTCGCGGAAGGGCCGCTGGCTGATGCCGTGCACAACGAGACGGTGGAGTTGCTGGAAGGCCGCCGCCTGGGGTGGCAGGTGCTGTTCATGGCGTGGGCGCTGCTGGTTGGGTCGTGGGATGGGCCGGGCGTGCTCCAACTGCTGCGGCTGGCGCTCCGGGGGCATCGGCACGCCGTCGGCGCGTGGCGCGCCGCCGTTCGCGGTCGCCTGGCAGGGTGGCAGACCGCACGCCGGCAACCGCGCACGCTGCAGGTTCCGCCCGCACCGCGCGCCTGATGCATTCCGCTCCGGGCGTCCCGCCCGCAATTTCACGGGAGCCATGAGCTTCTCCCTCGCCTTCATCGCCCACGAGGTCCACCGGCACGGCGGCCAGGAACGCGCGGCCGCCGAGATCCTGGCGCGCGTGGCCCGCCGGGTGCCTGTGACCGTCATTGCC
The DNA here is from genome assembly GCA_038208045.1 of Gemmatimonadales bacterium. Classification (GTDB taxonomy): domain Bacteria; phylum Gemmatimonadota; class Gemmatimonadetes; order Gemmatimonadales; family Gemmatimonadaceae; genus PNKL01. The sequence goes on along the minus strand of JBBQZD010000008.1, from coordinate 17,652 downwards.
TCGCGGTGTGAGCTGGACGACGCGCCGGTTCAATGGAGCCGTGTCGCGGCTCCCGTGCGTCCGCTCGTCGTGGGTTCGTGGACCTTTGCGCGCGAGGCGCGCACCGCTGAGCGGCGCGCCGGGTGTTCCATTACCAACGCTATTGGCGCCGCGGCATTCGACGCCGACGTCGTGACGGCGCAGTACTGTCATGCGGCCTTCACGGCGCGGTTCGGCGGACTGCGCGGCGGCAGCGCCATCGGCAAGGCGTGGCAGCGCACGGCGCAGCAGGTCTTCGTGCGGCAGGAGCGCCGCGCGTACGGCGCGCGTCGCCTGCGTCACGTCATCGCGGTCTCCCGGGGCACGGCGCGCGAACTGCAGGAACACTACGGAGTTCCGGCGGAACGCATCACGGTCGTGCCGAATGGCGTCGACCATGCCGTCTTTCGGCCGGCGGCGGACGCGGCGGCCAAGCAGGCCCTGCGCGAAGGCCTCGGGCTGCCCGACGCGGCGTTCGTGGTGCTGTTCTGCGGCGGCGACTGGGAGCGCAAGGGACTGCGTGACGCCATTGATGCGGTGGCTGGCCTGGCGGACACCGTGCTGTGCGTGGTCGGTGCCGGCGACCAGGCGCCGTTTCGGGAGCATGCCGCGCGGCGTGGGGCGGCCGCCCAGGTGCGGTTTGTCGGCAAGACCACGGAACCGCAGCGCTGGTATGCGGCGGCGGACGTGCTGCTGCATCCGTCACGCTACGAGGCCTTCTCGCTGGTGATCCTCGAAGCGGCGGCATCCGGGCTTCCCATCATCGCCCACGCGATCAACGGCACCGAGGAGCTGGTGGAGTCGGGACTGAACGGCTACCTGACTGAATTCGGCGGCGATGCCCTGCGCGAGCCGCTGGTCGCGCTCAGGGATGACTCGGCGAGCCGCACCGCGATGTCCGAGGCCGCCGTGCATCGCTCCCGGCGTTACGCCTGGGACCGCGTGGCCGGTGAGTACTTTGACGTGCTGGCCGAGGCGGCGCGTTGACCGCGCGCGGACACTGAGCCATGTGCGCCATCTGCGGCATCGTCCGGCCGGGGGCGGGCACCGAGCGCGAACGCGTGACGCGCGCCACGGCGCTCATGGTGCACCGCGGGCCGGACGACGGCGGCCTGTGGACAGGTGATGGCGCGTGTCTCGGCGCGCGTCGCCTCGCGATCATCGACCTGTCGAGCGCCGGGCACCAGCCCATGCCGAGCGCCGATGGGCGCCACGTCATCGTTTTCAACGGCGAGATCTACAACTTCCAGCGGCTGCGCGCGGAGCTCGAGGCGACGTGCGAGTTTCGCGGCCACTCCGACACCGAGGTGTTGCTGCACGGGGTGCGCACCTGGGGCTTCGACGGCACGGTGCGCCGCGCCCACGGCCAGTTCGCGCTGGCCGTGTGGGACACGGAGGCGCGCACGCTCCGCCTGGCGCGAGACCGCGCCGGCAAGAAGCCGCTGTTCTATGCGCACGACGGCGCGTCGCTGTCATTTGCGTCCACGTTGAACGCCCTGCTGGAGCTGCTACCCGTCCGGCCTCGCGTAAGCGCGCGGGCCATTGACGCGTACCTCACGTACCAGGCCGTGCCGGCGCCGATGTCGGTGTGGGAGGGCGTCAACACGCTGCCGCCGGCACACTGGCTGACGTTCGACGCCAACACCGGGCGCTGCACCGTGCAGCGCTACTGGGACGTGTCGTACGCCGCCAAGACACCGATGCACGAGGAGGAGATCCTCGGCGAGGTGGAGCGCATTGCCCGCCGGTCGGTGCGGGACCGGCTCGTGGCCGACCGCACCGTGGGCATCTTCCTTTCGGGCGGCGTGGATTCGTCGCTCATCACGGCGCTGGCGATGGAAGAGGCGGCGACGCCCATCGAGGCGGTGGCGGTCGGATTCGACGACCAGGAGTTCGACGAGCGGCCCTTCGCGCGGCGCGTCGCCGAACATCTCGGCGTGGCGCTGCACGAACGGGTACTACGCCCCGACGTGGTGGCGGAGCTTCCCGAGATCGTGTGGCAGTACGGGCAGCCGCTGGCCGACGTGTCGATTGTGCCGAGCCACGATCTGTCGCGCGTGTCGCGGGACGTGATGGTGGTGGCACTCAACGGCGACGGCGGCGACGAACTGTTCGGCGGCTACACGCGGCCGATGGTGGCGCGAGCCGCGGCGCCGTACCGGCGCTTCGTGCCGGCCGCCGTTCGGCGCGCGGCGGACGGCGCGCTGCACTGGAAGATGTCGGGGCCGCTGAAGCGGGCTGCGCTGCTGGCGCGGGCCGGACGGGCCGAGGCGCTGGAGACGTTCACGTACGATCGTGGTTTTCGCGAGTTCCGTGCGGCGGCGTACGCCCCGGCCTTCCTGGCCGAGCTGGGAACGTTCGACCCGGATGCGCTGTACCGTGAGGTGTGGGCGCGCGCTGATGGCCGTGACGACGTCGACCGCGCGCTCTACGGCGATTTCTCGACGTACTTTCCCGACCAGCTGCTGGCCAAGGCCGATGTGTCGACGATGGCGCACTCGCTCGAGGCGCGTTCGCCGCTGCTCGACACCGAGATGATCGAGTTCGCGGCCACGATCCCGACTGCGATCCGCCTGCGCGGCTGGGAGACCAAGCACCTGCTCAAGCGCCTGGCGGCGAAGTTCGTGCCGCGCGACGTCCTGTACCGCCGCAAGCGCGGTTTCGTGATGCCGGCGTCGCGGTGGCTACGGGGGGCGCTCGCGCCGCACCTGCGCGCCGCGCTCGACACCGACGTGTTTCACGATCGCGGCTGGGTGCGGCCCGAGTTCACGCGGCGTCTCCTGCACGAGCACCTGGGCGGCACGCGCGACTGGGGCGACCAGCTGTTCACGCTGCTCGTGCTGGAGATCTGGGCGCGGCTGGCCGTGGACGGTTCGCTGCAGCGGAGCGATCCGCTCGACGCGCTGCAGCGCGGCGGCGGCGCACGGGGCAACGCGGCGCCACCCGCCGCCGTGCCGCTGCGCACGGTGCAGGTGGGCATGGAGTGGTTTCCCGAGGAACCGGGCGGACTCAACCGCGTCTACTTCGAGCTGGCGCGGCACCTGCCGCCGATGGGCGTGGCCGTCCGCGGGCTCGTGGCCGGCTCGGCGGCCGTCGCGCGCGACACCGACGGACGCATCGTCGGCGTCGCGCCACCGACGGCGCCCCTCACGACCAGGTTGCGCGCCATGCGTGGGGCGGCGGCGGCGCTGCTGCACGCCGATCCCGAGGCCATCGTCGTCGGGCATTTCGCGCTCTATATGGCGCCGGTGCTCGGCCTGTTGGAACCGGACCGTCCGTTCGTCTTCCACTTCCAGGGGCCGTGGGCGCAGGAGACGTACGCGGAGCGGGTGCGTGGCGTGCTGCCGATGCTCAAGGGCTGGGTGGAACGCCGCGTCTACCAGCGGGCGAACGCCTGCATCGTGCTGTCGGGCGCCTTCGGACGAATCCTCAACGAGTCGTTCGGGGTGCCGTGGGAAAAGATCCACGTCATTCCCGGCGGTGTCGATTGCGGGCGCTTTGCCATGGCGGCCTCACGCGCCGAATGTCGCGCGCAGCTTGGCTGGCCGAGCGACCGGCGCATCGTGCTCGCCGTGCGGCGCCTCACGCATCGTATGGGACTCGATCGTCTGGTCGCGGCCACGGCGGCGCTGAAGGCGCGCGTGCCCGACGTGCTGGTGCTCATCGCGGGACTCGGGCCGATTGCCGGCGAACTGCGCGCGATGATCGAGCGCGCGAACCTCGGGGAGCACTGCCGGCTTGTGGGCTTCATCCCGGAACACGACCTGCCGTCGGCGTATCGCGCGGCGGACCTCACCGTCGTGCCGACGGTCGCGCTCGAGGGATACGGCCTGATCGTGCCCGAGTCGCTGGCCGCGGGCACGCCCGTGCTGGTCACACCGATTGGCGGCCTGCCCGAGACCGTGGATGGCCTGTCCACCCATCTGGTGCTGCCATCGGCATCGGCGCCCGCCATCGCCCGCGGCCTCGGCGACGCATTGACGGGTGCGGTGCCGATGCCCTCGGCCGCCGAATGCGAGGCGTACGCCCGGGCGCGCAACGACTGGCCGGTGATCGCCGCGCAGGTGCGGCGCGTGTACGAACAGGTGCGTCGCGCATGACGGCGCCCATGACCGCGCGCATCCTCGCACTCGATCACGCGGGCGTGCTTGGCGGCGCCGAGCTGTCGATGCTCGACGTGGTCGCCGGGCTGGGGGCCGACGTGCGTGTGCGGCTGTTCGCCGACGGCCCGTTCCGCGTCGCGCTGGCCGACCGCGGGGTGGACGTGCAGGTCATGGCCATGGGGGCACTTGGCGCCATGAAGAAGGGAAGTCGCCTGCCGTCGGTGGGTGCGCTGGCGGCGACGTGGCGCTTGGCGGGACGGCTCGCGGACGATGCGGCGCAGGTGCGTGTGCTCTACGCCAACTCGCAGAAGGCGTTCGTCGTGGCCGCGGTGGCGGGATTCCGTGGCGGCCGGCCCGTGGTCTGGCATCTGCGGGACCTGCTCGGCCCGCCGCACTTCAGCGCGCTCAACACGCGGGCGGTCGTTCTGCTCGCCAACCGGTTCGCCGCGCGCGTCATCACCAACTCGCGCGCCACCGCGGACGCCTTCGCGGCCCAGGGCGGCGCGAGCGACAAGGTCCGTGTGGTGCACAACGGCATCGATTCCGCACCGTTTGACGCCGTCACGGAGGCCGAGGCGCGGACGCGGCGTGCCCGAGTCGCGCCGGGCGCGGCGTTCGTGCTCGCGGTCTTTGGCCGCCTGAGCCCATGGAAGGGACAGCACGTGGCGATCACCGCGCTGGCCGCGCTGCCTGCCGACTGCCACCTCCTTGTCGTCGGGGCGCCGCTCTTTGGCGAAGATGCGTACGCGGAAGCGTTGCGGGCGCTGGCCGCCTCACTCGGCGTGACGGCACGCGTCCACTTCCTCGGCTTTCGCGATGACATCGCCGCGTTGATGAAGGCCGCGGATGTCGTCGTGCATGCGTCCACGCTGCCGGAGCCGTTTGGGCGCGTGCTGGTGGAAGGCATGCTGGCGGGGCGTCCCGTGATCGCCACGGCGGCCGGCGGGGTGGGCGAGATCATCACGAGTGAGGTGACGGGCGTGCTCGTGCCGGCTGGTGCTCCTGACGCGCTCGCCGACGCGGTGCGCAGCCTGCGCGCCGACCCGCCGCGCGCCGCGCGCATCGCCGCCGCTGGCCGTGCGCACGCGCGCCGCGCCTTCGGCGTGCCGACCATGGTGCGCGGCGTGCGCGCCGTGCTCGATGAGGTGATGGGCTGATGCGCCTTGCCATCGTCCACGACTACCTGAACCAGGCCGGCGGCGCCGAGCGCGTCGTGGAGAGCTTTCACCGTTTGTGGCCGCAGGCGCCCATCTTCACGACGATTGCCGACCGCGATGCGATGCCGCCGGCCCTGCGCGATGCCGACGTGCGGACGTCATGGATGCAACGGCTGCCGGGGTGGAAGCGGCATTTCCGCGCTTACCTGCCGTTGTATCCGCTGGGCATCGCCTCGCTCGACTTGGGCGCGTACGACGTGGTGGTGAGCAGCAGCAGCGCGTGGGCGAAGGGCGTGCGCACACGCCCGGGCGCCGTGCACGTCTGCTACTGCCATACGCCGATGCGCTGGGTCTGGGACTACGAGCGCTACGTGGCGCGGGAGAACTTCGGAGCCATCGCCCGGCTTGGATTGCCGCCGGTCATCGCGGCCCTGCGGGCGTGGGACGTGCGCACGGCGCAGCGACCCACGCACATCGTCGTGAACTCGCGCGTGGTGCAGGAGCGGGTGCAGCGCTGCTGGGGGCGCGAGAGCGAGCTGCTGGCCCCGCCGGTGGACATCGCGCGATTCACGGTGGCCAGCGCACCCGGTGCGTCGTGGGTGGTGGTGTCGCGACTCGCGCACTACAAGCGGATTGACCTGGCCGTCGAGGCATTCACCATGCTCGGCCTTCCGCTTACGGTCATTGGTGACGGACCGGCGCGTGCCGCGCTGCAGGCCATGGCGGGGCCGACCATCGAATTCCGCGGCCGCGTGGACGACGTCGGCGTCGTCGCGGCGATGCGCGACAGCCGCGGCCTCGTCTTTCCCGGCGAGGAAGACTTCGGCATCACGCCGCTCGAGGCGAACGCGTGCGGACGGCCCGTGGTCGCGTTCGGGGCCGGCGGCGCGCTCGAGACGGTGCGCAGCGGTGAGACGGGCGTGCTGTTCGGCCAGCCAACGGCGGCGTCGTTGTCGGAGGCCGTGCGTCGCGCGGAGGGCATCGCGTGGGATCCGGGGGTGCTTCGGGCGCACGCGGAGCACTTTGCCGCCGACCGGTTCGAAGCGCGATTCCGCGCCATCGTCGAGCGAGAGGTTGCCCGGTGAGCCCGCCGCGGGTGCTGCTGGTGATGCCGCTCGGCGAGCTGCTCGGCGGCGGGGAGATGATGTTCCGCCAGTTGTTGCAGCACGGTCGCGACGGTCGTGTGGAGTGGATCGTCGTCTTCACGCGGGGCGGACCGATGGTGGAGGAGGCGCGCGCGCTCGGCCTCGAGACGCACCTCATCCCGGCGGGCCGCATGCGCCAGCTTGGCCGGCGCGTGTCGGCGATCCGCGCCATTGCCCGGCTCGCACGCGAACGGCGCGTCGCGCTGATCTTCGGCTGGATGGTGGCCGCGCAGACGATCGCCGGACCGGCGGCGCTGCTGGCCGGCGTGCCGGCCGCCTGGTATCAGGTGGGGTTCGCCAAGCCCGACTGGCTGGACCGCCTCGGCACGCTCATGCCAGCGCGCGGCATCCTCGTGCTGTCGCGCGACTGCGCGGTGGCGCAGTCCAGGGTGTGGCCGCACCGGCCGCTGCAGCTGGTCTACCCGGGCGCATCACTCGAACGCTTCGAGGCGGCGCGCACCGAGGCGCCGTCCGCCGCGCGCCGCGCACTGGGACTGCCCTCCGATGGACCGCTTGTCGGCATCGTCGGCCGGCTGCAGCACTGGAAGGGCATGCACGTGCTCATTGACGCGCTGGTCCTGGTTCGGAAACGTCATCCAGCGGTTCGCGTTGTGATCGTCGGCGGTGCGCATGAACCCGAACCGGCCTATCCCATGGCCCTGCGTGCACAGGTCGCGCGCCTTGGGCTGGGGGACTCGGTGATCTTCGCGGGCTTTCAGGCCGACGTGCCGCGCTGGATGCAGGCCATGGACATCTTGGTGCACGCCTCCGACCGCGAGCCGTTCGGCATCGTCGTCATCGAGGCCATGGCGCTGGGCAAGCCGGTGGTCGCCGGCGCCGCGGGCGGCCCGGCGGAGATCATCACGCCGGGTGTGGACGGACTGCTGGCGCCATTCGGTGACGCGCCGGCGCTGGCATCGGCGCTCACCCGCTTTCTCGACGAGCCGGCGTTGGCAGCTGCCTGCGCCACGGCTGCCGCGCGCCGTGCCGCGGACTTCTCGGACCGCCGCTTCGCCGCGCAGGTCACTGACGCGGTGCTCGAGCTGATCGGCCCCCGCGCCGACGGTTCCGGCGACGCCTAGCCCCGGCGCCAGCGCGCCCATAATCTTGACGCGCCGCTCGGCTGCGACGCCCGACCGCTTGGCAACGGCCGGCAATCAGGCCCGGCCCTTCCCTCAGGCGCCAGGCGCATGGAGAGTGCAGTGACCACTCGCGGCAAACCCCGTAAGCGCGCGCTGATCGTGAACTGCTACGCCGACGAGACCCGTCGGCCAGTGCGCCGCACGGGCAAGGTGCCGCAGTCGCTTGCGCCCGCCTTTCTGGCGGGCGGGTTTCATCCGGCGTTGTGGGACCTGCGCCTGCACAACGAGCATGTCGACGGGCCGCTCGCCGACGCGGCGCTGCTGGGCTGGGCGGACGTGCTGGTGCTCACCGGCCTCACCACGTCCATTGATCGCATGCGCCAGCTCACGGCGTATGCCCGTACGGCCAACCCGAAGGTGGTGGTGATTGGCGGCGGACACGTGGCGCGCGCCTTCCCGGCGTTCTGCGCCACCTTCCTCGACGTCACCTGCCAAGGCGACGCCGAGGAGATCGGGGAAGTGATCGCCGGTCTGTTCGGTCCCGCGTACGCGGCCGAGCGCTTCAGTCCGCGCATCGACCTGGTGCATTGGATGGGGCGCATCGGGTACGCCGAGTCCACGAAGTACTGCAACTTCAAGTGCTCGTTCTGCGTGCTCACGGGCGAGCGGCGCAGGTTCAGCGCGCATCCGCTGGACGATTTTCGCGAGCAGCTGACGGCGGTGGGGAAGCGCCAGTACGTCATCTTCATCGACAACAATTTCTACGGCAGCAGCCGTGCGTCGTTCCTCGCGCGGCTGGCGGTGGTGAAGGAGCGGTGGCAGGCGGGGCAGTTTCTCGGGTGGGCCGCGCTCGTCACCGGCGATTTCTTCGCCAAGCCGGAGCACCTGGCGCTGGTGAAGGACGCCGGGTGCATCGGCCTGTTCTCGGGCGTCGAGTCGTTCTCGACCGAGTGGACGAGCTTCGTGGACAAGCGGCAGAACCTCGGGCATTCGCCGGTGGAGATGATTCGCGGCGTGCTCGAGGCGGGGATGATCTTCGAGTACGGCGTCATTCTCGACATCTACGAGCGCTCCATCGCCGACATTCGCCGCGAGATGGAGTTCATGCTCGCGCGCGACGACATCACGCTGCCGGCCTTTCTGTCGCTCCCCATCCCGTTTCCGGGAACGCCGTACTTCTACAACCTGCTCGATCAGGGCGCACTGCTGCCGAACACCAAGGTGCGCGACCTCGACAGCACGACCATCAGCGCTCGTCCGCGCGACGGGCTGGCGGAGACGGCGCGCTTCGTGCGCGATCTGCAGTCGATGACGGGCTATCGGTGGAAGGTGGCGCGCCACGGCGCGCGGTTCGTGCGCCGGTGGCACGGACACCTGAACCGTGACCAGCTGATCATGGGGCTGGCCAACAACCTGCTCATGATGTCGCCGCTGCTCGGCACGCTGCCTACGTCCATCGGCGCGCGGCGCGCGCCGCGCACCTACGTCAGCAGCACGGAACCACTCGACGTCTGGTACACGCCCGCGCTGCCCGTCGCGGCCCGGTTCGCCTCGTATTTCGCGCCCGTGATGCTCACCGGGGCGAGCGGAACCCTCGATGCGGCGCTCGCCGAGGACGTCGAGCGTGGCCGCGCGGGCCGGCGCCCGGTGCTGTCGCCCGTGGTCCCGATGGAGCGCGTGGCCACGTGACCGGAGGCTTTCCCGGCCAGACCGCCTTCGACGGGGACCCGCGCTTCGAGTTCCGCCGCCACCTCGGTGAAGGCGGATACGGCATCGTCTACGAGGTGTGGGACCGGCTGCGCTCGCAGCCGCTGGCCATCAAGCACCTGCGGAAGACCGACCCGGTCGCACTGCTGCGCTTCAAGCAGGAGTTTCGCGCGGTGGCTGACATCCGCCATGTCAATCTGGTGCGGCTGGAAGAGATGTTCTCCCGCGACGACGGCTGGTTCGTGGCAATGGAACTCGTGGACGGCGTCGACCTGCTCGACTGGGTGCGACCGGCCGACCGGGCCGCCAAGGGATTCCGGACGGCCTTCGACGAGGGACGGCTGCGCGGGGCCTTCGCGCAGCTGTGCGACGGGCTGATCTGTCTGCACGAGGCGGGCATCCTGCATCGCGACCTGAAGCCGTCCAACGTGCTCGTCGAGCGCACCGGCCGCGTGGTGGTGCTCGACTTTGGCCTGGTCTCGCACCTCGGCCTGCCGGAGGTGTCGTCCTCGAACCTCGTGGGCACGCCCGCGTACATGTCGTCCGAGCACGTCACCGGCACGCGCCTCACACAGGCCGCCGACTGGTACTGCGTGGGGCTGATGCTTTACGAGGCGCTCACGGGGCGGTTGCCGTTCGAGGGCAACTTCATGGAACTGCTGCAGGCGAGGGTGCAGCGCGACCCCACACCTCCGCGGGATCTCGACTCGGCGATTCCTCGCGACCTCGACGCGCTCTGCCGGGCGCTGCTGCACCGCGAGCCGGGCCAGCGGCCGGCGGGCAGCGAGGTGGCCCGGCGCCTGCGCCGCGAGGGATCCGGCGGCACCGACTCCGTGTCGACAGCGTCGCGCATCAGCGGGCCATTTGTCGGGCGTGCGCCGCACCTGGCGGCGCTGCACGAAGCCTTCGAGCATGCACGCTCCACGGCCCCGGCGATCGTGCACGTGACCGGCACCTCGGGCATGGGCAAGACGACACTTGCCCGGCATTTTCTGACCACACTGGGGTCCGGGGCGCTCGTCTTCCAGGGGCGCTGCTACCAGCGCGAGGCGGTGCCGTACAAGGCGGTGGACAGCGTCATTGACGGCGTGAGCCGGCACCTGAAGACGCTCACCGCCCCGGACATCGCGCGCGTCGTGCCGAAGGACATCGGCGCGCTCGCGCGCATGTTCCCCGTGCTGCGCGAGTTCGAAGATCCAATCTCGGCGGGGGCGCGAAGCCGCGGCGTGACGATGGACGCACAGGAGACCCGTCGCCGCGGCTTCGTCGCGCTGCGCGAACTGTTGCAGCACCTGGGCCGCGAGTACACACTCGTGCTCTTCGTGGACGACCTGCAGTGGGGCGACCTCGACTCGGGGCAGCTGCTGCTCGAGGTGCTCCGCGCTCCGGATCCGCCGCGCCTCCTGTTCATCGCCTGCTATCGGTCCGGCGACGCGGCGGACAGCCCGCTGCTGCAGCTGCTGGACGAGATTGCCCCCGCCGACCTGCGCCGCTGGAACGTCACCGTCGGCGAGCTCGCTCCTGACGAAGCGCGCGACCTGGCGCTGTCGCAGCTCGACGGCCAGGCGGACGACATGCGCGTGCTCGCCGAGGCGCTCGCCGCCGAGGCGCACGGCAACCCATTCATCGTGGACCAACTGGCGCATTTCCGTCGGGTCGTGAAGGGGGCGAGTTCGCAGACGCTCCGGCTCGAGTCGGTCATTGACTTCCGTCTGGCCCAGCTCGACCCGGATGCGCGCCGGCTGGTAGAGGTCATCGCGGTTGTCGGGCGCCCGCTCGACCTCGCCATCGCCAACCAGGCGGCTGGCCTCGATCCGCACGCCGTCGAGGCCTTGGAGACGTTGCGCGGCGGACGGTGGATTCGCAGCCGGCTCCGCGAGGCGGCCGAGGGGGCCGGCGAGCTGGTCGAGATCTATCACGACCGGCTGCGCGAGACGGTCGTGGCGCTGATGCCGCGCGACCAGCTGCCTGCCATCCACACGCGCGTTGCCCTGGCCCTCGAGTCAGGCGGTGTGGCGGATGCGGAGGCGCTGGCCGAGCACTTTCAGCAGGCCGGCGAGCGCGTGCTTGCCGCGCGGCACGCCGTGCGCGCGGCGGATCAGGCGGGTGAACTGCTCGCCTTCGACCGCGCCACGCGCCTGTACCGGCTGGCGCTCGAGCTCGGCGAGTTCAGCGAGACGGAGCGCCGGATGATCCGCACGCGCCTGGGTGAGGCACTCACGAACCTCGGCCGGGGCGAGGAGGCGGGTCGCACCTACCTGTCAGCCTCCCATGGCGCGGGATCGGCGGAGAGCATGGAGCTGCAGCGGCGCGCCGCCGAGCGCTTCCTGATGTCGGGCCTCATCGATGAAGGGATCGAGCAGTCGAAGCGCGTCCTCGGCCAGATCGGGTTGACGTTCGCGCCGACACCGCGTCGTGCGTTGCTGCGGCTGGTGCTGCGCCGGGCGCAGCTGACGCTGCGCGGCATCAAGTTCACGCCCCGCGCGGCGTCGGAACTCAGTCCCGACCTGCTCCGGCGCATGGACGTCACCTGGTCGGTTGGTGCCGGCCTCTCGATGGCCGACCCCATCCAGGCCAACTATTTCCAGGTGACGAACCTCCTGAACGCGTTGCGCGCGGGCGAGCCGTTCCGCATAGCCCGCGCGCTCGTGATGGAGCTCGCCGTCTCCTCCACGGGCGGCAGCAGGTCGCAGCGCCGCACCGACGAGCTGTACGCCAAGTGCGCGGAGCTCGTGCGGCAGGTGGACCACCCGTACACCTCGGCCTGGTTCGCGCTGGTGCAGTCGCTCACCGCCAACCTCGGCGGTCGCTACGTCGAGGCCGTCGACGCCGCGGCGCGCAGCGAGTCGATGTTCCGCGAACACTGCACCGGCGTGGCGTGGGAGGTGGAGACGGCGCAGCTGTATCATCTGCATTCCCTGGTGAACCTGGGGCGCTGGAAGGCAGCCGCCCAGCGTGCCCTGCCGCTGCTGGCCGAGGCGCGCGAGCGGCGCGACCTCTACCTCGCGACGTACGTGCAGACGCGGAACCTGTTCCTCGTGCACCTCGCGGCCGACGAAATCGGGCGCGCGCGCGAGGAGCAGGAGCGCAGCCTCGAGGGATGGACCCGCCATGGCTTCCAGTTGCAGCATTACTGGAACTGGTATTCGCATTGCGAGATCGCGCTGTACGCGGGGGAGCCGCGCGTGGCGTGGGAGCGCCTGCAGGCGCAGTGGCGCACGTACAGCCGCTCGCTGCTGCCGCGCACGCAGGCGCTGCACATCGAGATCCTCTTCGTGCGTGTGCGCGCGGCGGTCGCGCTCGCGAACAGTGGCGACGGCGATACGGAGGCGCTACTGCGGCACGCGGCGGCCGACGTGAAGCGGCTGGAGAAGGAACGCATCGGCTGGGCCGCGGCGCAGGCCGCGCTCGGCCGCGCCCTCATTGCCAACGCGCGTGGAGAGGGCGCCGCCACCGGCCCGATGTTCGCCGCCGCGGCCGACATGCTCGATCGCGAAAACCTCGAGCACTACGCGGCGGCCGCGCGCCTGCGCGCCGCCGCGCAACAGGGCGGCGGTGCCAACGATGGCAGTGCCTGGCTGGCACGCGAGGAGATCCGGCGTCCCGAGCGCATGCTCGCCATGCTGGCACCCGTTCGCTGGTCCTGAGTTGATCTCCCACGCCCGGAACTCCGATGCCCGAACTCCGCATGTCCGCTCCGCCGCCGGCCCGCATCGTCAAATACGCCGACGTGCGCCACCTGATGCGCGATGGCGACATCTTCCTGCTGCGCGGCTACTACACGTCGTCGCGCCTCTTTGAGCGGCTGACACACGCGGCGTACTCGCATGCCACCATCGCGATCTGGTGGGGCGACCGCCTGATGCTGCTGCAGGCCGAGGCGCACGGCGTCGAGGCGGTACCGCTCAGCGTCGCCATCGGCACCTATGAGGGACGATGCGACTGGTACCCGCTGTGCCGCGACACGAATCCGGAGATAGGCACCCGATTGCCCGCCGTGCTGGCGCGCACCAAGGCGTACATCGGCCTGCCGTACGGCTACGTGAATTTTTGCAAGAAGCTGTTCAAGAAAGTGCTCGGCATTCACCTGCGCGAGACACCTCCGGAACAGGGCATGTTCTGCTCGCAGTTCGTCGCCGAAGCGTTCAAGAGCGCGAAGCTCCCGCTGCTCGATCGGGAAGCCATCGACACGTGGCCCACGGACTTCGTGCAGTCGCCGCTCCTGAGCTATGGCGGGACGATTGCTCACGATCCGAAGATGCTGCCGCGGCGGCTCTCCGACTACATCCCGCCGGGGCGCGGTTAGTCCCGGGCTGACCCCGGGTGTGACCGCGCCGCGGTGCGTCCCGCGCCGCCTTAGCGCCAGCCGATGCCGAGGGTGAGGCGAAGGAACGCGCCGTCCGGTCCGGCGTCCGGGCCGCCGACGACCTTCGTGCCGCCGAGCTTCCAGGTCGCGCGGTTCGGCGCGATGCGCTTGCCGAGCCGGCCCCCCAGCGTCACGCCGAAGCGGTCGCCCACGGAGCGCAGCACGAGCCAGTCGGCGCCGATGGCCGGCTCAAACAGCAGGTAGTTGGCGATGAGGTCGGAGGAGGTGTTGGGATGGAGCACGACCTCGTCGAACGTCGGGTCCTTGCCGGCGGGCGGCGCGCCGCCGCCGTTGCGGTCGGACAGCGTGAGCGTCACGCCGCCGAGCCCGACGCCGAGGAGCGGATAGACGTTGAGGTGACGCCCGGCCCACAACGCGTAGCCCGCCTGCGCGAGATAGTAGTGGTTCTTGAGTGCCACCGTGCGCCCGTTGTCCGGGTTGCCTTCCTCGCCGTAGTCCACGGCGGCATACTCGCCGCCGACGATGAGGCGTCCCCAGCTGCCGCGCACGCCGCCGCCGAACGAGATGCCGTCGTTGGAGATCGCGAAGTAGCCGCCCGTGTTGAGCCGCGTGATCACGTCGTCCGTATTGATGAGGTTGCCGCCGGTCGCGACGAAGACGGACGAGTACGGAAACGTGCCGCCGGGACCGACCCCCTCACCGCGCGCGCCCTGGGCGCGCAGCGGCATGAGCGTGGCCGACGCGGCGAGTACGAAGCCGACGGAACGAGCGATCAGCCAGGGCGAACGGTGCGTCATGCGAAGGAGCTCCATGTGGGGCGGATCACGGGAGGGAAGCCGCCCTGAAAGTAGCGCGCAAACCCCGGATGCGCCTCCTGCGGCGCGGGACGTCATTCATTGCCGGCGCGGCTCGACGCCGAGCGTTCTGCGCCGGAATGCGGCGGACGGCGCACTGCTCAGGCATCCGCCGCCCGCGGCTTCGTGAGCAATGCGACGGCCGCGTGCACCGCATCCTGGGCGCCGGCCAGGGCCAGCACGTCGCCCGCGCGGAGCTCCATGGCGCCCCGTGGCATGAGAATGCGTTCATCACCGCGGGTGATGGCGAGCACCGCCGCACCCGTGCGCGCGCGGACGTTGAGCGCCCGCAGCGTGCGTCCGGCGGCCGCGTGATGTTCGGCAATGGCGACGCCGACTGGCGAGCCGAGGCCTGGCAGGAACTCCTGCGCGTGGACGATGGGTTCAGGTCCACCAGCGGTATCGGTGGCGCTCATCTGGTGCCGCAGCGCCGAGACGAGCAGTTGCGCGCCGGCCTCGGCGTGGCCCTGCAGTTCCGCCGCGCTGCGCCAGACGAGCGCTCCCACGATCAGGACGAGCACGATGAGGATGGCCGCGCCCCGAAGCGGCGGCAGGAAGGGCTGCGCGATGTCGACGACGGGGACGCCGGCGACCAGCAGGATGGCGCCCTGCAGCGAGACCGCGAGGGCCTGGCGCGGCGCAAAGCCGAAATCGACACCCCGCTCCGGCACCGGCAGTGCACGCTCGGCGAGCAGTGCCCCGAGGGCGCCCGCGGACCGGAAAAGCCCGAGCACCAGCGGCGCGGCGGCGATGGCCGCCGCGCCGAGCACCCACAACTGCGCGGCGTGCGGTTCGGCGCCGAACCACCCACCCAGCAGCGCGATGCCCCGCGGCATCTCCACCGCAGCGGCGATGACAATGGCGAGCAGGACCGCCAGGTCGACGGCCAGCGTGCCCATGAGGCGCCGCTCTCGCGACCGGCGGTGCGGTGCAACCGTGCTGCGGCGCATGGTCTCGAACCACGATCCGTACAGTGCCACGAACGTCTGGAGCCGCGCGGGGAGGGACCGGTCGACGCGGGCGGCGACGGCGGGCGCGGCCGCGATCATCGGCGCGGTGGCGAGCGTCGTCAGCGCGGAGGCGGCGACGACCACGGGGAGCAGTTGGGTGCCCACGGCGCCGGTGGCGACACCGACCCCCACGATAATGAAGGAGAACTCGCCGATCTGGGCAAGGCTCATGGCGGTGCGCACGCTGGTACGCACGTCGCGGCCCGCGAGGAACGTGGCCACCGAAACCGTGACGGTCTTGCCGACCAGCACCACGGCGGCCACGACGAGCACGGCGGCCCAGTGCCGCGCCACGAGCGCGGGTTCGATGGACATGCCGACGGCGACGAAGAAGACCGCGGCGAAGAAGTCCCGCAGCGGCGCCAGCAGCGGTTCGACGGTGCGCGCGGTGCCCGACTCGGCGACGAGCGCGCCCATGAGAAAGGCGCCGAGCGCGGCCGAGTAGCCAAAGGCACCGGCCAGCAGCGCAGCCGCGAAGGCGAGCCCGACCGCCGTGACGAGTGTTGTCTCGTCGCGCCGCAGGCGAACGACCGAGCGCATGAAGCGCGGAACCACCAGCAGCCCCACGCCGATGAGCGCCGCGAGAAACGTCACCAGTTGCAGCACGGTTCCGGCCAGCGCCCGGGCCGACGGCGTGCCGCCACCACCGACCATGGAGAGCGCGGCGAGGAGCAGGATCGCGATGAGATCCTCGAACACGAGGATGCCGAAGACCGTGTTGCGCACCGCGGGCTCGACGGGATGCTCGCGAAAGGTGTGGGCGATGATCGTCGTGGACGAAATGGCCACGACGGCACCGGTGAAGATCCGCTCGCTCGGCGACCACCCCATGAGTTGCGCCGCGGCAACGCCGAGCCCGAACATGGCGCTCGTCTCGAGCAGGGCCACCAGCCCCGAAACCGGCGCTAGCGTCAGCATGCGGCGCAGCGAGAACTCCAGCCCGATCGAGAACATCAGCAGGATGACGCCGATCTCCGCGAGCGACGTCACCGTGGCGGTGTCGGCCACCAGGGGCACCGGCACGTGCGGGCCAACGATCATGCCGGCCAGCAGGTAGCCGAACACCACCGGCAGGCGAATCCGCTGGCAGAGCACCGTCGTCACCGCGGCCACGCAGCAGACGACGGCAAGGGTGTGCAGGAAGGTCTCGGCGCCGATCATCTCAGGGGGAGAGTGGTGCAGGGCGTCCCCGGATGCAACATTTATCACGACGGCGCCGCCGGTGGGCGCGCCCGCGACATCCTCCTTCGGACATCCAGTGAACACCGATCCCGTGGCGGGCCTGCGGTTGGGCGGCAGCACCGTGCTCGTCACGGGCGGTGCCGGCTTCGTCGGGTCGGCGATCGCCCGGCGGCTCGCCGCGCCCACCGTCGGGGCGCGCGTGGTGGCGCTCGACAACCTGCGGCGGCGCGGCAGCGAGTTCACCGTCCCGCTGCTTGCCGCCGCCGGCGTGGAGTTCGTGCACGGAGACGTGCGGAGCGCTGAGGACCTCTCGCTGGGCGGCCGGCCCGTGGACCTGATCGTCGAGTGCGCCGCGGAGCCCTCGGTGCTGGCAGGCTACCACGGCGCGCGGTACGTCGTCGATGCCAACCTCGGCGGGCTGGTGAACTGCCTCGAGCTGGCGCGCGAGCGCAAGGCGCGCATCGTCTTCCTGTCCACGAGCCGCGTGTATCCGGTGGCGCGCGTCAATGCGCTCGCCGTCGACGAGACGCCGACGCGCTTCGTGTTGCGCGACGGTCAGGCGACGCCCGGGGCGTCGGCCGCCGGCATCGCCGAGGACTTTCCGATGGGCGGCGTGCGCACGCTGTATGGCGCCACGAAGCTGGCGGGCGAGTTGCTGCTCGAGGAATACGCGGCGGCGTTCGGCGTGGAGTCGGTGGTCAACCGGTTCGGCGTGATCGCGGGGCCGGGGCAGATGGGCAAGGTGGACCAGGGGGTCTTCGCGCTCTGGATGTCGCGCTACGTCTTTGGCGGCGGTCTGCGCTACCAGGGCTGGGGCGGACGCGGTCAGCAGGTGCGCGACGTGTTGCACATCGAGGACGCGTGCGACGTGATCGAGGCGCAGCTTGCCGCGTGGGACACGGTCGCCGGGCGCACGTGGAACGTGGGCGGCGGGCTGACGAACAGCGTTTCGCTGGCCGAAACGACGGCGCTGTGTGAGGAGGTCGCGGGCCAGCGACTCCCCGTGACGTCGAGCCCCGACACCCATCCCAGCGACGTCCGCCTGTTCATCACGGACCACCGCGCAG
>JBBQZD010000007.1:0-32748 GCA_038208045.1 Gemmatimonadales bacterium | reverse complement strand
GGCATCGATGGCCGACGCGCGGGCCGCGAGGTCGAGCTCGGTCAGCAGTCCGCAGCCGCGCGCCACTTCGAACAGGTAGTGCGCGGGCACCACGCTGCCGTCGCGGTCTGCCGCACGGAACAGCGCCTCGCGCGCAAAGATTCGCGTGGGATCGGCGGCCTCGACGATCGGCTGCAGGACGCTGGTGTAGCGACGCGCGTCGAGGATGTCCCGCAGCCAGGTGCTCTGGCTCACCAGCGCGAACTGCGCGTACGACTTGACGGTCGGGAAGTCGCTGATGGACAGCGCCCCGCCCGCCGGCTTGTACAACACGCGCGTGTCCTCGGCTTCCCCGTGCGTCAGCACCTTGCGCATGGGCCCGACGAGCTCGCGCAGCACGGTCCACTCGACATCGATGACGAGCGCGTCCCCGGCGGCCGACTCGAAGTCGAGCGTCTGCTGCCGCAGCAGCGAGACCACGCGCGCCATGGCATGCTCCGACGGAAACCACAGGTACAGCCGCCCCAACGGTGCAATCACCTGCCCGCCTGAGTCGCGGCGGGCGGATTGTTGGCTGATGGGCGTGTGGTGCAGAGTCACGGCTTCGGACGATCGCTCGTGGTCGTGGGTAGGGAGACCAGCCGCGCCGTGCTGGTTGCCAAGGGAGCGTAGCACCGCGCGCGCGCCGCGGCAATACGGAATCAAGGAGCGACGGCGGAAAGCATTTTCACCGCACGCTGAGCGCACGCGTTGGTTGGTCGTCGTTCGTCGTTCGTCGTTCGTCGTTCGTCGTTCACCGATGCGCCCGCTGGCGGCGCCTACGGAACGGGGCGGCCCTGTTGGGGACCGCCCCGCCGTCCGTTACCGCGCCACCGCCCTACTGAATGGGCGGCTTGATGTCGTACAGCGTGTTGAAGAACAGCCGGAACGTGCCGTGCGGCTGGCCGCGGAACATGATCTCCGGGCCAAACAGGAAAAGCGTGCCCTGCCCCACCGCCGCCTGCGCGATGGCGGTGCCCCCCTCGAGGTAGTTCTCTCCCCAGGCCCAGCCCGAACGCAACGGCGCCTTGTCGTACCAGGCAATGCGCTTGACGCCCTTGGAGGCGGCATCGGCGCCGAGCTTGAACACCGGCGAGTTGTCGTAGAAGACGTCGGCCGTCGCGCTCATGCCCTTGGCGACCATGGCCGTGGTGTCGAACGACGCCCGGAGAATGGACCCGGGCACGTAGAATTTCTCCGAAGGCAGCGGCTTGCCGTCTTCGGTGAGATAGTTCTCGACCGGCAGGCCAAGGTGCGTTGCCAGCGACGTGGACGAGCCGATGGTGACCACGCGTCCACCGGCGTCGAGAAACGCCTTGAGCTGCGGCACGGTCTTGTCGGCAGTGACCGAGCCGACCGTCTGCTTCCATTCGGCCGGCAGCGAGGCCGTGTCGGGGCCGCCACCGCCGAACCCGCCGCCTCGTCCGCCCCGCCCGCCGACGGCCGGTATCGAGCCATCGGGGAAGACAATGACGTCGTACTTGGCGCGCAGGTTGCCAGCGTCCAGCTCCTGCGGATAGATGTTGGTGTACCCGACGCCGAATTGCTCCATCACCCAGCGCATGTGCCCCGACGGCATCTGTCCGCCGTACCGGTCGAAGAGCGCAATGCGCGGCGTGCTGAGCTTCTGCGCGCCAGCCGGGCGGCGGGCCGCCACGAAGGAGACGCCGAGGCCCTTGGCCGCCTGCTCCGCCACGGGACGGCTCTTGCCGGTGTTGGCGATGTAGAAGTTGCCGTCGAGTCCGCGATAGACGTCGGCGCCGGCGTTGAGGAAGCGGGCGACGGCGGCGAAGGCGTCGTTCTGCACCGGCGACAGCTTCCAGGTGCCGCCGCTGGCCACGGTGCCCGCGGGCGCCGTGACGAGCTTCGACGGATCGACGCGGTCGCAGGGGCAGTCGAAGCCGTCGAGCACGCGGTCAAACTGTACGCCCATCAGCATGGCGAGGGTGTAGCCGGCATTGTCGTACGGCCGCGTCGGCGGCGCCCCGGGATACTTGAAGTCATTGGGATGGTCCTGCGGTTCGAACATGTCCAGGAGGAACGAGCGGTACGCGTTCGCCGTCTTGATGACGATCGATCCCGCCGGGTACGACTTGCCCGCGACCGTGAACGCCGCCGTGGCGCGGTGCACGACGATGGCGTTCTGCTGCAGCTTGGCCACGAACTTGAGCGCCGTCGCGAAATCCGGCTGGTTGGCCGGGATCACGTAACCGCGCGGGTCCCTCCAGTCGGGACGATGCAGCACGTTCATGAACGAATCCGCGACCGCCGGTGAACCAAAGGGACTGGACAGGCGTCCAGCATCCATCTGCGTCGCGGAGCGGCCGCTCGCGGCGGCGGCCTTCAGCGCCTCGAGCCGCTTGGGCCAGACCGTCCACGAATCCTTGCTGCCCGCGGCGATCATCTCTGCTCCCATCTGCCAGTTGCGGTAGAGGAGCGTCTCGCGATAGCGCTGGGCGAAGTCGAGCACGGCGCGGTTGGCCGTCACCGAGTAGTCGACGGACTGCCGGAAGTGCCACTCCTGCGGCTCGATCGGCAGCGGCAAGTCGGCCTTGCGCATCTGCATGTCGGCGACGAGCGGAATGCGCATCGGGGTCGGGCTGCCGATGGTCTCGGTGAGCAGGCCGATGATGTTGTGGAAGTACGCGCCGGTGCGCAGGCCGCCATTCCACCAGGTGGAGTAGAGCGTGCTCGTGCGCATCGTCACGCCCGGCTTGTCCTCGGACACGAAGCGGGCGTGCATGGCGCTGCCGACCTGGTCGAGCCCCGTCATGATCTGCGAATGCAGGTTGTAGTTCATGGGGTCGCGGAACGGCGGCGCGAACATCACCGTGCCGGCGGGGCCGGTCTGGTGATGGTTGTACATGATCTGCGGGAACCAGACCTGGTACAGCGCCCGGTTCATGTTGACGGTCTCGGGCTGGTTGTTCGCGTAGAAGTCGCGGTTGTTGTCGTGCCCGACGTACTTCTGGTAGAGGCGCGGGATCTGCATGTTGCGCTTCTTCGGGTCGCTCTCGCGCATGTACCAGTCGGCCACGAGCTGCATGCCGTCGGGGTTGGCGTGCACGAAGACGATGATGACGTCGTTGAGGATGCGCGTCGTCTCCTCGTCGTTCATTGACACGAACTGCCACATGGTCTCGATGAGCTGGCTGGCCCCGAGCACCTCGGTGGCGTGCAGGCCACCGTCAATCCAGATGACGGCCTTGCCTTCCTTGGCGAGCGCCTTGGCCTGCGCCTCGGTGAGCCCCTCCGCGTGGTTGAGTCGCTCGGCGATCTGCCGATACTTCTCGCGGTTCCGGATGTTTTCGGGCGACGAGACCACGGCCAGCAGCTGCGGCCGGCCCTCGGCGGTCATCCCGATGGTGTCGAGCACCATGCGGTTCGACTCGCGGGCGAGCGTCTCCCAGTACTTGGAGAACTGCGTGTAGTTGGGCAGCCAATAGTCCTCGCCGATCTCGTGGCCGAAGAACTGCTTCGGCGTGGTGAGACGTCCCTGGGCGACGAGCGCCAGCGGGAGAGCGGTGGCCAGAAGGGCGGCGATGAGCGCGCGGCGGACGAAGTGGCGCATGATCGGAGGGGATGCGGGGTCGGCGCGCGGCCGGTCGGCCGCACACATGCAGACAGTCTCGTAACGCTGACTGCGGGCGGCCCGTTGAGTGAACCCTCGGACCGCGCGCCGGGTAGCTTACGGCAACCCGCGCCCGACGGCCAATCGCAGCCGGGCCGGTGCCGGGCCAGCGCCCGCCGACGGCGCTATGTTTGCCCCTCCCCTCAGCCCGCCCTGACCCATGCATCTGCTCCGCTCGCTCGTTCTCCTCACCGGCGCCGCCACGCTGCTTGGTGCGCAGATCCCGCAGCCGGAATACCAGGCACGCCGCGCGGCGCTCGCCAAGTCCCTGCCCGACGACGGCGTTCTGCTCGTGCTCGGCGCGCGGGAGCCGAAGGAGAATTTCCAGAATTTCTGGCAGGCCGAGAACTTCCGGTACCTCACCGGATTCCTCGAACCCAATGCCGCGCTCGTGATCGTGCGCCGCGACGGCGTGGATCAGGGCATGCTGTTCGTGGAGCCCAAGGATGCGGCGGCGGAGGTGTGGACCGGCGCGCGCCTTGGCCTGGACGGGGCCCGATCGGTGCTCGGACTGGACGGCCGCGACGAACGCACCCTGCGCGCGGTGCTCGACTCGCTGCTGGCGCCGGGAGGCACGCTGTACGCCGTCGGCGACTTCTCCGCGGGCGGCGCCGACGTGCCCGGCGGCACGCTACCGCGCACGGTGGACGACCAGTTCCTCGACGCGGTGAAGCTGCGGCATCGCGAGGTGAAGGTGGCCGACGTGAACGCCAGCGTCATGAAGTTGCGCGCCCGGAAGTCGGCGGCCGAACTGGCGCTCATCCGTACGGCGGCCCAGGTGAGCGCCGCGGCGCATCGCGAGGTGCTCCGCGCCATCAAGCCGGGCATGGCCGAATTCGAGATTCAGGCACTGGCCGAGTACACGTTCCGCCGGAACGGTGCGGACGGCCCGTCCTATGGCTCCATCGTGGGGTCCGGCCCGAACTCGACCACGCTGCACTACAACAAGGACGACCGGTTCATGCGCGACGGCGAGGTGCTGAACATGGACATGGCCGCGTACTACGCCGGCTATTCCGCCGACATCACGCGGACGGTGCCCGTGAACGGCAAGTTCAGCCCGGCCCAGCGCGACATCTATGCAATCGTGCAACAGGCACAGGCCGCGGCGGAGCGGCAGGTGCGGCCGGGGGTCCCGTTCGCGCAGCTGAATGACGCGGCGCTGGCTGTGCTCAAGACCGGGCTGGCGCGGCTGGGGCTCATCGAAGCGCCGGATGCCACGTACGAGTGCGCCCTGGGTGAGCGTGGCGGCGCGGGCGCCCCGGCGCGCTGCCCGCAGTACCGCCTGTACTACATGCATGGGCTGGGCCATCCCATCGGCCTCGACGTGCACGACGTGGACGTCTACGGCGCCGGCGCGCTCGAGGTCGGCAGCGCCTTCACCATCGAGCCGGGCGTCTACGTGCGCGCCAACACGCTGGACGTGATTCCGGACCGGCCAGCCAACGCGGCGCTCAAGCGGACGATCGCAGCCGCGGTGCGACGCTACGCCGACATCGGCGTGCGCATCGAGGACGACTACATCGTGACCGCGACCGGCGTCGACCGGATCACGGCCGCCGCCCCGCGGGACATGGACGAGATTGAGCGCGAAATGGCCCGCAAGGATGGGCCGGCGCCGCGCGACGCGGCGCAGGTGGAGGCGTACAAGAAGCTCAAGCCGTAGCGTTTACGCCGTAGCGTTTACGCCGTAGCGTTTACGCCGCAGCGAACCGGCGGCGCCTCACGGCGCCGTCGTGGTGCCCGACAGGATCCCGCCGCGAATGCGCACCGCCCTGGCGCTCGCGGCGGGATCGTCTTCCATGCGGGCGCTGATGAGCGTGGCCAGGCGCACGGCACCGCTGAGCACGAGGGGTGAGCCGTCGTGCCGCACCTCGAGCGCGAGCGGCGCGCCCTCCCGGTCGCCGGCGCGCTCGCGCCACTTGCGGTTGAAGTCCCGGTCGGTGGTGGCGACGCCCGCCACGCGCACGAGCACGTCGCCGGCGCGGACGCCGGCGCGCTGCGCGGCGCTGCCGGGCACGACCTCCTCCACGCGGGCGCCCGCCGAATCGGGCGCGAGGAGCACGCCGAGCCGCGCCTCGCGCAGCGTGTCGACGACGATGCGCCAGCCCGCCTTCGGGAGCCACGACGCCCACGGGTACGGCTCGCGGCCGTCCACGTACCGTTCATTGAATTCGCGAAGCGCCGCGTCGCGGGAGCCACGCGCCGCGCGGCGCACTGCCGCCCACCACTCATCACCGGTGAAGCCGCGCCCGGCCCGGTACGTGGTGGCGTAGAGGTCGCGCAGCACGTCGTCGAGCGACGCCCGATTGTCGCTGGCCTCGCGAATGAGGATGTCGAGCGCGAGGCCGGCGAGCGAGCCCTTGTCGTAATAGATGTCGGCGGTGCCGTCGGTGACGTGCAGCCACGCCTGCAGCGACGCGTCCTCGAGCGCCACCGGGGCGAGTTGTGCCACGTGATCCATCTTGGTTTGCGTCGCGGCCCGGAAGCCGGCGGCGTCCACGACGCCGCCGCGCACCAACGACAGGTCGGCGTAGTAGTCGGTAATGCCTTCGCTCACCCAGAGCCACGGCGTCGGCTGGGCCTGGTCGTAGCGGTACGGTGACATGTCAGACGGACGCAGGCGCTTGACGTTCCAGGCGTGGAAGATCTCGTGCGCGTAGACCGCTGCCACGAACGGAGCGTCGAGCAGGTCGGCCCCTACCACGCCGACGTTCGAGTCCTGGTGTTCGAGGGCGCTCATGCCGCCGAAGGACGAGTCGGCAATCTGCATCACCGTATAGGTAGTCCACGGCACCTCGCCGAAAACGGCGACCTGCGGCGGCACGGCGCGTCGTAGCGCGCTCCAGAGGGCGGCGCGGCGCTCGCCCTTCTCCGATCCGCGCGGATACGTCGCCAGGCGCATCCAGCGGTCGGCGACGCGCGTGCTGTCCAGGTCGAAGCGCCCCACGAAGAACGGCGCGTCCACCAGTTCGTGGTAGTTCGGGGCGTTCCACCCGCCGCGGCCCGCGGACAGGCCGGTGACTACCTGCCAGGCCGCCTCGGTGCTCACGCGGACGGTGCTGGCGAAATCGAACGTTCTCCCCTCGGGATACAGGAAGACGTTGGTGCCGTTGATGAGCGCGAAGTCGTCGCGCGCCCAATTGAACGCGTTGTCCAGCGAGTCGGCGCCGGCCTCGAAGCGCACCGTGACCTCAGGCGCACCGTCCGCCTGAATGCGCCAGGTGTCTGGGTCGAACTTGTCCCAGCGCAGCGGTTTGCCGGCGGACGTCGCGGTGAAGTCCGTAACGAATCGCGCGTAGTTGCTGATTTCGTAGGCCCCGGGCGTCCAGGCCGGCAGCGAGAGCAGCACCGGGTCCCGCCCGGCCACGGCAAAGGTCATCTGGACGCCGACGCGCCGCTGCAGGCCGTGGGCGGCGTCGAACGTGAGTTCGTATCGCACGTCGCTGATCGGCGCCGAGCGCGGCGGCAATGCTGCTGGCTGCGCCTGCGCGGCGGCGCTGGCGGCGACCAGCGCCGCGAAGAAGGTCCTCATGGGCAATCCGGGTCTGGGCGACATCCCAAATACTAGCGGGGCCACGCCGCTCCGTCGCCGCCCCCTCGCTCCCGGAGCGCATGGCAGTATACCTTTCGGCATGGGCGCCCATCATCTCGGCATGGACGCCCAGCATCCGAGGCTCACGATTCCGTCATCTCGCGCTCTGAGGCGCTCCCCTGCATGACCGGACCGAACACGCGCTCCAGCAAGGCAGTGGAGTCCAAGCGGCTGCACCTGATCATGCGCGACACGACGATGCTCGACGGCGAGATCTACATCGGCGACGATGCGCCACTCGTGCAGTTCCTGGCCAACCGCAAGGGTGGCTGGCTGAACATGGTGAATGCGCGGCGACCGAAGCTGAACGAGCTGCCGGGGCACCTGATCGTGCAGACGGACCACATCGTCCTGGCCACGGCGCCCGACGGCAATATCCTGGTGCTGGGCCAGTCGGCGCACGGCGGCGGCGAGCGGGCCGTGGACATCGTGCTCGTGGGCGGCTCGACGGTGAAGGGCATCCTGCCCCTCGCGCCACAGCAGCGGATGAGCGACTACCTCAGTTCGAGCGGGCGCTTTCTTGGCGTGAAGGCGGCGACGCTCGCCACGGATGGTCGCGACCTGGGTGACGTCGTGATTCACGCGGCGGCCATCACGATGGTGCGCGAGGCACGCGAGTCGGCCGGTCCGGCCATCGGACCGGGCGACTAGCGTCCGGTCGTTGACGGTCGCCTAGCCCGAACCCTCGAGCGCGGCCCGCACGCGCGCCACCAGCTCGTCAGGGGAGAAGGGCTTGGCCAGCAGGTCGGCGTCGCCCGCGTCCGTCCCCGCCTCGGCGATGTGGTCGGCGGCATAGCCCGACATGAAGAGCACCCGGGCGCCCGGGCGCGTGCGCCGGAATTCACGCGCCAGGATGGGCCCGTTGAGTCCCGGCATCATCACGTCGGTGAGCAGCAGGTCGATGCGCCCCTCGTAGGCCGCGGCTCGCGTGAGCGCGTGCGCGCCATCGCGCGCCGCCAGAATCCGGAACCCGGCCCGCGAGAGCGCGGTGCGCACGAGCTCGCGCACCGGCGCCTCGTCCTCCACGACGAGAATGGTCGCGCCGGTCGAGGCCGCCGGCACCGGCCGCACCGGCATGCCCGACGCAGGCGCCGCGGCCACCGGCGCGTTGACCTCGGAGTCCGCCAATGGAAACAGCACCTGCATGCGGGTGCCGACCCCGAGCGTGCTCTCGATCCTGATGGTTCCACGGTGCTGGCGCGCAATGCCGTACGCGACGGACAGGCCGAGGCCCGTGCCCTTGCCGCGCGGCTTCGTCGTGAAGAAGGGATCGAAGGCGCGCCGGCGCGTTTCATCATCCATCCCGCATCCCGTATCGCTGACGATGATCACGCCGTACGTACCCGGGTCGAGCGGAGCCGGGTCATCGGCCTCCGCCGCTGGGACCTGTTCGAGCGCCACCGCCACCTCCACGCGTCCCTCGGCGGGCATCGCGTCGGCGGCGTTGATCACCAGGTTCATCAGCACCTGCTGCACTTTGGCCCGGTCGGCTTCCACGACGACGCCGGGCCGGCAGGCCACGAGCAGGTCGATGTGCTCGCGCAGTGTCCGGCGCAGCAGGGGCTCGAACTCCGCCACGGTCTCGGCGAGGTCAATGCGCTGCACGTCGAGCACCTGCGCGCGCCCGAACGCCAGCAGCTGCGCCACCACCTCCCGGGCACGTCCCGCCGCGGTGCGCACGAGCGACAGATCGCGCTGGACGGGACTGTCCTCGGGGGCAGAGGCAATGGCCAGGTCGGTGTAGCCGAGGATCGGCGTCAGCAGGTTGTTGAAGTCGTGCGCGATGCCGCCCGCCAGCCGCCCGATGCCCTCCATTTTCTGCGCCTGCGCGAGTTGCTCCAGCGTCTCGCGGTATTTGCGCTCGCTCTGCTGCACACGGCTCGCATCCGCGTCGCGCCGCTGCCGGAGCGCCGCGTCCATGACGCTGAGCTGCGCGGCCATGGTGCGAATCTCACGCACCGGACTCGCCTCGAAGTCGGCCGTCACGCCGGGCGGCACGTTCTCGCCCTCGGCGATCTCCCTCGCCATTTCGCCAATCGAGGCGAGCGGCTCCGCGAGCTGCGCCCCGAACGACCGGGCCACCGCATAGACCGCGAGCAGCGCCATGAGCATCATGAGAATGAGCGACAGCGACGTGCTGCGCATCGCATCGAACACCGTCAGGAGCGGCGCTTCGACCACCGCGGCGAAGGGCACGCCGGAGACGAGCTGCACGGAGGCCAGACGCGGATTGATGCCAAGCCGGGCCGAATAGCTCGTCCCGCGCTCGGGCAGGAGCAGCGGGTCCGGGAGGGCACCCGAGAAGAGCGCCGGCAGGTCGGACGAGCGGCGCAGCCCAGCCGGCATCGGCACGTCGGTGCTGGCCACCACGCGGTTGGCGCCGTCGAGCAGTTGCACGCTGCCGTCCTCGGTGCGCGCGCGCGCGCCGAGAATGGCCCGCAGCGCAGCCACGTCGAGCGCACCGAGCACGACGCCGCCGAACTCGCCGCGCGCGGTGAGAATGGGCGCCGCGATCGGCAGAATCGGCTCCACGCCGGCCTGCCCTGCGTGCAGCTGACCAAGGACCATCGCGCCGATGACGGTGCGACGCGTCGCTTGCGCCTCGGTGAAATACGGGCGGGCCCCGATGTCGCGTCCGACGTTGGGGGTGCCGTCTAGCGCCGCCACGGGTGAGGCCGCGACCACCGTGCCCGACGCGTCGGTGAGGAAGACGTTGTAGAACTCCGGGTGTCCGGCGTGGAAGGCGCGCACCGCGGCGGCGGCCGCGGCGGCGGCGGCGGCGGCCGGGGCCGAAGCGGCGACGCTGGATAGTGCGCCGGTTTGGAAGCGCGCGAACGACTCGAGTGAGGCGCGGCGCGACAGCAGGAATCGCTCGGCGCCAGCCTCGGCCTGCGTCGCCGAGTGCCGGAGGTCCGCGATGACCAGGTTGTATTGGGCCGCATACGAGGAACGCGCGAGCAGCAGCACGATCACCGTCATCGGCACCATGACGAGGGGTACCGTCCGGTCGAACAGCACCTCGTTCAGGACGCGCGGCGCTGGAACGGACGTGCCGGTCCAGCGGCGGATCAGCGGCACGCGGGCCACGGCGTCGGCCAGCACCGCATTCAGCACGCCATTGAGCAGCTGCTTGACCAGCAGGATCAGCACGAACGCACCGCCAAGCTCCATCCACCGTAAATACAGCAGGACGTCGAGCAGCGTTCCCGTGGTGAGCCAGAACAGCACGTCTGCCACCACGAGACTGCGCGTACGCGCGGCGAGGCGGCTCACGACCCAGCCCTCGATGGCATAGAGCGCGATCATCGCGAGCATCACCTCGCGGCCCGCCTCCCCCAGCGCAAAGCCGAGCGCCGCGGCGACGAGACCGGGCACGACGCCGAGCTGCCAGAAGGCGAACAGCACGAAGGCGCCACCAAACGCAAATTCCGGCGACTCCGGCGCGAGCATCGGCACGCGCAGGTGGTTGAGGCCGAGCGCCAGGGCGCCGCAGACCACGCCGCCCGCGATCCGCGCGGAGAGCGAATGCTGCGCCCGCTCTCCGTGGCTCACGAGCGGTCACTCCTGGACATGGGCATGCCGGTCATGGCGCCAAAGATAGCCGTCGCCGATCGGCGCGCATCACCGGCTGGCCGGCGCGGCCGCCGCCGCGCATCTTCCAGCGTCGCGCAGCGACCGGCGCCGAACGCCGGCGCTTGACGCCGGGTCATCAGGGGGCCGGCGTTCCTGCCCGACAACCGCCGTCGGCCTCTCCACGCCCAACCGCTCACGCCATGCTCCGCTTTCATTCACGTCTCGCGCTCGTCGTCTTCGCCGCCGGAGGGGCCAGCATTGCGGGCGCCCAGGGCGCCAGGTCGGCCGACGTCATCCTCACCAACGGCCGCATCTACACCGTCGACGAAACCCGTCCCGTCGTGGAGGCCGTGGCCGTGGCCGGTGGAAGGGTGCTCTTCGCGGGCAACGCCGCCGGCGCGATGGCGCTGAAGGGGGTCGCCACGAAGGTCGTCGACCTCCACGGGCGCACGGTGATTCCAGGGATGGTCGACGCGCACGGGCATGTCGGCGGCCTTGGCGACGCCCTGCACATCGTGGACCTCACCGGCACGACATCGTACGACCAGGTGATTGCCCGGGTCGCGGAGCGCGCGAAGACCATGCCCAAGGGGCAGTGGGTGCTCGGGCGCGGCTGGGACCAGAACGACTGGGGCGACACGCGATTCCCGACGCACGACAAGTTGTCGGCGGCGGTGCCCGACCATCCCATCTATCTGGTGCGTGTGGACGGCCACGCGGGACTGGCCAACGCCCGGGCCATGCAACTGGCCGGCGTGTCGGCGGCTTCGCAGGATCCCAGCGGCGGGCACGTGGAGCGGGGCGCCGACGGCTCGCCGGGCGGCGTCTTCGTGGACAACGCGCAGGGGCTCGTGCGGCGGGCGCTGCCGCGCCCCACGCGCGACGACGTGCGGCGCGCAATCGTTGACGCGGTGCGCGAGGCCCAGCGGTGGGGACTCACCGGCGTGCACGATGCAGGAGCCGATGCCACGGGCCTGGACGTCTACGAGGAACTCGCGAAGAGCGGGCAGCTGAAGTTCCGACTCAACGCGATGATCAGCGACAACGCGGCGACGATCGACGCGTGGTTCAAGCGCGGCCCGCTCATCGACGGCTACAACGGCTCGCTCTGGGTGCGCTCGATCAAGCTCTACTCCGACGGCGCGCTGGGTTCGCGCGGCGCGGCATTGCTCGAGCCCTACAGCGACGATCCCAAGAACATCGGGCTGCTGGTCTCTGCGCCGGCGCACATCCAGGACGTCGCGACGCGGGCGCTGCGGGCGGGGTTTCAGGTGAACACGCACGCCATCGGCGACCGCGGCAACCGGCTGGTGCTCGACGCCTACGAGGCGGCGCTGCTCGCGGTGCCCACGGCCGACCACCGGTTCCGAGTGGAGCACGCGCAGATCCTGAATTACGATGACGTGCCGCGTTTCGCCGCGCTGGGCGTCATCCCGTCGATGCAGGCGAGCCACCAGACGAGCGACATGTACTGGGCCGGCACGCGGCTCGGCGCCGTGCGCCTGCTCGGCGCGTACGCCTGGCGCTCCCTGCTGAACACCGGCGTCGTCATTCCCAACGGCTCTGATTTTCCGGTCGAGCAGGTGAACCCGCTCATCTCGTTTCATTCCGCCGTGTCCCGGCAGGATGCCAGCGATTGGCCGCCGGGCGGCTGGTTCCCCGCGGAACGGATGACGCGCGACGAGGCGCTCAAGTCCGTAACGCTCTGGCCGGCGTATGCGGCGTTCCAGGAGAAGGTCCTCGGTTCGCTGACGCCCGGCAAGTACGCCGATTTCGTGATTCTCGACCAGGACATCATGCGCGTGCCGGTGGAACTCATTCTGCACACGCGCGTGCTCAGCACTTGGGTGGGGGGCGAGAAGGTGTACGAGGCAGCGCCGTGAGGTCTGGCCCGGCGCCCACGGCGAAGGTGCTGTTCCTGATTCGCACGGCGATGACGGTGGGCGTCGTGACCTTCATGCTCGTCGCCGCGTTCCTGCACGGGCGGGGCGACCTGTCCGTGGTTCCGACTTCACGCCTGGCGACGCTGACGACGGTGATGTACGCCGCCGTGGCGCTCGCCGCCGCCGTGGTGCTGGCGCTTCGCCTCCGCATTGCCGCCGCCACCCCCGAGGCGCAGCGCACGCTGTCCATCGCCGGGTGGGCCGTGGGTGAATTCGCCGCGCTCTTCGGCGGCGTGCTCTTCTTGCTCACGGGCGAGTGGCGCCTGGCACTGCCGGGACTGCTGGTCTTCGCGCTCGCGCTGGCCGCGGTTCCGTTGCCCCGCGACTGACGCGGACCCGGGCGCGGCGCGACGCAGCGCCTAGCTGACCCAGACCTTCACCGCCACCGCGGCCAGGAAGAGCGCGAAGGCGCGCCGCAGCGTGACGTCGCCCAGCGACTGCGCGAGACGCGCGCCGCCATACGCGCCGAGGAAGAGCCCGAGCGCCACCCACATGGCCGCGCGGATGTCGAGATGGCCGCTGCGCCAGTACGACCACGCGCCCAGCGCGCCGACGGGCAGGAGCAGCGCGCCGAGCGAGGTGCCGATGGCGCTCTGCAGCGGCATGCGTGCCAGGATCGTGAGTGCGGGCACGATCACGACGCCGCCGCCGATGCCGAAGAGACCGGCGAGCACGCCAGCCGCGAGGCCGATGATCAACAGCATGGTCCAGTCCATGGCACCTGCCTGCGGGGAAAGAGGATCAATCGAGGAGCGTATGCCGCGGTGCGCCGCGGTGCGCCGCCGGGTGACGCCGTGCTGCTGACGGCCGTCAGCGCGGCGCCAGTTCGTCCCCGGCGTCGATGGCGGCGGCGCTGCCGGCCGTCGTCTGCCTCCGGGCACGCGTGTAGAGCCGCGCCGCCGTCTCGCGGACGTCCCGGTCGCCGTCCTCGAGCAGCTTCTGCAACGTCACCATCGACTGCGACGTGCGCGCCTCGCCAAGCGCCTCGATGGCCGCCAGCCGCAGCGCGACGGCGTCCGGCTTGCGCAGCCGCCGCGCATCCGCCGTCGCGAGCGCCACGAGCTTCTGCACCCCCTCCACCCCTCCGAGCCGGCCCAGCGCCTCGATGATGGCGAACTGCACCTCGGACTCCGGCTCCACGTCGAAGCGCTGCACCAGGGCGGCAGCCAGGCGCGTGTCGCGGCGTGACCGCAGCGCGACCGCCGCGGCAAGTCGCACGTCCACCGCGCTGTCGCCGAGCGCGCGCAGCAACGCGTCGAACGCGAACGCCGAGTCGCCAAATGCCGCAAGCCCTCGCGCCACGCTTCGCCGCACCCGGGGCGCCGGATGGCTCAGCTGCTCGCCGAGCATGCGCTCGGCGTCGCTGTACTTCAGCAGCACGGAAAGCTCGACGGCGCGCTCCACCACCGCGTCGGCATCGTCATCGAGCATCTCCACGAGTGCGTCACGCGCCGTCGGCAGGCGTCGCAGCAACTCGATGTACCGCGCGCGCGACGCCGCGCTCGGCGCGCACGCAATTCGGTCGATGACCGCTTCCGGACCGTCCTCGCCGAAGCGGCGGAGCACGCGTTCGACGTCGTCGCCCAGCGCGGGAAGGTCGGCGTGCAACATGGCCAGCGCCCGCAGGAGTGTCGCCTTGGTCATGCGTCGTACCGCCACCACGAACTGCCGGCGCATCTCGAGGTCGTCCGTCAGTTCCTCGCAGTCGATCAGCGCCAGCAACAGGGCCAGGGATTCCTCCGGACGCCCTTCGCGCGCGCCCTGCTCGACGGCAAGCTGCACGGGTTCGATGAAACGGCGCAGCGTGTCGGGTTCGCTCGACGTGATGAGCCGCTCGAACAACTGCCGATGCTCGGCACTCGGGAGCGCCGCGGCCGCGGGCGGCAGCTGGACCGCCAGTGGCCCGGACGTGACCTCCGACGCGGCCGCTACCTCTTCATCGGGCGCGGTGGCCTCGGCATCGCCTGGCACCGTGCCGGCGGCGGGCGCCGGCTCGGCGTCCGCGACGGCCAAGCCCGCGTCCGCTTCAGTCGAGACCGCGTCCGCTTCAGTCGAGCCCGCATCCGCGTCGGTCGAGCCCGCGTCCGCGTCGGTCGAGGGTGCCGCGTGCTGCAGCAGCACGTCATCCCAGGTGTGCGTCTGCCACTCGTCGGCGAAATCGCCGGCCGTCACCTCTCCCGTGACGACGCGCGCCAGCAGCCGGGCCAGCGCCTTGACCTCGCCCTGGGTGGCGTGCCGTGCCACCTCCACGGAGGTGACGCCAACGGAGACGAGCGCATCGCGCAGCAAGGCAAGCTGGGGAAGCGCGCTGTCGGAGATCGCATGCGTGCCCGCCCGCACGGCCGCGCCGTCCACGAACATCGAGACGGCGCCGTGCCGGGCCGCGGCGCGCGCGGCCCGCAATGCGGCCTTCGCCGCGACGCGGTCCCCGGACTCGTCGGCATAGAGCGACACGAGCAGCGACAACTGGGTGACGAACTCGACGTGACGGTCCATGCGGCTCGCGGACTCTCCCGAATTGGCGTTCGATCCAGCGCCCGCCTAACATACGCGGGCGCCCCCGGTCCTCACCACCCTCGATTCCACGCATGCGCGCCTTCATCAGCTCGCGCGGCGTCCTCGCGACCGCCGCCCTCGTCCTCTCCGGTTGCCAGGGTTCTTTGGGCCGCACCGGCGCGCCGATCCTCGCCACGACCGCGCCCGACCAGATGCGGCGCGACATCAATTACCTCGCCAGCGACCTCCTCGAGGGGCGCGGCACCGGAACGGCGGGCAACGACTCCGCCGCTGCGTTCATCGCCGCCCGCTACCGCGCGCTGCGCCTCGCCAGCGTTGCGCAGCCGGACCGTCCGGCGTGTACCGCGACGGCGCGGCCGGGCACGGCCGCGTGCTTCACGCTGCCCTTCATCGCCAAGGTCGCGGCGCGCAACAGGCCCGTGCGCGAACTGCGCACGCAGAACGTGGCCGCCGTCGTGCCGGGTCGCGATGCACTGGCCACCGAGTACGTGATCGTCGGCGCGCACTTCGATCACCTCGGCACCGACTCGGTCGGGTCACTCGACCCCGAGAAGGGTCACGTCATCAGAAACGGCGCCGACGATAACGCATCGGGCACCGTGACGGTGCTGGAGCTGGCGCGGCGTTTCGCGAGGCAGCCGGCCCGGCGCTCCATCGTGTTCGTGAACTTCACCGGGGAGGAGCTGGGCCTGCCCGGCAGCGAGTGGTTTGCCAGCCACCTCCCCGTCGACCGGGACAAGGTGCAGGCCATGGTGAACTTCGACATGGTCGGCCGCCTGCGAAACGACAAGCTGATCGTCTACGGCGTGGCCACCGCCACCGAGCTGAAGGGTCTCGTGGACAGCGCCAACACCCCGCCGGCGCTCACGCTGGCCGCGGTCGGCGACGGCGAGGGGCCGAGTGACCATGCGTCGTTCTACCGCAAGGACCTGCCCGTGCTTCACCTCTTCACCGACCTGCACGACGACTATCACCGCGCCACCGACGACGCCGACAAAATCGATGTCGCCGGCATGGTGCGCGTCGCCGACTTCTCCGAGCGCGTGATCCGCGCGCTCGCCGACCGGCCGGCCCGGCTCACCTTTGTGCGCGTCCAGACGGCGGGCGCGAACCGGCCGTCGGAGCGGCAGGGCTCGGGCGTCTACTTCGGGAGCATCCCCGACATGGGCGCCGCGGACGTGAAGGGGATGCAGCTCTCCGGCGTGCGCGCGGGCGGGCCGGCCGACAAGGCCGGCCTCCGCGCGGGCGACATCATCATCCGGTTCGGCTCACGGACGGTGAACAACATCTATGATTACACCGACGCGCTCGGGGCCCTCAAGCCGGGCGACACGGTGGAGGTCGTCGCGCTGCGCGACGGCAAGGACGTGACGTTCAACGTGACGCTTTCCGCTCGCCCCAACTAACCTCGGCCCCAGCCCCCCATGCTCCGTTCGTTTCACGCCATTGCGCTCGTCGTACTGCTGCTGCCCGCCAGTGCGCTCTCCGCCCAGCCGGCTGCGCCTCCGCAAATCACGGTGCTCAAGGCGGCGCGCCTGTGGGACGGCACGGGCAAGGCCACGATCGCCAACGGAGTCGTGATCATCGAGGGCGATCACGTGGTCGCCGCCGGCGCAGCCTCGGGCATCAAGGTGCCGACCGGCGCCCGGATCGTGGACCTTGGCGACGCCACGCTGCTCCCGGGCTTCATCGACATGCATGTGCACCTCATCGGACGGCAGCTGGAGGAGCCCGGCGCGTCGGAGCAGGAGACGAAGGACTTCCCCGGGCTGGCCGCGATCATCGGCGCCGCGCATGCGCGCAGCACGCTCATGGCCGGCTTCACGTCGGTGCGCGACGTCGGCGGCTCCGAGTTCTACCCGATGGCGCTGCGCAAGGCCATCGACGAGGGCTTCGTGCCGGGGCCGCGCATGCAGGTGGCGGGCTACTCCATTGGCATCACCGGCGGCCACTGTGACGAAAACGGCTACCGCCCGGGCCTGTTCGACGGCTCGCCGAAGACGGGCATCGCCGACGGCCCTGAGCAGGTGCGGCAGGCCGTGCGCTACCAGGTGAAGTACGGCGCCGACGTCATCAAGACCTGCGCCACCGGCGGCGTGCTGTCGGCCGGCGACGCCGTGGGCGTGCCGCAGTACACGTACGAGGAGCTGAAGGCGATGGTCGACGAGGCCACCAAGCTCGAGCGGCACGTGGCGGCGCACGCGCACGGCGCCGAGGGCATCAAGATTGCCGTCCGCGCCGGCGTCACGTCCATCGAGCACGGCTCGTTCCTTGACGACGACGGCGCGAAGATGATGGCCGAGCACGGCACGTACCTCGTGCCGACGATGATGGCCGGTGAGACGACGGAACGCGCCGCGAAGAGCGGCCTGCTCAAGGGACTCATGGCGGAGAAGGCGCTCGCGGCGGCCGCGGCGATGCGCAACGCGACGCCGCGCGCCAAGCGCGCCGGCGTGAAGATCGCGTTCGGCACCGATGCCGGCGTCGGCGCGCACGGCAGGAACGCGCACGAGTTCGCCCTGCTCGTCGGCTGGGGCGGCCTGACGCCCGAGGAAGCCCTCACGGCCGGCACGCGCACGGCGGCGGCACTGCTCGGCTGGAGCGCGAAGGTCGGCACCATCGAGGCGGGCAAGTGGGCCGACATCGTGGCCGTGCCCGGCGACCCGATGAAGGACATCACCGTGACCGAGCGGGTGCTGTTCGTGATGAAGAATGGCGTGGTGGTGAGGAACCGGAATTCGGATTCCGGAATGTGAATTCGAATTCTGAATTCGAACCGGAGGGCGGACGCGTTGGCTCGGGCGATGGCCGGGCTTCCGACCTCCGGTTCGCCTTCCGCATTCGGCATCGTCGTCCGGAATCCGACTTCTGATTCCATGCTGCACACCTGGTCGTCCGCCCACTTCCCGATCCCGCTGCCCAACGGGCACCGCTTTCCGATCAGCAAGTACGCGCTGCTGCGCGACGCGGTGCTCGCGCAGGGCATCTCAGGGGCCGACACGCTGCACGTGCCGGCCCGGATCGCCCGCGGAGACGTGCTGCGCGCGCACGACGACGGCTATCTCGAGCGCCTCGAGACCGGCACCTTGGCCGCCGCCGAGCAGCGCAAGGTCGGCTTTCCCTGGAGTGACGCGCTCGTGGAGCGTTCCTTCCGCGCCGCCGGGGGGACGGCCGAGGCGGCCGAGGCGGCGCTCCAGTGCGGTATTGCCATGAACCTGGCGGGCGGCACGCACCACGCCTTTCACACGCACGGCGAGGGGTTCTGTGTGCTCAACGACGTCGTCATCTCGCTGCGCGCGCTGCAGGCATCGGGCCGCGTCACGCGCGCCGCCGTCATCGACCTCGACGTGCACCAGGGCAACGGCACGCACGCACTCTGCGCCGGCGACGATCGCGCGTACACCTTCTCCATGCACGGCCGCCGCAACTATCCGTTCCACAAGGTGCCCGGCCGGCTTGACGTCGAGCTCGAGGACGGCACGGGCGACGACGAATACCTCGAGCGGCTGGCCGAGGCGCTGCCGGGTGTCCTGCGCGCCAGCCGGCCCGACCTCGTCTACTACCTCGCGGGCGCAGACCCGCACGAGGGTGATTCGCTCGGCCGGCTGCTACTGACCTTCGAGGGCCTGATGCGCCGCGACCGGATGGTCATCACCGCGTGTCGCGAGATGGGCGTACCCGTGTGCGTGACGATTGCGGGCGGCTACGGCCGCGACATCCGGGACACCGTGACCGTGCACGTCACCACCGCGCGTATCGCCGCGGAGTTCACGTGACGCCGAACTCGCGCACCAAGGCCGCGCCCCCCCCCGGGCCACCCCAAGCACTCCGCCCAGCCCGTGTCGCCCTCCCAATCCGCCATCCGGTTCGAATTCCACGCTCGCATTCCAATTCCGAAATCCGAATTCCAATTCCCCGTTCATGACCTCCGGCTTCACACGCACCACGCCCGTTCCGCTCTTCTGGACCCGCCACGGTCCGGCGCATGCCGAGCGCCTGCTCGTGCTCCACGGTGGCCCGGGGGCACACCATGACTACCTCCTGCCGCAGATGCTGGCGCTGGCCGAGGACCGCGAGTGCGTCTTCTACGACCAGCGGGGCGGCGGCCGATCGCGCCACGACGATGACCGCGGCATCGTCACCTGGGAGTCGCAGGTGCGCGACTGCGCGCTGGTGGTGCGCGAACTCGCGCTCGAGCCGCTCACGCTCGTGGGCTATTCATGGGGCGCGCTGCTGGCGCTGCTCTACGCGGTGCAGGCCGCGCACGGCGACGGCGCGCACGGCGACGGCGCGCACGGCGACGGCGCGCTTGGCGACGGCGCGCTTGGCGACGGCCTGCCCGGTCATGGCGCACCGGTGCCGCAGCGCCTGGTGCTCATCGACCCCGCGCCGGCGTCACGCGGCTGGCGAGACGCGTTCGAGGCGGAGTTCGCCCGCCGACAGGCCGGTCCCCGGGTGCAGGCGCTGCGCAGTGAACTCGTCGCCTCGGGTCTCAGGGAACGGGACCCGGCGGCCTACCGCCAGCGCGCCTTCGAGCTCGGCGTCGCCGGTTACTTCGCCGACCCGGACCGGGCGCAGGCGCTCACGCCCTTCCGCGTGACCGGGCGCGTGCAGCAGTCCATCTGGGAATCCCTGGATGATTTCGACCTCATTCCCGCGCTGCGTGACGTGACCTGCCCGGCCCTCGTCGTTCACGGTAGACAGGATCCGATCCCGTTGGAGTCGTCGGCGGCCGTCGCCCGCGCGCTGGGGGCCGAGCTCGTCGTACTGGAAGACAGCGGGCACGTGCCGTATGTTGAGCAACCGGAGGCGCTGTTCTCGGCCATCCGTTCCTTTCTCGACCGCACTCCGCCCCGACGCGCCTGACCGCATGAGCGCCTACGACGAAATCACGCAGCCGTACGTCGCGACCATCGAGACTGAGGGGAAGCGATACACGGTGTCCGTGCGCATCACCTACGACGGCATCGAGTACGTGGGCCGCTTGTGGTTCGCGGACGAGTCGTGGGACGACCTTGGCCTGCCGGACCGTGGCGCCCTGCCGGGGCGCACCAAGGACGAGGTGCTGACGCTTGCGCGTCGCATCGGGCTCGATGAACTGGTGCGCCGGCACCGCCGCGCCCTCGCCGAGAAGCGCCGCTATCACGGCTTGCGCAAAGCCACGGACGAGATCCTCGCCAAGATCCGGTACCTCAATCAGGTCGCGATCTCCATGCGTGCCGGCCTGCTCGACGTCGAGGGTGCCGCCCAGGAGATCGACCTCACCGAGAAGCAGCTGCACGCGCTCATCGATCGCCTCGCCATTCACGCGGGCATCGAAGAGCAGTAGGCGGGCGAGCAGGCGGACGGTCAGATGAACCCCGGCACACTGCCGGGGTTAGTTTGTTAAGTCCTTTGCCCATTCACGTGAAAGCACCGAGCACCAGCACGCGGCGCCCACGCACCAAGGGTACGCAGGCTACCAGCACGCCGAAGGCAAAGCCGAGGTCGAAGTCGAGGCCGGCGGCGGCACCGGCGGCAGGAAAGCGCGCGTCGGGTGGCAGTGTGCGGCGCGGCACCTCCCGCCGCCCCGCACGCCAGGGTGCCGCGCTTCGCGCGCACGCCCAGGAAATCGAGCGGAGGCTGCGCCTCGCCTATCCGGACGCGCACTGCGAACTGGATCATCGCACGCCGTTCGAACTTCTGGCCGCCACCATCCTGTCGGCGCAGTGCACCGACAAGCGCGTCAACATGGTCACGCCCGAACTCTTTCGGCGGTGGCCCGACGCGCGCGCGCTCGCTGCCGCCGAGCCCTCCGAGGTGGAAGCGGTCATCCGCAGCACCGGCTTCTTTCGCAGCAAGGCCAAGGCGCTCGTCGGCATGGCGCAGGCCGTGGCCGCCACGCACGGCGGCACGATTCCCGCCGACATGGACCAGCTCACGCAGCTGCCGGGCGTCGGTCGCAAGACCGCGAACGTGCTGCTCGGCAATGCCCTGGGCATCAATGTCGGCATCGTCGTGGACACGCACGTGGCGCGCCTCGCCGCGCGCCTTGGCCTGACGGCCGAGACCGATCCCGTCAAGATCGAACGGGCGCTGATGCCCCTGTTCGAATGCGAGGGGTGGACGCTGTTGGCGCACCTCTTGATCTGGCACGGCCGCCGCACCTGCGACGCGCGGAAGCCCCGCTGCGCCGCGTGCACGCTGGCCGACATCTGCCCGTCGGCGAGCGCGTGACGCCGATTCCCGCGACCGAGACGCCGTGAACTTCCGCCGACCCGCCGCCGCCTTCGCCGCGGCACTCGTCCTGGCCGCCTGCGCGCCTCCGCCGCCACCGGCACCCGTCGCGCCGGCGCCGCTGCCGCCCGCCAGCAGCGAGCTCTGCTACCTCGTGCAGGCCGATGCGGCCCGGCACCCCAGTCTCGAGGTCGACCGGGCGCCCGACGTGGCGACGTACGACCCGCGGCCGCTGCAACCGCCGCGCGGCGGCTACCCGCGCGGCGTCATCCGCCGTGACGGCACCACGCGCGTGAAGGTGTCCGTGGTGGTGGACACCGCCGGGCGGCCGGACATGACGACGTTCACCATCGTCGAGACCACGCATCCGTGGCTGGCGGCGAACCTGAAGGCGCTCATTCCCCGGTGGACCTTCACCCCCGCCGTGAAGAGCGGGTGCGCGGTGACCGGACTGTGGGTCTTTTCCGCCGCGCCGGGCTCGCGCAAGGCCGGGAAGTAGCCCGCGGTTCCGCCTCTGATTAGTTTCGAGGAGCGCGTTCTCCGTCGTACTCTGTCGTACTCCGCCTTCATCCGCCCCTATCCATGAAGACCGCTACCTTCGAAACCAACCTCGGCACGATCGTCGCCGACCTGTACGATGACGCGGCGCCCATCGCAGTCGCGAACTTCGAGAAGCTGGCCAACGACGGCTTCTACGACGGCGTGAAGTTCCATCGCGTCATCGCCGAGTTCGTGGTCCAGGGGGGCGATCCGCTGTCGAAGGAACTGCCCAATGGACACCCGCGCGTCGGCACCGGCGGTCCCGGGTGGACGATCAAGTGCGAGACGGCCGGCAATCCGCACAAGCACGCCGTGGGCGCGCTGTCCATGGCGCACGCAGGCAAGGACACGGGCGGCAGCCAGTTCTTCATGGTGCTCAGTGAGTCCAACACGCGTCACCTCAACGGCGTGCACACCGTCTTCGGGCAGATCACGTCCGGACTCGACGTCATGCAGAAGATCAAGGCCAACGACTTCATGACCACGGTGCGCGTCGCCTGACGCCGCCCCCACCACGCGAGGGTCCGCATGAGTTCCGCGCATCATCCCGAAGACCGCCGCGCCGCGTTCACCGGCCTCATCGTCGGCGCGCTTGCCCTGCTGCTGCTCGTGACGCTGATCGTGCACTTCACGAACCAGAAGTACGCGGGCGAGAAGCCGGCCGCCGAAGCCACGAAATAGCCGCCACATGACGACCGTCACACGCCCCTCCGCCGATACCGGCGCGGGGGCGTTTTCGCTCTCGCGTGGCGCCATCTGGCTGCCCGCCGCGGCCATCGGCTCGCTCATTGCGGGCGGCGTCATGCGCTGGAGCGACCCCGCGTCGCCATGGGCCTGGCGCCTCTGGATGGTGGTGCTCGTCATCGCCGGCCTCCCCGTCGTCATCCGCACGGCCCGCGGTCTCCTGCGCGGTGAGTTCGCCGCCGACATCGTCGCGACACTCTCGATCATCGGCGCCATCGGCCTCGGCCAGCCCGTGGCCGGCCTGGTGATCGTGCTAATGCAGACGGGCGGTGAGCTGCTTGAGCGGTACGCCGAGGGCCGCGCCTCCAACGCGGTGCGCGCCCTCGAGGAGGCGGCCCCGCGCACGGCACACCGGCAGGATGCCGACGGACGGATCAACGACATCGCCGCCGACGTCATCGCCATCGACGACCTGTTGCTCGTGCGTCCGGGCGAGATGCTTCCGGCCGACGGCGTGGTCCACAGCGGCCGCTCGCACCTCGACGTGTCACGGCTCACGGGCGAGGCGCCGCCCGACCTGGTGCAGCCGGGCAGCGAGGTGCGCTCCGGTGCCGTGAACCTCGAGGGCGCCATCGTCGTGCGCGCCACCCGCCCGGCCAGCGAGTCGCTGTACGCGCGTATCGTCGAACTGGTGCGCACGGCGCAAAGCGAGAAGTCACCGATCCAGCGACTGGCCGACCGGTATGCCGTCTGGTTCACGCCCGTCACGCTGCTCGTGTGTGCCTTCGCCTGGTGGCTCACCGGCGACCCGCTGCGCGTGCTCGCCGTGCTCGTCGTGGCCACCCCCTGTCCGCTGCTGCTGGCCACGCCGGTGGCGATCATCGGCGGCATCAACCACGCGGCGCGCCACCAGATCATCGTGCGCAACGGCGGCGCACTGGAGCAACTGGCCATCGTTGACACCGCCGTCTTCGACAAGACGGGGACGCTGACCATTGGTCGGCCCGACGTGGTGGCCATCGACGCATACGGCGACTGGACGGCGGACGCCGTACTCCGCGTTGCCGCCGCGGTCGAGATGGGGTCCGGGCATCATCTGGCGCGGAGCACCGTGGCGGCCGCCGCGGAGCGCGGTCTGGCGCTGCCGCCGGCCGAACACGTCTCCGATGTGCCGGGGCTTGGCGTGCGCGGCACGGTGGAGGGGCGCGAGATCGCCGTCGGCGCGGCGGCGTGGCTGGGGCAGCTCTTCCCCGACCGCCACGAGGCCATCATCGTGGCGCGCGGCGCCGGGCTGCGCGCCATCGTGGCGGTGGACGGCGAGATCGCCGGCGCCGTGGAGTTCGCCGACCGGGCCCGCGAGGGCCTGCACGGCTTCTTCGCCGACCTGCGGCGCATCGGGATGCGGCGCATCGTCCTGCTCTCGGGCGACCACCAGGCCAACGTCGAGGGGATCGCGCGCGCCTACGGCATCACCGACGCCCGCGGCGACCTGCTGCCGCAGGACAAGGTGGAGGCCGTGAAGGAGCTGATGCGAAGCGGCCACCACGTGGTGATGATCGGCGACGGCACCAACGACGCGCCGGCACTGAGCGCCGCCACGGCTGGCATCGCGTTGGCCGCGCACGGCGGCGGGATCGCCGCCGAGGCGGCCGACGCCGTGATCCTTTGCGACGACATCACCCGCGTGTACGAGGCCATCCGCGTCGGGCGGCGCGCGGTGGCCATTGCGCGGCAGAGCATCGTGGCCGGCCTCGGACTGAGCGCGGTGGCGATGGTCGCGGCGGCCATGGGCTACTTCTCGCCCACGACCGGCGCGATGCTGCAGGAGGCCATTGACGTGGCGGTCATCGTGAACGCCATCCGTGCGTCGACGGACTGATCGGGTTTTGTTCGGTCAGTATCTTCCTGGCAACCGCTTGGGAGCGCAAACCGCACAGCGCGTAGTCTCTTTCCCTACAGGATGGGGGGACTGCTCTGATTGCTGAGGCGCGGCGATTTTGAGATAGTTCCCGGTTACGACGTGCACTCCGAAGTCGGGGTGCGCAGCACAGCCACCCCAC
Organism: Gemmatimonadales bacterium; assembly: GCA_038208045.1. GTDB lineage: Bacteria > Gemmatimonadota > Gemmatimonadetes > Gemmatimonadales > Gemmatimonadaceae > PNKL01. The sequence goes on along the minus strand of JBBQZD010000007.1, from coordinate 7,971 downwards.
GGAGCAGCGATGAACGCTCGCCTCGACTCGTTCTCGTACGACGACGACATCGTCCGGAAATTTCTCTGGGCCACCATGATCTGGGGCCTCGTCGGCATGCTGGTCGGGCTGGTGATCGCCATCCAGCTGACGGCGCCGGAAACGAACTTCGCCCCTATCTGGACCTTCGGCCGCCTGCGCCCGCTGCACACCAACGCGGTGGTCTTCGCGTTCGCCGGCAATGCCTGGTTCTGCGGCGCGTACTACTCGACGCAGCGCCTGCTCAAGACGCGCATGTGGTCGGACGGGATGAGCAAGTTCCACTTCTGGGGCTGGCAGGCGATCATCGTCGCCGCCGCGGTGTCGCTCCCGCTCGGCTACACGCAGAGCAAGGAGTACGCCGAGCTCGAGTGGCCCATCGACATTGCCATCGCCGTGGTCTGGGTGGCCTTCGCCGTGAACTATTTCGTGACGCTGACCAAGCGCCGCGAGCGGCACATCTACGTCGCGATCTGGTTCTACATCGCGTCCATCATCACCGTGGCCGTGCTGCACATCTTCAACAACCTCGCCGTGCCGGCGGGGGCCATGAAGAGCTACAGCATCTACGCGGGCGTGCAGGACGCCTTCATGCAGTGGTGGTACGGGCACAACGCCGTCGCCTTCTTCCTGACGACGCCGTTCCTCGGGCTCATGTACTACTTCATGCCCAAGGCCGCCGACCGCCCGGTCTTCAGCTACAAGTTGTCGATCCTGCACTTCTGGTCGCTCGTCTTCCTGTACATCTGGGCCGGCCCGCACCACCTGCACTACACGGCGCTCCCCGAGAGGGCGAGCACGCTCGGCATGCTCTTTTCGGTGATGCTCTGGATGCCCAGCTGGGGCGGCATGGTCAACGGCCTGCTGACGCTGCGCGGCGCCTGGCACAAGGTCACCGAGGACCCGATCCTCAAGTTCTTCGTGGTGGCGGTGACGGCCTACGGCATGTCGACGTTCGAGGGCCCGATGCTCTCGGTGAAGAGCGTCAACGCCCTCGCGCACTACACCGACTGGATCATCGCGCACGTGCACACGGGCGCACTCGGCTGGAACGGCTTCCTGACCTTCGGCATGGTGTACTGGCTCGCGCCGCGCCTCTTCCAGACGGAGATGTACAGCAAGAAGCTGGTGGAGCTGCACTTCTGGCTGGCGACGTTCGGCATCATCCTGTACGTGGTGGCCATCTACTCGGCCGGCGCGACGCAGGGGCTCATGTGGCGCGCCTTCGACGAGACCGGGCGCCTGCAGTATCCCGACTTCGTCGAGACGGTGATGCGCCTGATGCCCATGTACTGGGTGCGCGTCGCCGGCGGGTCGCTGTACATCACGGGCATGATCCTCGGCCTCTACAACATCTACAAGACGTGGGCGGCGCGGCCTGCCGCGTACGTCGTGCCCGTCATCCAGGCCGCGCCGCTCGAGCCGGCGTACGCTGACGACGACGCGCACGCGCCGGCCGGCACCAGCCTCTGGGGCCGCTTCACCAGTGCGACCTGGCACCGGAAGTGGGAGCGGATGCCGCTGTTCTTCTCGGTGATGACGGCGGTGGCGGTGATCGTTGCGTCGCTGTTCGAAATCATTCCGACGTTCCTCATCAAGTCGAACGTGCCGACCATCGCGAGCGTCAAGCCGTACTCGCCGCTCGAACTCGCGGGACGCGACATCTACCAGCGCGAAGGGTGCTTCAACTGCCACTCGCAGATGATCCGCCCGTTCCGCTACGAGACCGAGCGCTACGGCGACTATTCCAAGCCCGGCGAGTCGGTGTACGATCATCCGTTCCTGTGGGGGTCGCGCCGCATCGGGCCCGACCTGGCGCGCGAAGGGGGCAAGTTCCCCGATCTCTGGCACGTGAGGCACATGTATGCCCCGCGCGAGATCACGCAGCGGTCGATCATGCCGGCGTACCCGAAACTGCAGACCAACGTGCTCGACTTCGACGGCATCCAGAAGCACGTGGACGCCATGGCGATGATCGGCGTGCCATACGGCGAGGCGGTCAACCGGGCGCCGGCCATGGCGCGCGAGCAGGCGCAACAGATCGCGTCAGGCATCGAGTCCGCCGGCGGACCGAAGGGGCTGCAGGACAAGGAGATCGTGGCGATCGTGGCCTATCTCCAGCGGCTCGGGCGGGACCTCAAGAACGCCTCGTCGCCGGCCGGCGGGGGGCGCTGATGAAGCTCTCCGACATCATGGGGGCGGCCGGACTCTCGGCGTACGCCGAGGTCGCGATGATCCTCTTTCTCGTGGCGTTCGCCGCGATCGTCATCGCCACGTTTGCGCCGGGCCGCCAGCAGACCTTCGACGCCGCGAGCCGCATGCCGCTCGACGACGAACATCCCCAGACGCCGCGCTGAGCGCACGGGACCCATATGGAAAACCACGACGACGATCGCCTGCTCGAGCATTCGTACGACGGCATCCAGGAGTATGACAATCCGCTGCCGACGTGGTGGGTGCTCATCTTCTACGCCACGATCCTCGTGGTGCCGGTTTACCTGTGGAACCCGTTCGGCATCGGCTCCGGCCCCGGGCGCGAACAGGCGTACCAGCAGGAGATGGCCAAGTTCGCCGCCGAGCACCCGCAGCCGACCGGGCCGACCGTCTCCGACGACCAGCTCCTCGCGATGAGCAAGGACGATGCGAAGCTGGCGGCCGGCAAGGCCGTCTACGCCACCAACTGCGTGGCGTGCCACCGTCCCGACGGCGGCGGGCTCATCGGCCCGAACCTCACGGACGATTTCTGGATTCACGGCGGCACGCCGACGCAGATCCACACGACGATCGTTGAGGGGGTGCTCGCCAAGGGCATGCCTCCCTGGGGCAAGCTGCTCAAGCCCGATGCGGTCGAGACGGTGACCGCCTACGTCATGTCCCTGCACGGAACGAATCCGCCGAATCCCAAGGAGCCGCAGGGCGCAAAGGAGGGCGCGGAGAGTTCAGCGCCCGCCGCCGCACCCGCGGCGAAGAAGACGCCGTACTAGCTGAACGGCGGCGCACCGCACGACGGCGCGCCGCCCTGCCCCTTCGCTCGCTCCCCGAACGCTCGACGCAGAGCTGCCAATGCCCGCCCCCGCAGCACCCGGCCGTGTCCTTCCGACGCTGAACGAGGACGGCACCCGCCGCTGGATTCGCCCGAAGCCGAGTGACGGGCGGTGGATGAGCCGGCGCACCATCGTCGCCTGGGTGTTGATCGCCGTCTACATCGCCATTCCCCACGTCTTCCTCAACGGGAAGCCGGCGATGCTGTTCGATCTCGAGCGGCGCGAGTTCACGCTGCTCGGCACCACCTTCCTGCCCACCGACACGCTGCTGCTGATGCTGCTGGTCATGAGCATCGTCATCGGCGTCTTTCTCGCGACGGCGCTCTTCGGCCGCGTCTGGTGCGGGTGGGCCTGCCCGCAGACCGTGTACATGGAGTTCGTCTACCGCCCGATCGAGCGCCTGTTCGAGGGCGGATACCGCGGCTCGCTGAAGATCGACCGCGACGGACGCATGTTCGACGGCCGGCGCATCGCCAAGCAAGCCGTCTACCTGGTGATCTCCTCGTTCCTCGCGCACACGTTTCTGGCCTACTTCGTCGGCTGGGACCGCGTGCAGCACTGGGTGTTCGGCGCTCCCGGCGCGCACCCGGTGGGTTTCGCCATCGTCAGCATCACGACGATCGCGATGATGCTCGACTTTGTCTACTTCCGCGAGCAGACGTGCGCGGTGGCCTGCCCGTACGGGCGCTGGCAGGCGGCCCTGCTCGACAACGACTCGCTGATCGTCGCGTACGACGACGCGCGCGGGGAGCCGCGCGGCAAGCACAAGGATCGCACCGGCAAGGGCGACTGCGTGGACTGCGAGGCCTGCGTGACCACGTGCCCCACCGGCATCGACATTCGCAACGGCCTGCAGATGGAGTGCATCCACTGCACCCAGTGCATCGACGCCTGCGACGCCGTGATGCGCAAGATCGGCAAGCCCGAGGGACTCATCCGCTACTCGTCGCGCGCTGCGCTGGCGGGCCGGGGCAAGCATTTCCTGCGCGCGCGGACCGTGCTGTACCCGTCCGCCTTCCTGCTCTTCTTCGGCGCCTTCGTCTGGCAACTCACGTACAAGGACGCCGCCGACGTCACGCTGCTCGGTCCCGCCGGCGCCCCGTTCACGGTGCAGCCAGACGGCTCGGTGACCAACCAGATGCGCATTCGCGTGGCCAATCGCTCGGGGGCGGCGCACGCGTACTCCGTGGACGTGCTCGGCGCGCCTGGCGCCACGCTGATCGCGCCGATGAGCCCGCTCCCCGTGCAGCCGGGGCGCACCGAGACCATGCCGATGTTCGTCACCCTGCCGGGCGATGCCTTCGTCGAAGGGGTGCGGACCATCACCGTGCGCGTCACGGACGGCGGCGCCTACACCGCGGAGTTCGCGTATCGGCTCACGGGTCCGCTCAGCCGCGAGGATGACGAGCGCGCCGCATCGCACGACGGCGCGAGAGACAGCGCACGCGCGCGCGAGAGAGCGCGCACGAAGGACCCACGGTGAAGCCCGGCATGCAGTGGCCCATCGGCATCGTGACCGTGCTCGCACTCACGGTGGCGGCCAACGTGTTCGTGGCGGTGCTCGCCAACGACGATCCATCGGTGTCGGTGGAGCGCGACTATTACCAGAAGGCCGTCCGCTTCGACGCCGACCAGGCGCTGCGAAGGCGGAGCGAACGCCTGGGCTGGCACCTGACACTCGACGCCGCCGCCGTGCCGGGAGGCGGCGCGACGCTGACGGTGCGCCTGGCCGACTCCACCGGGGCGCCCGTGCGCGGCGCCCTGATGCGATTCAGCGCGCGGCACGTCGCGCGCGGCGATGACGTGATCACCGGCACCGCCCGCGAGGCGGGCGATGCGTACGTCGCCGCGATGACCATGGCGCGCCGCGGCCTGTGGGACGTGGACATCGAGGTCATGCGCGGCAGCGACCGGTTCGTCACCACGCAGCGACTCGACCTCCTCGCCCCGCGGTAGATGCTTACGCTCGCCGGCACCATCTTCGTCGCGAGCCTGATCGGCTCGGCACACTGCGCCGGCATGTGCGGGCCTTTCGTCTGCTTCTACGCGGGCGCCGACGTCCGCGGCAGTGGTTGGGGACACGTCGCGTACAACGGTGGACGGCTGGTGTCGTACCTTCTGCTCGGCACGTTGGCCGGGCTGCTCGGGCTCGGCGTCGAGCGGGTGGGCGCCAGCGTGGGCGTGGCGCGCGCGGCGGGCATCGTCGCGGGCGTGCTGATGGTCGCGTGGGGCGCGTTCACGCTGTTGACCCTGCGTGGCGTGCGCATGCCGACGCTGGCCCCGCTGGCCGGCCCCCAGCGGTGGATGTCGGCGCGGCTTCGCGACGTGCGCGACCTGCCGCCGGTGGCGCGCGCCCTCACGATGGGCCTGCTCACGACGCTGCTGCCCTGCGGATGGCTCTATGCCTTCGTCGTCACGGCGGCCGGCACGGGCTCGGTGCGCGGCGCGCTCATCCTCATGACCGTTTTCTGGGCCGGCACGCTCCCCGTCATGCTCGCCGTCGGCGTGGGGTTCCGCCGGCTCGCGGGCCCCCTGCGCAGCAAACTGCCCGTCATCACCGCGGTGGCCATCGTCGTGGTGGGCGTCCTGTCCATCGCGGGCCGCCTGCGCCTCGATCCGGCCAAGGTCGCCATGCGCGCACAGCTGATGCGGCCGGTGCCCGGCGCCGCGCCGGCGCCGCACCAGATGACGATGCCGATGCGGGCGCCGGCAGCGGCCGACACGGCGCCCCGGTGAGCGGCAGCGGCATCGGGCACGGCGCCGCGGCGCCGGACACCGTCGCGTGCGCACACTGCGGACTCGACGTGCCGCCGGGCCTGCTGGACCTGGCCGAGGAACGCCAGTTCTGCTGCGCCGGCTGCCGCACCGCCTACGCGATCCTCCACGAGCACGGCCTCGGGAACTACTACGCCTTCGCCGAGCGGCGCGACGCGCCCGTGCGCCCCACCGGCCGGAAGTATGAGGAGTTCGACCACGACTCGTTCCGCGCGCTCTACGTGAAGCCTGTGCGGGGCGGCCTGTGCACGGTGGACCTGTACCTCGAGCGCGTCCACTGCTCGTCGTGCGTCTGGCTGGTCGAGCGCGTGCCACTCCTGCTTCCGGGCGTGGTGCGCGCCGAGCTCGACGTCCGCCGTTCGCGCGCTCACGTGGAATGGGACCCCGCCACGGTCACGCTCGCGTCCATCGCCCGCCAGCTCGACGTCCTTGGCTACCCGCCGCATCCGTTCCGCGGCGTCGGCGCCGAGGCGATGCGCCGCAAGGAAGACCGCGCGATGCTCATGCGCATCGGCATCTCGGGCGCGCTGGCCGGCAACATCATGCTGCTGGCGCTCGCCATGTACAGCGGCTGGTTCACGGGCATGGACATCGAGTTCGAGCGCTACTTCCGGCTCCTCTCGCTGCTGCTCGTCCTGCCGTCGGTCTTCGGGCCCGGCTGGCTGTTCTTTCAGGGGGCGCTGGCGTCGGTGCGCACGCGCCGGTTGCACATTGACCTGCCCATCGCCATCGCGCTGCTGGCCGGCTTCACGCGCGGCGCCGTGAACACTGTGTCAGGCAGCGGGCCGATCTACTTCGATGCGGTGGGCCTGCTCGTCTTCCTCCTGTTGAGCGGCCGGTTCCTGCAGAACCGCGGTCAGCGCGCCGCGGCCGATGCGGCCGAATTGCTGGGTTCCCTGGCGCCGCGGGCCGCGCGCGTGGCAAACGACGGTCCCGACGGCGAGCGCGAGGTGCCGGTGGAAGCGCTGCTTCCCGGCATGATGATGATCGTCCGCGCCGGCGACACCTTCGCCGCCGACGGCGATGTCGTCGAGGGGCGCTCGGCCGTGGACACGTCGTTGCTCACCGGCGAGACGCGCCCCGAGGGCGTCGCGTCCGGCGCGCCGGTCTACGCCGGCACCGTCAACCTCACCGGTCCGCTGTCGGTGCGGGTGACGCAGGCCGGCGAGACCAGCCGCCTCGGCGCGCTGCTTCGCCGCATGGAGGAAAGTGCGCGACGCCGGGCGCCGGTGGTGCAGCTGGCCAACGCCATCGCCGGCTGGTTCGTGGCGGCGGTGCTTGTCGTCGCCGCGGCCGCGTACCTGTACGGGCTCCGGCACGACCCGGCGCGCGCGCTCGACAACGCCATCGCCTTGCTGGTGGTGACGTGCCCGTGCGCGCTCGGGCTGGCGACGCCACTGGCGATTACCGTGGGCATCGGCCGCGCGGCGCGCGACGGCATCTTGATCAAGGGCGGCGACGCCATCGAGTCGCTGAACCGCCCGGGCCTGATTTTGCTCGACAAGACGGGCACCGTCACCGAGGGGCGCGTGCGCCTGGTGCGGTGGGAGGGGGCCGACAGCGTCCGGCCGATGGTGGCGGCGCTCGAGCGCGAAAGCAGCCATCCGATCGCTATCGCGGTGCAGCAGGCCTGGCCGGTGCTCGAGACGCTCGACGCAGAGCAAGTCACGCAAACCGCCGGCGGCGGCATCGAGGGCCTCGTCTCCGGTCGGCGTGTCGTGGTGGGATCGCCGTCCTTTGTGGCCGATCGGGTGGCGGCGGACCTCGGCAGCGCACCTGACCCGCGCATCGAGGCGTTCGCCGAAGACGGGCTGACCCCCGTCTGGATCGCGGTGGACGGCGCGGTGGTGGCGCGCGCCGGGTTCGGCGATCCGCTGCGCGCCGACGCGCGCGCCTCGATCGACCGTCTGCGCGCGCTCGGCTGGCGCGTGGCACTGCTCAGCGGCGACCATCCCGCCGTCGTGCGCACCGCCGCCCGGCAACTCGGCATCGATCTCGCCGATGCCACCGGCGGCGCGTCGCCCGAGGAGAAGCTCCGCCGCGTGGAAACGGCGCGTGCGCACGGCACGGTGCTGATGGTCGGCGACGGCGTCAACGACGCGGCGGCCATCGCCGCGGCCACCGTGGGTGTGGG
>JBBQZD010000006.1:0-35909 GCA_038208045.1 Gemmatimonadales bacterium | reverse complement strand
GATGCAGGGCCGGATGCAGGGCCGGATGCACGGCCGGATGCACGGTCGGATGCACGGCAGGATGCAGGCCAACGTGGGTGCCGGCCAACGTGCCCGGATGCGGGCTACGCCGCGCGCCGGTGCGATGCGCGGTCAGCAGATGCGTGGGCAGCAGATGCGTGGGCCGAATGCGATGCGCGGACAGCGCGCGGGCGCCTTGCAGGGCCGCGCCATGGGGATGCGCGGTCAGCAGGTCCGCGGTCAGCAACTGCGCGCCTTCGGCGCCGGGCGCCGGATGGGATTCCGCGCCGGGCTCAATGCCACGCCCGCGCAGAAGGAGTTCGTGAAGCAGTTCACCGACCAGCGGACGGCCGTGCGTGCACAGGTGCTCGACGGCAAGCTGACCCGGGAACAGGCCCGCACCCAGATGCAGGCCTGGGCGAAGGAACATCGCCCGAAATAGCGGGTACGACCGTGTGAACCTCCAGGGGTGGGGGTGAGAACGGGAAACGCCGTGGCGGCAACATGCGCCACGGCGTTTCTCGTTCTGACGTGCCGCGCCAATCGCGGCATCGGGCGGATCAGCCGCCCACGCATACCGCCCACGCGCTCTTGCGCGCCCGCCCGTCTGCTCCGCATCGTGGGGGCGACTCTCCACCACGAGGCCCCCCATGGCATTCGTCGCGCAGCTCTGGTTGCCCATCCTGCTCTCCGCCGTCCTGGTCTTCTTCGCGTCGGCACTCGCGTGGATGGCCATGCCCCACCATCGCAACGAGTGGAAGAAGCTCCCCGATGAGGCGGGCGTCTGGGCTGCCATCCGCGCCCGACCAGTCGAGCCGGGTCTCTATGCGATCCCCGCCGTCACGGACCGCAGCGAGCTGAAGAACCCGGACTGGGTGGCCGCCATCGAGCGCGGCCCCAACGCCTGGCTCACCATCACGCCGGGACGCTCGCCGTTCGCGATGGGTCCGATGATGGCCAAGAGCATCCTGTCGTATCTGGTGATTTCGGTCTTCGTGGCGTATATCGCGTCGCACACGCTGCCGCCGGAGGCGCACTATCTCGCGGTCTTCCGTATCGTCGCCACACTCGGCTTCATGAGCTTCTCGTTCGGCTCGATCTCCGAGAGCATCTGGTTCGGCCGGCCGTGGTCGTCGTTCTGGAAACAGAGCGCCGACGCGCTGGTCTACGGCTGCCTGATGGGCGGGGTGTTCGGTTGGCTTTGGCGTTAGGGCTGGCATCGGGAGTGAACGGCCGCTCTACGCTCTACGCCGTATGCCGTACGCGAGGCAGCGAGGAGGGCGGCCGTTGATCCCTCGCCTCCACTTGTTCGAGGTGGAAGACTGGCCGTGGTTGCCGAGTCTGCTGCGCGACATGATGACGGAGTATCTCCACTGGGTCATGGACGTCACGGGTCCGTACGATCCGGCCGCCACGCGCATCGCCGCGTTGCTGCGCGCCACCGACGGGCGCCGGGTCGTGGACCTGGCGTCCGGCGGCGCGGGCCCCTGGCCGCGGCTGCTGCCGCGCGTCACCGCCGCGCTCGGCGCGGAGCCCCAGGTGACGCTCACCGACCTGCATCCAAACGTTCGCGCGTTCACGCGCATCGAGCACCTGACGCATGGCGCGATCCGCGGCCACCGCGTGCCGGTGGATGCCACGCGCGTGCCCGCGGAACTCGACGGCCTGCGCACGATGTTCACGGGCCTGCATCACTTGCCGCCTGATGGCGTGCGCGCCCTGATGCGCGACGCCGCGGCGTGCGAGCAACCCTTCGCGGCCTTCGAGCTCACGCGGCGTACGCCGCTCGGCGTGCTCACGATGGTCGCCTCGCTCGCGCTGGTGCTCGTGAGCGCACCGTTCATCAGGCCGTTCCGGCTGGAGCGGCTCGTGCTCACCTGGCTCGTGCCGATCCTGCCGCTCGTCATCGTGTGGGACGGCGTCGTGTCGGCGCTGCGTACCTACACGCCGGACGAACTGCGCGCGTTCGCCGCCGAGGTGGCCGCGCCGGGATACGCGTGGGAAGCGGGAATGGAACGGAGCGCGAGCTCGCGAACGGCCATGACGTACGTGATGGGGCGGCCGGCGTAGTGCCGGGCGCCCCTGGCGTCCGGCGCGCTACTTCCGGTGGTAGTTCACGATCGGCAGGAAGACGACCGACGCATTGCGCGCAATGTTGATCAGGCCGAACTGCATGCCGTCGAGTTCCCGTGCGTAGTTGACGAGGCCGATGGCGAGTCCGCGCTGCTGCCCGCGCATCGCGTTCACTCCCGCCACCGACACGCCATGCATGCTGCCGCCCTTCTCGAGACGCGACATCACGGGGGCGATCATCAGGCCCTCCATGCGGCGCGCGCCGACGAATGGCGCAATGGCCACCTTGCGGATGATCGGCGATCCGATGGCTCCGGCCGAAATCGCGAGACCGTCGATGCCGCGGCCCGCGCCGACGCCGATGCCGCCGATGACAAGGCCACGCATGGTGCCGCCCGCGCCGATGCCGATGCCGGCGAGCCCAATGCCGGTGAAGTCGCCGCCGACACCGGCGCCAATGCCGCCGCCGAGAACGCCACGCGCGTTGCCGCCGATGCCGACGCCCACGCCGCCTCCCACGATGCCGCGGAAGTCTCCGCCCATGCCGGCACCGACTCCGCCAAGCAGTAGCCCCCGGCCACCACCACCACCACCGGCACCGATACCACCGACGGCAATGCCGTGGATGTTGCCGCCCACACCGGCCCCGATGCCGCCGAGCAGAATACCGCGCACGTCGCCGCCCACACCGGCCCCCACGCCGCCCACGCCAAAGCCAACGATGTCGCCGCCGCCACCAACGCCAATGCCGCCCACCGCGATACCCTTGATGCGCCGGCCGGCGCCGAAACCCACGGGAGCGATTGCGATGCCCGTCATCTCATCGTCGACGCCGGCGCCGAGCAGGCCCGTGGCGACGCCGCGCACCGTCCCCGCACCAGTGAGCGGCAAGCCGATGGCGAAGCCGCGGACCGTGCCGCCGGCGTCGTACGGCGTCCAAATGGTGACGTTCGCGCCGCGCACCTGCTGCAGGCCGCGGTCGCGATAGTTGAGGCGGAGGCCCGTCACGTTGGGGTAGTTGCCGACCGAGATGATGTGGCGCACGGGGGCGTCGGCGGCATTCTGGGCCAGGGCGGGGGAGGCGCCGCCGGCCGCGAGCGCGAGGATCAGGATCGAGCGAATACGCATGGGAAGGTCCGGTGCGTGGTCGAGGGAACGTGATGGTGCCGGATACTACGAGCCCGACGATCGTCGGGTTTCCGTGCGCACGGTCGTACGGGCGAACTCCCTCACATTTGACACCAGCGGCGCGAGGAGGGGTTGCACCGTCGAGTCGCGCTGGAGATTCCCGCGTGCGCGGGGAGGCCGTACCTTGGGGCCATCTCCCGGAGGGACCGATGAAGCACCATTCGTCGCGGCGGCATGCCGCACCTGTCGTCAGCCGCACCGCCGTCCTTGCCGCGGTGTTCGCCGCGTCGTTCGCCGCGTCGATCGCCATCGCGCTCGTAGCACCGCGGGCCGCGTCGGCGCAGACCGCGGCGGCACAGACCGCGGCGGCACCCGAGTACTCGTTCCGCGAGGCGATGATCCCGTCGCGCGACGGCGTGAAGCTGCACACGGTGATCTTTGCGCCGAAGGACCAGGCAGAGCCGCTGCCCTTCCTCTTCATTCGCACGCCGTATGGCGCGCCGGGACCGGCCTTCTCGGTGGCACGCGCCTACTCCGATCTTGCGGCGGAGCGGTACATCTTCGTCATGCAGGACATCCGCGGGCGCTACAAGTCCGAGGGGCAGTTCGTGATGCAGCGCCCACCGCGCATCGTTGACGGCCCAGGCCCGCGCGTGGACGAATCGACCGACGCGTACGACAGCATCGACTGGCTGCTCAAGAACGTCCCGGACAACAACGGCAAGGTCGGGATGATGGGGGTGTCGTATCCCGGCTGGCTGGCAGCCATGGCGATGCTCGACCCGCATCCCGCGCTTGCCGCCGTCAGTCCGCAGGCCTCGCCCGCCGACATGTGGATCGGGGACGACTTCCACCACAACGGCGCCTTCCGGCTGAGCTACGGGTTCGAGTACGCGGCGATGATGGAGTCGTCAAAGGAAAACGAGAATTTCGCCTTCGACCGCTACGACACCTACGACTGGTACCTCCAACTCGGTCCGCTCGCCAACGTCAACGCGAAATACCTGAAGGGCAAGATCCCGACGTGGAACGACTTCGTGGCGCACCCGAACTACGACGGCTTCTGGCAACGCCAGGCGATGCAGTCGTACCTCACCCGCGTCACGGTGCCGACGCTGAACGTCGGCGGATGGTGGGACCAGGAGGATTTCTACGGGCCGGTGCACATCTACCGGACGCTCGAGACGAAGGACGTGCACGCCAACAACTTCCTCGTCGTCGGGCCGTGGAACCACGGCGGCTGGCGCGGGGCGGGCAAGTCACTCGGCAAGATCGATTTCGGCGCGCCGCGCGGGGACGAGTTCCGCGCGACCATCGAGGCGCCCTTCTTCGCGAAGTACCTGAAGGGCAAGGGCGACTACACGCCGGCCGAGGCGACCGTGTTCGAGTCGGGAAGCAACACGTGGCGCACCTTCTCGGCGTGGCCACCAAAGGAAGCCGTCACGAAAGCGCTGTATTTCCGCGCCGACGGGCTGCTGTCCATGGAACCGCCGCGCATCGCGGGCAACGACGCGTTCGTGTCGGATCCGGCGCATCCGGTGCCGTACCGCAATCGCCCAATCGAGCCCACGTATTATCCCAAGGGCTCGGGCTGGGCGCCGTGGCTCACCGAGGACCAGCGGTTCGTGAAGGACCGTCCCGACGTGCTGCACTGGAGCACGGCGCCGCTCGCCGAGGACCTCGTGCTTGCCGGCGACATCACGGCGAAGCTGCAGGTCTCCACGACCGGCAGCGACGCCGACTGGATCGTGAAGCTCATCGACGTCTATCCCGAGGACTACGCGCCCAACCCGAAACTGGGCGGCTTCGAACTGATGGTGGCCAACGACGTCGTCCGCTCACGTTTTCGCGAATCGCTGGAAAAGCCAAAGGCGATGGTGCCCAACCAGGTCACACCCATCAGCATTGACCTGCACACACAGAGCTATCGCTTCCAAAAGGGGCATCGCGTGATGGTGCAGTTGCAGAGCACCTGGTTTCCGCTGATCGACCGGAACCCGCAGACGTTCGTGCCGAACATCTTCGAGGCCAGGGCGGGTGACTTCAAGGCGCAGACGCATCGCGTGTGGCGCACGCCCACGCAGGCGTCGCGCGTGGAGATCCAGGTGGTGGCGCCGTAGCGCCGAGCTAGGCCGGACCGTCGCGGCCGAGATCGTCCCGCGTATCGATGTCGCGCCGGATGCCGGCATCCGGTACCGGCACGTCCAGCACGCGCGCGCCGTACGCGTGCACCACGGCGCGGGCGCCGCCGTCGGCCACCGTCATCAGCTCGCGCCACGTGGCGCGCGCGAACCAGACGGGATGCCCGCGCGTTCCCTCGTGTACGGGCACGACGATCGGCGCGCCGGTGCGGCGGGCCGCGTCCACCACCGCCAGCGCGCTCTCGGCGCTCGCGAACGGATGATCCACCGGCCAGACGAGCGCGCCCTCGACGTCGGTATTGGCGAGCTGCGCCAGGCCCAGCCGCAGGCTCGTCACCTGCTCGGCGTTGGGTTTCGAGTTGACGACGGCGCGCGCTGGCGATGGCACGGCGGTACCCGCCGCCACCACGGCAATGACGGGATCCGCGCCCGACGTGGCGCAGTGCTCCACGACGACGTCGAGAAAGCGCCGCCCGTCGGGGAGCATGGCCGTGGCCTTGGGCTCACCAAAGCGCGTGCCCGCGCCCGCCGCCAGCACGACGGCGGCGAAGGGGTGTTGCCGCGCGGTGCTCACAACGGGTCGAGGCGCCGCATGGCGCGCTTCAGCAGCGCCTGCGCCTGCCACACCTTGTAGCCGTTGTGCGCGAGCGGCATGGCGTCGTACATCGCGCGCTCCGACAGCGCGTCGATGCTCTCGTCGTCGAGTTCGCCCGTCGTGACGTCCTGCTCGACCGAGGGATTCACGCGACACGGGCCCAGCGACAGCCCGCCGAACGCGAAGCGCACGTCGCCGCCGGCCTGCCGGTGCGCGGCAATCGAGACCGTGGCGAAGTCCCACGCGCCGCGCTGCATCAACTTGTCGTAGAACTGCACGCCGCCCGACGCCGTGGCGGGCAGCAGCACCGCCGACACGAACTCGCCGCGCGCCAGCGTTGTCTCGCCCTGCGCGTTGTGCGCCGCGCCGGCGAACAGCGCGTCGAGTGCGAGCTCGCGCGTGACCGCCGGGCCCGTCACCTCCACGCGCGCCTCGAGCGCCGTGAGCGCAACGAGCGGGTCGCTGGGATGCACCGCGTGGCACGGCCCCTCGGTGAACAGCGCGTGGTAGTGGTTCTCACCCTGCTCCGCGAGACATTCCGTGCCGCCGTTCTTGAAGCAGGGCTGACCGCGCCGGAAATACCAGCAGCGCGGCCGCTGTCCCAGACTGCCGCCGATGGTGCCCATGGTGCGCAGTTGCGGCGTGCCGACGCTGGCGGCCGCCTCGGCGAGCGCGGCGTACCGCGTGCGCACGCCCTCGTGCGCGGCCAGGTCGGCAATGCGCACCGCGCAGCCGATGCGCGCCGAGCCGTCGTCGTGCAGGGTGATGTCGGCCGCGCCCGGAATGCGCCGCAGGTCCACCAGCGTGTCCGGATGGGCCAGGTTCTCCTTCATGGTCACCAGCAGATCGGTGCCCCCTCCCAGGGCGGCGCTGCCGGGCGCGCTCAACGCGCGCGCCGCATCGGCGGCGTCGCTGGCCGGGAGGTAATTGAAGGGGTTCATGGCGGCGGGGAGTTGAGCGAAGGCGCGCGAGGCGTAGTTTCCACAGGAACGTGACCCGACCATTCCTGCACAAGCTGTCCGATTGCGCGCCGCCACGCCACCTGCTCGTGGCCGTGCTGGTCGCCGCATCCGCGTGTGGTCGTGCGCCCGGGGCGTCGGCATCACGCTCCGCCGCGGACAGCGCCGCGTCCGGTCTGGCCGACTCGGCCGCCGCGATGGCCGCGGTGCGCGACACCGCGACGGCGAATCGCCTGTCGCCCGCGGCCGACTCGATGGTGCCGTACCTCGTGTTCACCCCGCGCGACGAGCACGTGCTGGTGGCCGCGTCGCGCAACAAGGAAATGCTGCTCGACGTGGGGCGCATCGACATCGACGTGCGGAAGGACAGCACGAAGCAGCGTCTCTTTCGCGAGGCGGCGCGGCTGCTGAGCCCCGTGCCGGAACAGACGGTCCTGCGCCTGGCGTGGGCGCAGGGCATCGAGGACGTCGTGGCCGATTCGTTCAGCGTGTACAACGGGCGCATCGTGCTGAAACTGCGAGGCTCGCCGGCGCTCGACACGGCGGCGCGCGGCAAGGCGACGGTCGTGGCCCTCGCCATGCGCGCCGACAGCGCGCCGCCGCCGGCCCCGACGTCCTGCGAGTTGCGCGTGTCGCCGGACAGTGCGGCGCTCGCTGCGGAGGCCGCCCGCACGCTGGATGCGCGCGTGGCATTCGTACGAGACTCGCTCGAGCAGGAACTGCGCAAGGAACGGCCCGCGTACGAGCGGTTGCAGCGGCGGATGAAGCTGTCCACGAGCCAGGTGCGCGGCTGCTTCGGGCCGGCACGGCGCGCGCTGGTGGTGAGTCTGCGCGCGGGCGATGCCGAGTGGGTGCGCGAGCGCCTGGTGCTCATCGCGCCCGACGGTGCGCTGACCGTGCTGCGCGTTGGCGACCTCCGGTTCCACGCGCACGACCTGCTCGCGGCGTTCGACGCCGACGGGGACGGCGTGGACGACCTGGCGACTCGCGCGACGACGGAGCGAGCCGGGGGCACAACCGTGCTGCGCGTGGATCTCGCGAAGAAGCGCGCCGACCGGCTGGCGGGCGGGTTCTCGTGGGAGCAGTTCTAGGGCGGGCGGTGCAGAACGCAGTACGGGGCCCGTCGCGTCGCGACGGGCCCCGTGTGCATGCGGTGGTCAGGGCTTTGCCGGCGGCGGAACGGCTGGCGGAACGGCAGGGGCCGCGGCAGGGGCCGCTGCGGGCGCTGCGCTGGCCGGCGGTTTCGGTGGCGTCGGCGGCTTGAGCGTGTAGACGACGTAATCGCCGACCTTGCGGATCTTCTTGCCATCGACCGTGTCGAGGTCCTCGGCCGGCACGAAGCTGACGACGGCGACGGACTTGCCCTGCAGGCGGCGCTTGGCGCGCTGCGCCGTGCCCTGGCGATAGTCGGAGTGGAAGGCGCCGTTGACGTGCACGATGATGGCGTCGGGCCACTGGTCGTGCGCCTTCGCGATGGCTTCGCCCATGGTCTCGTCCTTCACGCACTGTGCGTCATAAAAACGGCCGATCATGGCGGCGGCCTCCTCGGCCGTGATCTTCTGTCCGTGCCCCGTCATGTCGCCCATCTCTTCCTTGAAGCGCTCGTAGTACTCGTCGCGCGGGCAGGTGAGCTGCGCGGCGACCAGGGCGCGGTCGGCGGGCGGGAGCGAGTCCACGCCTGCCAGTCCCTTGCGACCCACCAGCGAGGCGAGGCGGCGGGGCACATTGCCCGCCACGACCGGCCACCCCTTGGCCTTCGCCAGCTCGACGAGCGGCCGATAGTCGGTGGCGTACTTCGGCCACGGCCGCGAGGTCTTCAGGAAAGTGGGCTCGTCAATCCGTCCCGCCAGGTAGTCGTCGAGCATCGGTTGCGCGTCGCGCTCGAACATCTCGAGGGCCAGGATCACCTTGCCCCGGCGGCGACCGATGCCCTCGAGCGCTGCCCGCTCGAGCCGGTGCGTGCCCGGATCATCGTGCTGCTCGCCAAGAAAGACGACATCCGCCTTTGAGACGTCGGCGAGCATCGACTCGAAGTCCTCGAAGCGCTTCTTGCCGGACTTGTAGACCCGATGCGGCGTGTAGGATGAGACCGAGGCGACGTGCGCCGTGACAAAGGAGTCTGGTACGACGGCGGCGGCCGGCGACGGTACCTGCAGAGAGATAATAAGAAATAGGCCACTAAACATAAATAATGCTTACCTCTTGGTCTGTCTGTCGCCTTTCCAATCCGGCGAACGTTGTATAATAATTAGAGAACGGCTAGGAAAACTAATTTCTCACGTATCGTGAACTCTAGTCACTCCGTCTTCCGATGGGTCCAGGAGTCGGCCGAAGCACTGGCCCGGCTCGACGCGGTCGTCGGCGTCGCACCATCGGGGGTCGGATCGCTCCTGATGCTACGCACGGCGCACGAAATCGCTAGTCGGGTACGACCGGATCTCTCGGGTGCCGGTGCGTTTGCCGCGCTGCTGGGCTGGTGGTACGCGGCGGAGTCGCGGGAGTTCGTGTCCGTTCCGCTCGAGATGCGGGCCGTGGCGCTGGCACTCGACGCGGCCGCCGGCAAGGTGCGTAGCGGGCGGGCTCTCACGCCGCTGCTTGTCGAGGAAATAGCGGCCGACGTGCGCGGTGGCGGCGTGGCCGCCGCAACTCTTCCCGCCATCGAAGATGCGCTGCGGCGCGCTCGCGTCGAGGCGTGGCCGGTGCTCCTGCTGTCGGCGACGCTGGCCACGGGCGACTGCGCCGCCGCCGACACGGCCACGACCATGATTGCGCGTGCCATCGTGCCGATCGCCGGCGGGCTCGTCACCGACGCATTCATCGCACCGGCCATCGCCGCCGACCACGCGGAGGCGCTGCAGGGCATTGCGGTTGCGGCGCGCGACGTGCTGCCATTGGTGCGCAACTACCGGCGCGCCGGGCACGCGGCCAGCGAGCAGGTAGGCGCGTTCGGGCGGGGAGCGCCGACGGCGCGGGCACTCCTGGACCTGATGGTCGGCGCGCCGGCGGTGACGGTGCTCGGGGCAAGCGAAGCGCTTGGTGTCTCGGTGCCCTCCACGGGCGCCGCGGTGCAGCGCCTCCTTGGAGCCGGCCTGCTGCGCGAAATCACGGGGCGCGGCCGAGACCGCGTGTTCGTCTACGAGCCGGCGATCGCACTCGCGGGCTGAGGCGCGGCCGCCTGCTCGATGAGGCCGACGACCTCCTCGAGAATCGTGCGCCCCTTGTCGACGGCGTACCAGCGGCGGATTTCCCGGTTGCGCTCAGGCTTCTCGAGCGCCTTCCACTCCGTGACGACACGTGCCTGCAGCGGCGCCGGGCGCGGACCCCACCAGGCGTGCTCCTTGTAGTCGGCGTCGAGCAGGATGACGACCGGCACCGACCGCGACGTGCCGTTGGTGAGGTGCGCGTCCATCAGCCCCGGGTTGGCGTCGCGGCCGACGATGCGCAGGTCGAGGTTGGCGGCCTGATCGGCAAGCGCGGCGAGCACGGGCAGCGCACTCTGCGAGTCGATGCACCAGTCCTCGGACACGACCAGCAGGTGCCAGTTTACGCCCTCGGCGCCCTCGGTGCGCGCCAGCAGGTCGGCGGGCACCTGCGCGCGGAGGCGCTGCGCGGTGAACAGCGCGCCATGCTCCGTCGAGGCCGCCGCCATATCGGCGAAGGTCGTGCCGGCGTCGAAGTAGTCTCGTGAAGTCAGCATATTGTTCTAATACTATATACGCATATAGTGAATTGGAAGAGGCGGCGGGCGGGGAGTCGGAAGGGGCCGCGATCCAGGGCCGCGATCCAGGGCCGCGATCCAGGGCCGCGATCCAGGGCCGCGGTCCAGACCGCGATCCGGACGGCGATCCGGGCGCGATCAAGGCAGCGGGCAGCGCGGGGATGCGTCAGCGCCGCCGCCGGGCTAGCATTTCGCCCATGCCGAACGAGAACCGAGGGCGCGTGTGCGTCGTGGGGGCGGGCAGCTCCGGGCTGGCCGCCGCCAGGAACTTGCTTGCCCAGGGGTTCGCCGTGGACGTCCTGGAGCGGGAGGACGACCTCGGGGGCAACTGGAACTACGGCAAGCCGTTCGCCCGCGTCTACCGGAGCACGCACACGATCTCGTCGAAGCCGGGCACGGAGTACCCCGACTACCCGATGCCGGCGGCGTTTCCTGACTATCCGCACCACACGCAGATCCTGGCGTACCTGCGCTCATATGCGGACCAATTCGCCGTGACGCCGTGCATTCGGTTTGGCACGCCGGTGGAGCGCATTGAACCGGAACGCGCCGGCGCGGCGGATTCGGCCTGGCTCGTGACCACCGCCGGCGCGACGGCCCGCTACGACGCCGTGGTGATCGCCAACGGGCACAACTGGTCGCCGCGGACGCCATCGTACCCGGGCACGTTCACGGGCGAGACGCTGCACTCCGCGCACTATCGCACGCCGGACCTCTTCGCGGGCAAGCGGGTGCTGGTGGTCGGCGGCGGCAACAGCGGCTGCGACATCGCGGTGGAGGCCGCGCAGTTCGGCGAGCGCACGTGGCATTCGACGCGGCGCGGCTATTACTACATGCCGAAGTACCTCTTCGGTCGCCCGTCGGACCAGGTCGGTGACACGATGCTGGCCCTGGGGATGTCGCTCTGGCTGCGCCGGTTCATCGCGCGCGTGTCGTATCGCGTGCTCGTCGGTTCGCCCGAGGCGTTGGGACTGCCGCGGCCCGACCACGCGCTGTTCGAGACGCATCCGGTGGTCAACACGCTCCTGCCGTACTACGTGGGGCAGGGTGACGTGACGCCGAAGCCCGACGTGGCGCGCCTCGAGGGCGCGTGGGTGCACTTCACCGACGGCACGTCGGCCGAGGTGGACCTGATCGTCTACGCGACGGGCTACCACATCGAGTTCCCGTTCATCGACGGCGCGCACCTGAACGTCGTGGACGGCCGGCCGCGTCTGCACCAGCACGTCTTTCACCCGACGTACGACACGCTGTTCGTGGCCGGGCTCATCCAGCCCGACAGCGGCCAGTTCGGGCTGGTGCACTGGCAGGCCAGGGCGCTGGCCGCGTTCCTGCGCGCGGCGCACGACGACCGGCCCGCGGCGCGCTGGCTGCGCGCGGAAAAACGGATGCCGACCCATGGTTATGCGACGCCCATACGGTACAAGGACTCCACGCGGCATTTCGTGGAAGTGGAGCACTGGGCGTACCGAAAAGGCCTCGTGCGCACGGTGCGGCGGCTGGGCGGGTGACCACGCCCGGCGAGGTCCGTCCCCGACAAGAACCGTGACGTCGGGCGCTCGCATTCGTTTCAGAATTACATGCGTGTCGCCCACCTCCTTTCCGCGCTGGCCTTCGTGACGGCCGCGTGCGGCCCGGCCATCCGGCCGCTCGGGCCGCTCGTGCCGCTCGGTCCCGAGCCGACGCCGTTCGAACTGCCGGAACCGCCGGGCGAATCGCCGCCGCCGGCGGCCCCGCTGGCGCGCACCGACGAGCAATACCTGGTGGACCGCGTGCTGATGGTGCCGGTGGACGGCGTGGCGCCCGTCAGGGTGCCCGACACCTACTGGCAGGGACGGGACGGCGGCGCACGCACGCACCAGGCGCTGGACATCATGGCGCCGCGCGGCACGCCCGTGCTCGCGGCCGACAGCGGCACGGTGCTGCGGCTCGCCAAGAACACGTTGGGCGGCATCACCATCTATGCCACCGACCCGGAACGACGCTTCGTCTTCTACTACGCTCATCTCGACCGCTACGCCTCGGGCCTCGCCGAGGGCAAGGCGGTCGCGCAGGGCGAGGTGATCGGCTACGTTGGCACCACGGGGAATGCGCCGAAGAACACGCCGCACCTGCACTTTCAGGTGATGCGATTCGTCGACGCCCGGCAATGGTGGAATGGCCCGCCATTCGACCCCCGTCCGTACTTGGCGCAACCCGGCAGTCGCCGGCGCGCCGACCGTACGGTGTCGGCGCTCCCCGGGCGCCCGTGACCGTCGAGGAGTGGCAATGGCTCTGTCAGGAAAGGATAAGGCCGCATTGCGCGCGGAGTGCAACGGACTGAAGGCCTCGGTGCACATGGGGAAGGAAGGACTCACCCCGGCGCTGGCGCAGTCACTCGATGACGCGCTGCGCACGCACGAACTCGTCAAGGTGGCGGTCAATCGCAGCGTCGACGTACCGGCGAGGGACGCGGCTGCGGAACTCGCCAAGGCCGTGGGCGCCGAGGTGATCCAGACGATCGGCAAGACCACGACCCTGTATCGCCGGAACCCGGAGATCGAAGGGAAGAAGGGGGACTTGCCGCCGTGGAGGCGGTGAGGAGAGACAGAGTACGACAGAGTACGACAGAGTACGACAGAGGGCGGCGCTGTTTCAGCGCCGCCCTCTCATGCGTCCAGACCCGCCCACTGGCGCGATCAGCGCGTGCGGGTGAAGACGAGGTCCCAGACGCGGCCCGAACCCAGGTGCATCGCCGCGACGTTTCCCTTCTTGTCGCGCGCGAACCAGACGGTGCCGTACGAGCCCCCCTCGAAGCCGTCGGTGAATGCGGGCACGAGCGTCACGCTGGTGCCCGGCCGTTGCTCGAGCACCAGCGCCCCCTTCTCCACGCGCGCCGTCCAGGTGGCATCAATCTCTGGCTGGTACCAGCGTCCGGTGAACGCGGCAAGCTGCGACTCGGCGGGTTGCCAGCGCGAGGGAGCGGCAAAGGTCCAGCTGAGCGTGTCGCCGTCCGGCTGCGCAATGCGCACGCCGGTCGGCGCGCCGTCGGCCGTCGTCTCGAAATGCACCCGTGACGCCGCGCCCATCAGGAAGTCGCCGTCGCGCAAGGCGCGCAGGGGCGCTCCGCCGCGGATGCGCAGCTGTCCGCGCTCGATGAACAGGTCCGAGACGTCGCTCGTCCGTGTGTCGCGGTAGATGCCGACGAGCTTCGCCAGACGGTTGGGGTCGGCCATCGTGGTGTCGGGCGCCGGCACGGGGGCGAAGTCGGTGATGAGCGCTTCCGCCATCTGGCGTGCGTACGACGTGGCCGCCGCGCCGGCGGCGTTGCACATCACCGCCACGGAGATGCCCTGCGCAGGGTATCGCGCGAGGTACGTGCTGTAACCGGCAGTGGAGCCGCTGTGCGCCCACTCGGTGACGCCGCGGTAGGTGCCGTTGATCATGCCCATGGCGTACGGGATGGTGCGCCCGCTGGTGAGCGTCGCGCGGCTGAGCAGGGAATCGCTGACGGCGCCCATGGCGTGATTCGTGAGCGCTTCGTTCCACTTGAGCCAGTCGCCGACGGTCGTCAGCAGGCCGCCCGGGCCATGCACGTTCTCGAACGGCATCTCGAGGTGCCAGCCATCGGCGCGGCGCGAGTAGGCCTGTCCGCGGCGGGGCACGAGCGCGGTGTAGTCATCGCGCCAGCGGGTGTCGGTGAGGCCGAGCGGGCGAAAGATGCGTTCGCTGCTGAACTGCGCAAACGGCATGCCGCTGACGCGCTCGACGATCGTCGGCAGCAGGGCGAAGCCGGAGTTGGTGTACGAGTAGAAGTCGCCGACGGGATAGTTCAGCGATTTCTGCCTGAGGATGATGTCCACGAGGTCAGACTGCTTGGTCACCCGCGTGCCGCGCGGATAGCCCTGGTCGGCCACGAGGTTGCTCCATTCGCGCAGGCCGCTGGTGTGCGACAGCAGGTGCCGAATGGTGATGGTGCGGTCGTACACCGGAAGCTCCGGCACGTACTTCCGCACGTCGTCGTCGAGGCGGATCTTGCCGTCCGCCACGAGCAGCAGCACGGCCGATGCCGTGAACTGCTTGGCCACCGAGCCGCTCTCGAGAATGGACTGCGCGGTGATGGGCGTACCGGTCTCGAGGTCGGCCATGCCGTAGCCGCGCGCGAGCAGCGTCGTGCCATTGCGCGCGACCCCGACGGCGCATCCGGGCGAGTGCGTGCTGTTCCAGGGCGCGAACACCCGGTCGGCGACGGTGCCGAGCGCCTGGTTCTGCGCGCCGAGCGCGAGGGGAAGGGCCAGCAGGAGCAGTCGTTTCATGGTCGTGGTGTGCTGGGGAAGACGGCGATCAGGCTGCGTGGACGACGGCAAGTCCTACAGGCGCTCGGGCTGTTCGACGGTCCGCTCACCGCCGGCGCTGCCGGTATTCAGCGTGCCGGCCGGTTCAAAGAGCATCACCCACACCTCCTCGGCCGCCACCGGGCGGTGCTCCACCCCGCGTGGCACGACAAGGAACTCGCCCTCGGCCAGTGGAACGGTGCGGTCGCGGAACTCCATGTCGAAGGCGCCGCGCACCACGTAGAACATCTCGTCCTCGTGCTCGTGATGGTGCCAGACGAACTCGCCCTGGAACTTGACGAGCTTCACCTGCTGGCCGTTGAGTTCGGCGACGACCTTGGGGCTCCAGTGCTCGGCAAAGCGCGCAAACTGCTCGGCGAGCGCGACCTTCTCGGGCGTCATTCGGCGAGGGCGCCGAGCACGCGCCACGGAGTGAGCGGAATCTGGCGCACCTCCACTCCGAGTGCGTCGGCCACCGCGGCCGCGATGGCCGGCGCGGTGGGAATGATCGGCGGCTCGGCGATGCCGCGCGCGCCCACGTGGTTGGCGACCGTGTCGGAGCCGGACAGGAAGGACGCGTCAATGGCGGGCACGTCGAGCATCGTCGGCACCTTGTAGTCGTGAAGGCTGGTGTTCAACGGCACGCCGCTGGTGCGGTCAATGTGCCGTTCCTCGAACAGCGCGTACCCGACGCCCTGAATGATGCCGCCGTGCATCTGGCTCTCCGCCAGAGCCGGATTGATGATGCGTCCCGCGTCGTGCACGGCGACGACGCGCAGCACGCGCACCACGCCCGTCTCGGCGTCGACCTCGACCTCGACGAACTGCGCGCCCACGGTGACGATGGCGACGCCCGCCGGGTTGGGTCCGCGCGAGCCGCGTCCGACGATCTGGACGTTGCCGAGCCGCTTGCAGACGTCGGCGAACGACATCGACGCGCCCGAGGACGACAGCACCATTGAGCCTTCGGCCCGAAGGCTGTCCACGGGCAGGTCCATCAGCTGCGCCGCGGCCTCGAGCAGATGCATCCGGGCGTCCTCGGCGGCCATGCGCACCGCCGGTCCGACGCTCGGCGTGGTCATGGAGCCCCACGAATTCCCGGTGTACGGAAGCCGTTCGGTGTCGCCGATGACGGCGCGCACCGTGTCGAGCCGCGCACCGAGCGCTTCGGCCGCGATCTGCGCGAAGATGGTGCGCGACCCCGTGCCGAGATCCTGCGTGCCGGCAAGGACGTCCACCGAGGCGTCGCTGTTGATGCGCACCAAGGCGTACGACGGCGGGCCGCCGCCGGTGGGCCAGGTTTGTGCGGCGACACCGATGCCGCGGCGCAGGTGGCTGACGGTAGACGGTAGACGGTTGACGGTAGACGGCCAACCGAAGCGTTTCATGCCTTCGGCGTAGCACTCGTCGAGGCGATTGCCGCTGAATGGGCGGTCGGCGCGCTGGTCGCGGGTGGCGAGGTTCTTCAGCCGCAGCGCGACGGGATCCATCTGTAGTTCGCGGGCGAGCGCATTCATCGCACTCTCCAGTCCGAAGGCGCCCTCCACGTACCCCGGGCCACGGAACGCCTGCATGCCGCTGGCATTGATGTAGACCCACGTCTCGCTGGTGCGCACGTTGGGGCAGGCGTAGAGCTCGTGGTAGATCTGCCCGGGCCCGCCTTCCCAGCCGCTGATGCCGAGCGGCACGAGCGCGTCGAGCGCGAGGGCAGTGAGCGTGCCGTCGCGGCGTGCCGCGATGGTGACCTTTTGCACCGTGGCGGGACGGTTGCCGCTGTCGGTCTGCTCGGCCTCGCGGTCGTTGATGCAGCGCACGGGTGCGCCGAGCGCACGCGCGAAGAGCGCGGCCGTGAAGGTGTGCGCGCCGGCGCCGTTCTTGGCGCCGAATCCGCCGCCCATGTAGTCCTTGAGCACGCGCACGCTTGCCTGCGGCACGCCGAGCGCCTTGGCGACGTCGCTGCGCACGCGGAAGATGCCCTGCGTCGATTCCCAGACGGTGAGGTGATCGCCGGTCCACTCGCAGACGGCGCCGTGGGGC
Source organism: Gemmatimonadales bacterium (assembly GCA_038208045.1). Lineage (GTDB taxonomy): Bacteria > Gemmatimonadota > Gemmatimonadetes > Gemmatimonadales > Gemmatimonadaceae > PNKL01. The sequence goes on along the minus strand of JBBQZD010000006.1, from coordinate 18,945 downwards.
TCAAGCGCAGAGTGCAGCGCGACCTGCGTGCGGTATTCGCGCGTCAGCGTGACGTCGGCCTCGGCCAGCCCGCGGGCGATGTCGCCGCGTTCGGTGACGTCGGGGGTGCTGGCGTTCGGCTTGTCGCTGCGTACCGTCGGGGCACCGGGCGCGATGGCGTCGTCGACGGTGACGGCGTGCGGTGCCAGGTCAAAGCGGAGCGACCGGGTGACGACGCGCGCGGCGCGCGTGGCCGCGTCGAGCGAGTCGGCGCAGACGGCAGCCAGCGGCTGGCCCGCGTAGCCGACGTCCGTGCGGAAGAGGCGGGTACCGGCCGGAGCATCGCCCGGGCCCATCACGCCGCGCACGCCCGGCACCGCGCGGGCGGCGTCGAGGTCCACGGTGGTCAGCGTGCCTCGGGCGATGGGTGACCGGACGATGACCGCGTGTAGCATGCCTGGCCGCACGATGTCGGCGGTGTAGCGGGCGCGTCCGGTGACCTTTTCGTATGCGTCCACACGGATGGCGCTGGTGCCGACGATGGCGAGGGGCGTGTCGGCTGTCCACGGCGCCGGCTCGAAGGCGGGCATCTCGACGACGCGGGACTCGGTGCGGCCCTCGACTTCGACGATCGTTTGCACGAACCGGGCGCGGGGTTCCGTCACGTGGCCGCTCCGCTAGCGTCGGCGACGGCGCGGATGGCCGCGATGATCTTCGGGTAGGTGCCGCAGCGGCAGAGATTGCCGCTCATGGCGGCCCGGATGTCGGCATCGTCCGGGTTCGGCGTGCGCTCGAGCAGCGCCGCGGCGGCCATGAGCTGGCCTGGCGTGCAGAATCCGCATTGTGCGGCGTCGTGGTCGATGAAGGCCTGCTGCAGCGGGTGCAGGGTTCCGTCGCCGGCCAGCGATTCGACGGTCTGCACGTCGGCACCCTCACAGGCCGCCGTGAGCGTGAGACAGGCGTAGACCAGGGCGCCGTCGAGCCGGACGGTGCAGGCGCCGCACTCGCCACGGTCGCAGACCAGCTTGGGGCTCGTCAGCTCCAGCTGGTCGCGAAGGGCGGCGAGGAGGGTCGGGCTCCGCGCGGGGTCGAGATCGTGTGGTCTTCCGTTCACCGAGATCTGCATGGGGTCAATCTGCGGTCTGCGGGGGGAAAGGAAAAGACGCTTTACGCTCTACGCCGTACGTTGTACGCCGTACGATGCACGCGGAACGATGCCCGTACGGCGTATGGCGTAGGGCGTACGGCATACCGCCTCCCCTGCAGTTGAGCCCGCGCCCGCACCCTCTTATCTTTCCCGTGCTTCCCCCAAGAGGATCTGAAATGCCGTACGTCATCACCGAAGCCTGCATTGGCACCAAGGACAAGGCCTGCGTCGACGTCTGCCCCGTGGATTGCATCTACGAGGGGCCGGAGCAGCTGTACATCCATCCGGATGAGTGCATCGACTGTGGCGCGTGCGAACCCGAGTGCCCGGTGACGGCAATCTTCCCCGAGGAGGACGTGCCCGGCACCCTGAAGGCGTACATCGCGAAGAACCGCGACGTCTTCAAGGACCCGAATCCGCCGGGCAAGCCGACGAGATAGACGGTAGACGGTAGACGGTAGACGGTAGACGGTAGACGGTAGACGGTAGACGGTAGACGGGAGACGGTAGAAACAGGGCCCCGCGAAAGAATCCGCGGGGCCCTCATGCGTTGACGGAGTGTCCGTCATCTACCGTCTACCGTCTACCGTCTACCGTCTAAAACACCCCGCCCGGAAAGTACCGGTCCTTGGCGATGAACACGGCCGCCAGCGCGATGTACTGCATGAAAGTGCTGACCTCGCTGCGCCACGCCTCGGCCCAGTGGTACTCGCCGGCCACGCGCCCCGAGGCGCCAAGCGGGATCCAGCGTGGCGTGCGGTGCTTGAACGCGAGGTACTCCTCGCCGAAGATCGACTCGAGCACGCCCTCCTCGTAGCGCACGATGAAGAAGTACTCGATGGCGAACAGCACCGTGGCGACGGGAATGAACCACCAGACGCCGCTGAGCGCGACGAATCCCATCCAGAGCAGGTAGTTGCCGTTGTAGAGCGGGTTGCGGCTGAGCGCGAACGGGCCGTGCGTGACGAGCGTCTGCACGTCGCGGGAGCGGCGGCGCGTCACGGTGCCCGCGGTGGCGACGCCCCACAGGCGCCACGTCTCGCCCACCACGATCAGCACGGCGGCGACCGCCACCCCGAGGCGCGTGATGCCGCCCGGCGCGAGCAGCGGCACGACGAGAAATGGCACCGGCAACCAGCCGCGATTGCGGAAGATCACCGCGCCGATGCGTGCCGGGCGGGACGATTCAGAGGCGGAGACGGAGCTCACGGGGCGGGTGACTGGAGGCGGATGCGCAGCGGCGGATCACGGACGACGACCCGGCTGAAGATAACGGAACCGTCACTGCGCCGTGAGCGAGACGAGGAACTCGCTCAGCACGTGATTGAAGGTCGCCGGCCGCTCGGCGTTGCTCACGTGGCCCGCGCCGGCGATGATCTCGAGCCGGCTGCCGGGAATGGCCAGGTGCATGGCGCGCGATTCCTTGACGGGCGTGAGCACGTCCTCGTCGCCGACCACGATGAGCGTGGGCACGGCGATGGTGGCGAGCGTGGCCGTCGAGTCGGGGCGGTGCATCAGCGCGTCGAGGGCACCGACCACGCCGGCCACGGGGGCGATGGACATCATGCGATGCAGTTCGTCCACCAGTTCGGGATGGTTGGCGCGCGTCGTGCTGCCGACCATGCCGGCGATCATCTGGTCGGCCACGGCGGCGCTGCCCTGCTGCTGCGCCTGCTGCTGCATGACGCGGCGCGCGGCCCTCGTGTCGTCGCTGTCGGCGCCCGCCCGCGTGTCGCAGAGCATCAGCGCGCGCACGCGGTCGCGATGCCGCCGCCAGAAGGCGAAGGTCGCGTACCCGCCCATCGAGAGTCCCGCAATGACCGCCCGCTCGATGCCCAGCTCGGTGAGCAGCGCCGCCGCGTCGTCGGCGTAGTCATCCACCGAGGTCGACGCGCAGGGCGGGCTCTCGCCGAATCCGCGGAGGTCCATGGCGATGGTGCGCGCCGAGGCCGCGAGTGCACCGAGCTGCGGCGACCAGAGCGAGCGGTTGTGCGGGAAGCCGTGGAGGAAGAGCACCGGCACGCCTTTGCCCACGTCGTCGAACCCGATGGCGTGCCCGTTGGCGAACGTGATCACGAGGAGTCCCCGCCGTTGACCGCCGTGACGATGAGCGCGGAGGCAGTCGGCTCGTCGGGATCGGCCTCGACCACGAGCATCTGAACCATCACGAAGACCGCCGCGAGCAGCGGGGTGGCCACGAAGAGCCCGAGCAGGCCGAAGAGGTACGCCATGACGACCTGCACCATCATGGTGAGCGCGGGCGGCAGGTCGAGCTGCTCCTTCATCAGGTATGGAATGAGCAGGTTGTTCTCGAGGAACTGAATGCCCCAGTACGCGACGACCACCGCCAGCGTCTTCTGCGGCGAGTCGACGAAGGCCATGGCGATGGCCGGGATGGCGCTGAGCGTGGGGCCGATGTTCGGGATGAACTCGAGCAGGCCCGCGATGACCCCCAGCGGCACCGCCGCGCGCACGCCGATGACGCTCAGCACGATCGTCGTCACGACGCCGATGACGAGCATCGCGAGGAACTGGGTGCTGAGCCAGCGACGCAGCTTCACCGAGATGGCCGTGAGTACCGGCGCGAGCCGTCGACGCGTGGGCGGGCTGAACAGGAGCAGCAGCCCGCGGCGGTACAGGTCGGGCTCGGCGGCGATGTACACCGAGATGAAGATCACCAGCACGAACCCGCCGACCGCCGCGAGCGTGGAGGTGAGGATGCCAAGCGCGGCCGCCTTGAACCGCGGTGCCTGATTGAACATCGCCTGGACCAGGCGTCCTTGCCGCGGCACGGCAGCGGCTGGTCCCACGGAGAGTTCCGGCGTGGGCTCCGCGCCAGGCGTGATGGCCGCCGCCGTGGAGTCCGTGCCGGTGAGCGCATCGAGCAGCCGCGGCTGGTGGTTGGCGAGCCAGAGTTCGGCCTTGTCCACGGCCTCGGGAAAGCGCGTGCGCAGCTCGCGCGACTGGTCCACCAGGGTCGGCGCCGACCAGACGCCGATGCCGAGCAGCACGGCCACGAGGCCGAAGATGATCAGCGGGCTGCCGACCCCCCGTCGCACGCCCTTCCGTTCGAGTGCGTCCACGGCTGGCGAAGCGCCCAGCCCGAAGAGGATACCGATGAAACCCGTCAGGGCCAGGAACCGCGCGGCCCAGAGGAACTGGAGTCCGAGCAGCACGAAGACGACGATGAGCGCGGCCCGGACCAGGTCGGAGTGATTGGGCGTCAGGAACCGCCGCGCCGGATCGACCGGGCCGGCAGGATTCGGGGCGTTCGGCTGGGGGAGGGACGGGGTTTCGGCGGGCATGGGCGGGGTGTGCGGGTAGAATCGCGCGGCTCCAGCTACATTTCTACCACCAATCTCACCCGAGAGGAAGGAAGCGAGCAGTGCCCAAGAGCGCGCCGGCGGCGGTGAAGTACCTCGATTCGAATGACGCGGTCTCGAAATTCCTCCACGGAATCAAGGGCGCGGGCCTGCTCGCGCTCGACACCGAGGGGGCGAGCTTTCACCGCTTCATCGACCGCATCTACCTGCTGCAGCTCTCGACGCGCGACGTGCATGCGATCATCGACCCGCTGCCGATCGCGTCGCCCGCCGCGCTCGGCGCGCTGCTCGAGGATCCCGAGGTCGAGGTTGTCTTCCACGATGCCGACTACGACCTGCGGCTCCTGCACCAGGACTACGGCTGGCACGTGCGGCGCATCTTCGACACCCGCGTGGCGGCGCAGCTGCTGGGCGTGAAGGCGTTCGGGCTGGCGGCGCTGCTCGAGCAGCACTTCGGCGTGAAGTTGGACAAAAAGCACCAGCGTGCCGACTGGTCCATGCGCCCGCTTCCGCAGGGCATGCTCGACTACGCGGCGCAGGACACCATGCACCTGCTGCAGCTGCGCGACGTGCTGAAGGACCAGCTGGAGCGCAAGCAGCGCTGGGGCTGGGCCAGCGAGGAGTTCGAGCGGCTCGAGGGCACCCGTTGGGCGCCGGAGGCGCCGGGCGACGCGTTTCTGAAGATCAAGGGCGCGCGCGACCTCACGCGGCGAGAGCTCGCGCTGATGCGCGAGGTCACCCAGTGGCGCGACGCCGCGGCGCTCGCGCTCGACCGCTCGACCTTCCGCGTGGTGGCCAATGAGGTGCTGCTCGAGATCTCGCGTGCGGCGCCCGGCACAACCGAAGCCCTTGGCGCCATGAAGGGCATGCCGCGCGGCATTCTGGAACGGCAGGGACGCGAGGTGCTCGAGGCGGTGGCGCGCGGGCTGGCCGTGCCGGAGGCGGAATTGCCACGGTTCCCCAAGTCCGCCCGGTGGGAGAAGGATCCCACGTTCGACGACAAGGTGGGGAAGCTCAAGGCCGTGCGTGACGCGGCCGCCGCGCGGCTCGAGCTCGATCCCGGCGTCCTCTGCTCGCGCGAGCGGCTCGAGGCAATTGCCCGCAAGCTGCCGCGCACCCCGGATGAACTCACCGACATCCCCGGACTGCGCCAATGGCAGATCGGCGAGATGGGCGACGACTTCGTGAAGGCCCTGAAGGGCTTCACTACCAAGGCCGCGCCGGCGGCGCCTCCGGGCGACGAGTCGCCGTATCTCGAGTCGTAGCGTCGTCGTGCGCTGCCGCCGGCGCTAGAAGCCCAGGTAGGTCCGCACGCGCGGCTCGATGCGATCGGGCGTCCAGGGCGGCGACCAGACGATGTTCACCTGCGCATCGGTGACGCCAGGGATGGCGGTGACCTGCCGGGTAGCGTCTTCCAGCAGCTCCGCGCCCGAGGGACAGGCCGGCGACGTCAGCGACATTTCGACCCTGACAGTCGTTCCGTCCACCGCGATGCCGTACACGAGCCCCAAGTCGAGGATGTTGAGGTTCAGCTCGGGGTCCTTCACGCGGCGAAGCGCGAGCTTCACCATGTCTTCGCTGATGATCACGGGCGCACTGCCCGCGTCGTCGCTGGCGGGCGCCGGCGTCGCAGGCGCTGGAGTCGCGGGCGGCGGAGTCGCGGGCGGCGTGGCGTTGTCTTCTGTCATGGGAGGCTCCTGGGCTGTTCGCAGTATGACCCCCGAAGGGGTGCGAATTCAAGCCGGAGCGGTCAGGCGCGCGGCTTCGCGGACGATGCGGGCTTCGATTTTGCTGGGTTACTGACCTTCGTGGTCGACCTGGCCTTCGTGGTCGACCTGGCCTTCGTGGTCGGCCTGGCCTTCGTAGTCGGCCTGACCTTCACAGTGGGCTTGGCCTTCGTGGTGGGCTTCGCCTTTGCCGCGGGCTTGGCCTTCGACGTCGTCTTGGCTTTCGCGGCCGACGCGGACGACTTGCCAGTCTTCGTCGTGGACCTCGCCGTCGCAGCAGCCGGCCGGCGTGCCTTGGTGCTCGGTCGCCGCGTCCGCTTGGTCCGCAGGGGCTTGTTCCAGTTCACCGCGCGGTCGGCGCGAAAGGCGGCGGGCATGGCCTCGATACGAAGGTCCTCATCGGTGACCGACAAGGCGGCCGCGTCGGCGAGGTCGGACCGCACGTCGGCGATGACCGTGGCCGGCCGGCGCGCGCGCGCGGCGTGCACGCGGTTGGTGAGCAGGATGACGAACATGTCGCGCTGGGGGTCGATCCAGAGCGAGGTGCCCGTGAATCCGACGTGGCCGTACGCGGCGGGGCTCAGGTACTCGCCCGCCCCATGCCGTCCCTCGGCCATCTCCCAGCCGAGCGCGCGCGATCCGGCGGCGCGCTGCGTGAACAACCGCACGGTAGAATCGGCAATGATGCGCACGCCGTCGTAGACGCCGCCATTGAGCATCATCTGGGCGAAGACCGCGAGGTCGTTGGCGCTGCCGAACAGCCCGGCATGGCCGGCCACGCCGCCGAGCGCGTACGCGTTCTCGTCGTGCACCTGTCCCTTGAGCGGATAGCCGCGCGGCGGGGAGACCTCCGTGGGTGCGACCCGATCGACGACGGAGTCGGGCGGCAGGAAGAAGGTGTCGTTCATCCCGAGGGGGCCGAACACGCGCTCGTTGAGGAAGACGTCGAGCGGCTTGCCGGCGACCGACTCGACGACCAGGCCCAGCAGGTCGGCGCCCAGGTCGGAGTATTCGAAATAGCGACCCGGCTGATAGGCGAGCGGCGTGTCGATGACGGTCTGCTTCGCGTCTTCGGGCGACTTGGCGGTGCGCCACAGGTCACGACCGGCGGGCAGGCCGCCCCGATGGGTGAGCAGCAGCCGGATGGTGACCTGCTCCTTCCAGCGGCCCTCGAAGCCCGGCAGGTAGTCGGCGACCTTGGCGTCGAGCGCGAGCTTGCCCTCGTCGTACAGGATCATCGCCGCCGTGGTCGTGGCGATGACCTTGGTGAGCGAGGCGAGATCATAGATGGTGCGATCGGCGGAGACGGCGGGGCTGTCGCTCCCCCAGCCGAGGGTGCCGAATCCCTTCTTCCACACGACCGCGCCGCGCCGGCCGACGACGACCGCGGCACCCGGGAAGCCCCCGGCGCGAATGCCCTCCCGGACCACGCGGTCGATGATCTCCAGGCGTTCCGACGACATCCCCACGCTCGCAGGCGAGCGCACGGGCAGGCCGTCGCCGAAGCCGCCAAGTGCAAGTGCTGCAAGGAGATGAAGGATCATGGCTGGCCTGGAAAGGGCGAGAAACGGCCACTGAAACCGCACAGGAGTCGCGCGGGTACAGTGCACAGCGCAAGTTGGACGAACTGGAAGGACTACACTGCAAGCCTCGTACCCGCAAGACGAATCGGAGGCGGGGCGGTCACCGGGCAACCATATAGAGCCACCGGGTGACTCATTCAACGGACCGCCATGGCAGACCAGCTCACGATTCGACGCGCCATTCACGGCGATGAGGCCGCATTCCGCGCCCTTTGGGTGCAGTATGCGCCGCGCATCGACGCCGTGGTCCGCCGACTCGTGGGCGACCCGGACCAGGCCGCCGATATCGCACAGGAAGTCTGGATCCAGATCTTCCGTGCGCTCCCCACGTATCGCGGCGATTCGCAGTTCTCCACCTGGGCGCACCGCATCGCGGTGAACCGCACGCTGAACGCGCTGCGGTCGCTGCGGCGGATCGGCAAGGCGGAGACGGACATCGAGGAGGAGACCGCGACGGTGGAGCACGACGGCGATCGCGCGCTGCTCGCCGAGACGATCGACCACGCGGTGCAAAAGCTGTCGCCGGGGGCACGAACGGTGTTCGTGCTGCACGACGTGGAGGGATACACGCACGAGGAAATCGCGGCCGAGCTTGGCATCACGGCCGGCGGATCGAAATCGCAGTTGTTCAAGGCACGCGCGAAGCTGCGCGGCCTGCTCGCCCATCTGGTGGATGCACCCAACACGCAGGAATCGTCACATGTCGCACATCTCTCCTGAACGACTCGCCGCGCTGGTGGACGAGACGGCGTTGCCCGACGAGGCGACGCACCTTGCCGCCTGCGCCGACTGTGCGCGCGAACTCGGTGCCTACCGCCGCCTGGTGCGGATGGCCGCCACCGACGTGCCGCGCGAGGGAACACCGCTCAACGACTGGGCCGCGCTGGGCGCGATGCTGAAGGCCGAAGGGATTGTCTCCCCCACGGCGCCCGCAGCGCGCGCGTCACGCCTGCGCTGGGTGGTGCGCATTGCGGCGGGCCTGGTGCGTGTCGCGGGCAGCGCGGCCCTCGGCCGATGGACGGCCGGGTTCGGGTTGGCACCGGCGCCGCAGTCCGCGTCCGGGCGAGCCGGCGCCGGGGATGCGGGTGCCGTGCCGGCGGCGGCGAGCTTCGGGTCGTCGCAGGCGGCAATGCAGGTGCTGGCGTCAGCGCAGCAGCAGTACTCCGATGCGGCGGCGTACCTGGCCGCGCAGGACACGACGTCGCACTTCATCGGCCTGAACGTGAACACCTACCGCGCCCGGCTGAATGCGCTGGACAACATCGTGGCCTCCACGCGCACGGCGCTGTACCAGGCGCCGCAGGATCCGGTGCTCAACCAGTACTACCTGTCGGCGGTGGCGGCGCGCGAAGCCACGCTCCGGCAGTACACGGCGGCGCTGCCGGCTTCGCAGAAGCTGGCAAGATACTGAGGCGCAGAAACGACAGAAGACGACAGAAACGACAGAAACGACAGAAACGACAGCTATCGACGGAACCGATGAACCGGGATGCATTTGACATGACGGGACACTTCATTCTTCGGCGCATTGCGCCGGTGTTGCTGGCGGGCGCCGTGCTGGCGACGACGGCGCGGGCGGTGGTGGCGCAGCAGACCACCACGGTGCCGCGCTCGGCGGAGCGCCGGCTTGTCATCGTGGCGGACACCATCGCCGTCGTGCGACTCGAGGGCATCGACAGCCTGCTCAAGGCGCTGATGCAGTCGCGGGCGCTGGAGGAACGCATCGGCCTGGCGTTGCGCGAGTATGCGGGGGCGACGGTGAGCGAGGCGCGCAAGCGTGCGCTCGAGGACCAGTTGGAGAAGATTGCCCGCAGCAACGTGCAGATGCTGTCGAAGGTCCAGATGGCCTGCTCGCGCGAGAACCGCCGCGACCGGGCGCCGGAGGGCTACCTCGGCGTGACCTTCAACGGCTCGTACACGGTGAACCAGGACAATGCCGGGCCGCAGGTCTTCCGGTTCCGGGAACCGCCCGAGATCGTGACGGTCGAGTCCGGCTCGCCGGCCGACCGCGCGGGCGTGCGGGGCGGCGACCGGCTGATCGCCGTCGAAGGCCGGGAGGTGGTGGGCCGCGACGTGGTCTTCGCGCAATTCCTTGTGCCGGGACGCCGGGTGCCGCTGCGCCTCGATCGCGACGGCAAGGAGCAGACGCTGGTGGTGCAAGTGCAGAAGCGGCCGGATGGCTTCGGCGACCAGTGCAATGATCTCGAGCTGATCATGCAGCCGATGCGCGTGCCGGCGGCGGGCGCGTCGAGGGTCCGTACGCCCAGCCGCCCGCCGGCACCGCGTGCCGCACCGGAGGCGCCGCGCGTTTCGTCAGCGCCCAGCTTCACGTGGACCTTTGAACCGCCGCCGCCGGTGGCGATCGCGGGTTTCTCCAGCATCGTGGCGGGCGCGCAACTCACCACGCTCACCGACGACTTCCGGGACCTCACCGGCGCCACGAGCGGCGTCATGGTGCAGCGCGTGGTGGCCGAGTCGCCCGCCGCGCTTGCCGGCCTGAAGGGAGGCGACGTCATCGTCGAAGCCGGCGATCTCGAGGTGACGAGCGCGCGGCTGCTCCAGCGGATGATCGGAGAGAGCGAGTCGAAGAGTCTGAAGCTGAAGGTCGTGCGGATGGGGAAGGCCCGCACGGTGTGGCTGAAATGGTAGGGTGAGGCACGACACGCCACGACGACGGCGGGGCGGGCCATTGCATCGGCCCGCCCCGCGGTCATTCCACCTTCCACCAGTCACGCCGACCGTCTGCCGTCTACACGTAGTCCCGGTACACGGGCTCGTACATCTGCGACCGGACATGCGCGGCCATGTCGCGCGGCCGCGGCATGTGGGTGAGCTTGCGGGCAAACGCGACCTCCGCCACCGCCACCGCGATGGCGACGGACACCTCGCGGATACGCTGCAGGTCGGGAAAGACGCGACCCATCGCCAGGTCCTCCTCAGTCACGAGCGAGGCCAGCGTCGTGGCCGCCGTGGCGAACATCTCTTCCGTGACGCGGGTGGACTCGCTGGCGATCACTCCGAGGCCGACCCCCGGGAAGATGTAGGAGTTGTTGCCCTGTCCGGACACATGCGTCTTGTCCGCCAGCGTGAACGGCGGGAACGGACTGCCGCTGGCGAAGATCGCGCGTCCGTCCGTCCAGGTGTACGCCTGCTCCGCGGTGCATTCGGCCTTCGACGTGGGGTTGGAGAGCGCGAAGATGACGGGGTTGGCATTGATGCGCCCCATGGCCCTCACGACCGGCTCGGTGAAGGACGAGGGCGTGCCCGAGACGCCGATGAGTGCCGTGGGCTGCAGCGCTTCGACCGCCGCCAGCAGGTCGGGCAGCGGCGCGTGGTCGTGCGCGTAGGGCAGCTTGTGCTCGGCCAGATCGGAGCGGGACCGGGTCACGAGCCCCTTGGAATCGACGAGCCAGCACTTCTGGCGCGCGGCGGCTTCGCTCAGGCCCTCCGCCATGAGCGCCCGCACGATCAGGTCGCAGATGCCGACACCGGCCTCGCCGGCTCCGAGAAAGAGGAACTTCTTGTCGGCGAGCGTGCCTCCCGTGAGCCGCAGCGAGGCGTACAGGCCGGCGAGCGTGACACCCGCCGTGCCCTGAATGTCGTCGTTGAACGTGCAGATCCGGTCGCGGTACCGGTGCAGCAGCCGGAAGGCGTTGGTGTTGCCGAAATCCTCGAACTGGATGCAGGCCTTGGGATAGACCTCCTGCACGGCGGTGACGAACTCCTCGACCAGCTCATCGTATTCCGCACCGCGCATGCGGTCCTGCGACTCGCCGATGTACAGCGGATCGGCGCGCAGCGCCTGGTTGTTGGTGCCGACATCCAGCATGACCGGCAGGCACTGCTCGGGCGCGAGGCCGGCGCACGCCGTGTACAGCGACAGCTTTCCCACCGGAATGCCCATGCCATTCGCGCCGAGGTCGCCGAGGCCGAGAATGCGCTCGCCATCGGTGATGACGATCATGCGGATGTCGGGGTTGGGCCAGTTCTGCAGCAATTCCTTGAACTTGCCGCGGTTCTTGCAAGAGATGAACAGCCCCTGCGGGCGGCGGAAGATGAGCGCGTATTTCTGGCAGGCCAGGCCGACCGTCGGGGTGTAGATGATCGGCATCAACTCATCCAGGTTGTCCATCACCACGCGGTAGAAGAGCGCCGCGTTCCGTTCCTGGAGGGACACGAGATACGTGTACCGGTCGAGGTCGGTGGGCTTGTGCCGGATATTGCTGAGCACCTTGTCTGCCTGCTGCGCCTGGGTGGTGACCTTGGGCGGCAACAGGCCGCGCAGTCCCAACGCGTCGCGCTCGGCCTCGGTGAAGCTGGTCCCCTTGTTCAGCAGCGGGTCGTGCAAAATGGCGACGCCGCGCTTGCCTTGCAGTCTGTCCGTGATGGTCACGACAGTGTCTCCTCGTCAACGTGTAGGCAGCAGATGCCGCTTGCTTGCAACCTACAGTGCCGCGGGCGAGATCCTGTCGGGGAATTCTCTGAGAAACCGAGCGGAATGTCCCACAAGTTGCCCATTGCTCCATGGCTAATTTGAAGCACACACTGGCGTCGTTGCGGCCGCATGCCGGCTGACTTCCACCAGCCCCTGCTGACGTCGTCACCGGTGATCTTCCGGCGACGATTCCCTCCATTGACCGACCGCTCGCATGAAACTCCTGACTCAGTTCTCATCGCCTTCGCCGTGGCTTTCCGGCCGCACGGGGCGCCGGGCTGAACGCAAGTTCCGGATTCGCATTCTCGTCCAGGTCGGGTTTTCCGTCACCTGCCTGCTGCTGGGCATTCAGTTCGCGCGCTGGTACCGGGCCGCGCAAGCCGGCACCCTGCCGCTTCCAAGCCGGCCCACGGGGGCCGAAGCATTCCTTCCCATCAGCGGCCTCATGGGCCTGCTCGACTGGACCTATCAGGGGAGTATCAACACCATCCATCCGGCGGCCACCGTGCTGGTGCTTGTGGCCATCGCGCTGGCCATCCTCCTGCGGAAGGCCTTCTGTTCGTGGGTCTGCCCGGTGGGGTTCGCGTCCGAGTGGGCGGCCCGCCTCGGGCGATGGATCTTCGGGCGCAACTTTCGTCCCGCGCGATGGCTGGACATTCCGCTGCGCAGCCTGAAGTACGTGCTGATGGGCTTCTTCGTGGTGTCGATCATCGTCATGAACGCGGGGGCCCTGACGAGCTTTCTCGAGTCGCCGTACAACCGCGTGGCCGACGTGAAGATGGGCCTCTTCTTCGTCAACATGGGAACGGTCGGCCTCGTCACCATCGGGACGCTGGTCGTGGGGTCGATGCTCATTCAGGGATTCTGGTGCCGCTACCTGTGTCCCTACGGCGCCCTGCTCGGGCTGTTCTCCTGGGCGTCGCCGACCCGGATTCGTCGCAATGCCGACGCCTGCGTGTCGTGCGGGATGTGTGACCAGGCGTGCATGGCCCGCCTGCCGGTGTCGACCAAGCATGCGGTGGCGAGCGCCGAGTGCACCGGCTGTCTGGACTGCGTGGCCGTCTGCCCGGTGAAAGGCGCGCTGGAAGTCCGGATGGGGGCGCGCCGCGTTGGACCGCTGGCCTTCGCGGCGGCCGTGACCGGGTTGTTCCTGGCGGGGTACGTCGGCGCGCGGGCAACGGGTACCTGGAAGAACGGCATTTCGGACGCGGAGTACGTCAACCGCATCCAGAACATCCAGTCCGGCGAGTACGGCCACGCCGGCCGGGACGGCGCGTCGTCAAGTCGGCCGTGAGGGCTGCGGCTCCCGCCCACCCTTTCCCGCCGTCGTGATCGGTAACACCATTCAGGCGGCCGTACGTTTTCGCCACCGGGAACCCGATCATGGACGCTGCCGTACGCTGGTTTGAGAATCCCACCGTTCGCCACCTCCTGCAGGTCGCGTTCGGCCTCGTCGTCGTCGCGATGCTGGTGCGCCTGACGAGTCGCTCGCTGGGGCGCCTGGTCAAGGACTCGGGGTCACGCTATCGCGCACGGAAGGGGGTGACCTTCCTCGGCTACGTGCTTGGCCTGCTCGTGGTGGTAGCCGTCTACGGCGGGAGACTGAGCGGCTTCGGCGTGACCATCGGGGTGGCGGGCGCCGGCATCGCGTTTGCGCTGCAGGAAGTCATTGCCTCGGTGGCCGGCTGGTTCGCGATCTCGTTCTCGTCCTTCTACTCCATCGGCGACCGGGTGCAGCTGGGCGGCATCAGGGGCGACGTCATAGATATTGGCGTGCTCCGCACGACGATCATGGAAATGGGCGAGTGGGTGAAGGGCGACCTGTACACCGGCCGCGTGGTGCGAGTGGCCAACAGCTTCGTGTTCAAGGAGCCGGTGTACAACTACTCCGGCGACTTTCCGTTCCTGTGGGACGAGATCCAGCTCCCGGTGCGCTACGGCTGCGACTGGAACGCCACGCGCGAGATGCTGGCGCGTATCGCCGACGAGGAGCTCGCCGATTTTTCTGCCGGCGCGAAGCGGGCATGGGGGCGGATCACCCGCACCTACATGGTAGAGGATGCCATCGTCGATCCCATGGTGGCGATGGTACTCACCGACAACTGGATCGAGTTCACGGTGCGCTACGTGGTGGACTTCAAGAGCCGCCGCGCGACGAAGAACCGCCTGTTCCGGCGCATCCTCACCGAGGTGGAGGCGAGCAACGGGCGCATCATGATCGCCTCGGCCACGGTGGAGCTGGTGGATCCGTCGACGCTGATCGTCCGGTCGGCCGAGGGCGCGGGACCGCTGGCGCCCTGAGGGGCGCGCGCTACGGCTTGACTACCGAGCCCGGCGGCAGGCTGTAGATCAGCTGCGCCGTGTGCTCGTCACCGTCGCTCAGTGCGCTCACGCGCACGCGCGCGGCCATGATGCTGCGCTCGTCCTGCGTGTGGTCAAGTCCGAGCACGTGCCCGATCTCGTGCAACGCGATGGCATGAATGGCCTCAGGGTCGAGTGCCGCGCCGTTCTGGTGGTGCAGCGCGATCTCGATGCTCGAGCCGACGATCCACCAGTTCTGGTCGCGCGTCCACCGCGTACGCCCCGTGATGGGCATGTCGAAGTGGTCAATCCACGTCACCGGGATGTCGGCGCGCGCCGAATCGATGACGAAGACGTACGACACCGGCACGCCGGCGTGCATCCAGCGCTCAAACGCCTCGCGGGCCCGCACGGGATAGCTGGCGCGGAAGTCCGGCAACGTGCTCGTCGGCTGGATCCAGACGCGCAGCGGCTCGACCTGCCGGTCGGGCCAGCGGGCGATGTTGTCCTCGCGCTGCAGCAGGATCTCGCGGATGTACGTGCCCGCCTCGCCGCTGGCGAGCCGGCGCTGGATCTCGGCGAGGTCGCGCGTCGGAGGAGGCAGCGTCGACTCGCGCACGTCCACCAGCGAGTTCGGCGTTGAGGCGGACGCCGCCGTCGGGGCGGCGTCCGCGGAATCCACGGTGACCGGCGCGGCGGCGACCGACGCCGCGGCGCGCGCGGGAACCTTGCGGGCCTCGACGACGATGAATGCGGCCATGGCCAGCAGCACCAGCACGAGCAGCGCGACGATCCGGTTCACGCGAGGAAGGCCTCCACGGCGGCGAAAAACGTCTCGGGTTGTTCCCAGAACGGCATGTGCCCGGCATCGGGAATCAGTTCGAGCTTGGCGGCGGGAATCACCTGCGCGGTGCGCACGGCCTGCGCCACGGGAATGAGATCGGAGGTGCCGTGCACGAGCAAGGTGCGTGCACGGATGCTGGCGGCCCGCTCACGCCAGTCGAACCCTTCGCGCCGCAGGCGCGCCACGACGGCCGCGCCGGCGTCGCTGCGGGCGAGCGGCGGCGTGAACATCGCCCCGAGTTCACCGTCGTGGAACCAGGCGGGATAGAGGGCGCGATTGTATTCGGCCTGCCGGGCCGGCTCAGGATCCTGCAGCAGCAGCGGATCGAACGCGGCGAGCCGGTCGTGCGCCGGGCCCGTGAGCCGGGCAAGCGCGGTCTCATGCAGGGCGTGCAGCCATTCGGGCGTGAGTCCCACCGCGTCCACGAGCACGAGGTTGCGCACGCCGTCGGGATCCTCGGCGGCGGCGAGCATGGCGATGCCCCCGCCCCAGGAATGGCCGAGGACGTCCCATTCGTGAATGCCGAGGGCGTCGCGGAGGGCGGGGAGGTCGAGCGCGTCGTGCTCGATGCGCGCAGCGCGCGGGCCCGGCGGCACCTGGCTGAGTCCGCGTCCGCGCAGATCGTAGAGGATCAACTGCCGGCGCGCCGCGAGTGGGGCGAGCGCCGGCCAGAGCAGGATGTGCGAGTAGACCATGCCGCCGTTGACGCAGGCGAGTGGCCGAGTTCCGGCGACGGGCGGCGTGGTGAAGACGGCGAAGTCGAGGCCGCGTGCGCGGACGTTGCGCGCCTCGAGGTGCGGCGCGCGCGGCGCCGACCGGCGGAAGGCGAGATAGCGCTCCTTCGCGTTCATGGGGGGTAATGTAAGCGCCGCGCCCACCGCGGCGTCCGGCCTTGTCCGCGGCGCGCCGCCGGCATATATATCTCAGTACAAAGATAAATAGGCGGACTTCTGGAACTCGGCATCTACAGCTTTGCAGAAACGACGATCGACCCCTCCACCGGGGTGCGCGCGGACGCGGCCCGGCGGCTCGCCGACCTGCTCGAGGAGATCGAGCTGGCCGACCAGGTGGGTCTGGACGTGTACGGCGTGGGCGAGCATCACCGGCCCGACTTCTCGGTCTCGACGCCGGCCGTGGTGCTGGCCGCGGCGGCGGCGCGCACGACGCGCATCCGCCTGACCAGCGCGGTGACGGTGCTGAGCTCGGACGATCCGGTGCGCGTCTTCCAGGAGTACAGCACGCTCGACCTGCTGTCGGGAGGCCGCGCGGAGATCATGGCGGGGCGCGGCTCGTTCATCGAGTCGTTTCCCCTGTTCGGGTACGACCTGACCAACTACGACGAGCTGTTCACGGAAAAACTCGACCTGCTGCTCGCGCTGCGGGCCAGCGAGCGCGTCACGTGGCAGGGGAAGCACCGCGCGGCGCTGAAGGACCAGCCGGTGTATCCGCGGCCCATCCAGGATCCGCTGCCGGTCTGGATCGCCATCGGCGGCACGCCGCACTCGGCGTTCCGCGCGGGCATGCTGGGCCTGCCGCTGGCCATCGCGATCATCGGCGGCCAGCCCGCGCGCTTCACGCCATTCGTCGACATCTATCGCGATGCCTGGGCGCGCGGCGGGCACGACCCGGCCAAGGCACGGGTGGGCATCAACTCGCACGGCTTCATTGCCGATGACGAAGCGACGGCCGTCGAGGCCTTTTATCCGCGCTACACCGACGCCATGGGCCGCATCGGCAAGGAGCGCGGCTGGCCGCCGCCGACGCGTGCGCACTTCGACGCCGAGCGTGCCCCGGAGGGCGCGCTGCTGCTGGGAAGCCCGCAGCAGGTGATCGACAAGATCCTGCACGCGCACGCGCTGTTCGCGAACGACCGCTTCCTGCTGCAGTTGAGCGTCGGCACCATGCCGCACGCGCAGATGATGCGGGCGATCGAGCTGTACGGCACGGTCGTGGCGCCGGCGGTGCGGACGGCCACGGCGACGTAGCGCGGCGCATCGCACAGCACGGCACGGCACGACAGCGTACGTCAGATGACGACGACCTTCAACCACACGTCCAATGCTTACTCTCCAGATACTCATCGCCAGCACCCGCCCCGGCCGGAAGGGCACCGCCGTTGGCGCGTGGATGCACCAGCAGGCGCTTGCGCACGGCGCGTTCGCCGTGGAGCTGTTGGAGCTTGCGGACTTCCAGCTGCCGGTCTTCGACGAGCCGGACCATCCCCGGCTGCAGCGCTACGTGCACGAGCACACGCGGCGCTGGAGCGCGACGGTCGCACGGGCCGATGCCTTCGTGCTCGTGCTTCCCGAGTACGATTTCTCGATGCCGGCCGCGCTGCTGAACGCGCTGCAGTTCCTGTACCACGAGTGGACCTACAAGCCCGCGGCGTTCGCGAGCTACGGCGGTGAGTCGGCGGCGCTGCGCAGCGTGCAGATGACCAAGCAGGTGCTCACCACGTTCAAGGTCGTGCCCATCGTCGAAGCGGTGACGATCTACCGCATTACCCAGCACATCGACCCGGCGACGGGAGCGTTCGTGCCGAGCGAGGCGCACCCGAAGAAGGCCACGGAGATGCTCGACGAGCTGCACCGGTGGGCGGTCGCCCTGCAGCCCATGCGGCGGTAGCGCACCGGCTGGTCTGGCGGCGGTTCCCGCCCCCCATAGCTTGGATGGCATCCCTTTTTCGTCTGGCCGCCCGCGCATGCGCCTTCGCCTGCTCCTTCTCACCGCCCTGTTCGCCCTGACGGCGCGGCCCGCCGCCGCGCAGGTGGCCGACACCGCGCGTCGCGCGCGCAACGCGAGCAACGCGAGCAGCGGCGCGAGCGTCAGCGGGACGGTGCGCGACACCATCGCCCGCGCGCCACTGGCGGGCGCCTGGGTGCAGCTGTCGTCCGTGAATGGCGCGGCGAGTTTCACGCGCACGGTGGCGTCCGACTCGACGGGCCGGTTCGCCTTCGCCGACGTGCCCGACGGGAAGTACGCGCTGGGCTTCTTCCATGCGCTGCTCGACTCGCTCGGCACGGAGCCCATCTACCGCAGCGTCGTCGTCAAGGGTCGGCGTTCGGTGCGGACCGACCTCACCACGCCGTCGCAGACCATGCTGAAAGCGGCCATGTGCGGACCGCAGTGGCTGCCGGACACCGCCACGGGCGCGCTGCTGGTGGGCACGGTTCGCGCCGCAGGCGACGGCGCCCCGGTGGCGGGGGCAGTGGTGACCAGCGAATGGCTCGAGTTCACCATCCGGCGGAATGGCGCCATGGAACCGCGTCGCGAGCGCGTGCGCGCGACGAGCACCGCGAACGGCATGTTCGTGATGTGCAACCTGCCGGGTGCGGGCTCGGTGTTCCTCAGCGCGAGCCACGCCGCCGACTCGACGGACGTGATCGAACTGCATCCCCCGAAGTCGGGGCTCCTGCGGCGCGAGCTGTTCCTCGGTGCGGCGCGGACGGTCACTGCGGGCGACAGCGCGCCGCGCGCCGACACGCTGGCGCCGCCCATCCGCGCGGTGCACCTGGGCAATGGCACCCTGCGCGGCCGGGTGGTCGGTGCGGACGGCGGACGGCCGCTGGGCGGGGCGCTCGTGCGCATCGCCGACGGCCCGCAGAC